>JASHPN010000114.1 GCA_030038175.1 Verrucomicrobiia bacterium
GCCGTCCTGGCCGCGCTCGTCATGCCGGTTTATAACATGGTCGCCAAAAATTCCGTCATTCAGCGGGCGCAGAGCGAGGAGAAAACTCTCGAAACGGCCATCGGACTTTACCACGACAAATTCGGCTTTTATCCGCCGGGCAACACCAACGCCACTCCCACTTACCTGCCCCCCGCGCTGACCAACCAGCTCTATTACGAATTGGTGGGAACCGCGGTCTATGCGGGCAGCGCCGCCGGGTCGAATTTCATCACGCTGGACGGCACCAGTTCCAACAGCGCCGCCGTGGTCCAGCAATATTTCGGCGTGGGCGGTTATATGAACTGCACGCGGGGCAGCGGCGATGACGCGATCAAGGCGCAGGATTTCCTGCCGGGCCTTAAGTCCGGCCAGATGGCCACCAATACTGATGGGGTGTGTGTGATCGTGACCGGCGCCAGTTCGGACGCGATTTATAAGCCCATGCCCGGGTTCAAAACGTCCGTCGGCAATGCCAATCCGTGGCGCTATTTGTACCCGGGGGTCAACAATCCCAATTCCTACGACCTCTGGGTTCAGGTCTTCGTGGGCGGCAAGACCAATCTGATTTGCAATTGGAAAGATCAACCGCAATACAACAGCCCGTTGCCATAAAAATTCGATGAATACAAAACCTATCCTCCCTGTGCGCTCGAACGGCGCCAAATACTTGACGCAACACGCAACACGCAACACGCCCATTCATATTTCCCGTCTTCCTCGCCGGGCCGTATCTGCGCAATCGGCAATCCGCAATCGGCAATCCGCATTCACCTTGGTCGAACTTCTCATCGTCATCGCCATCATCGCCATCCTGGCGGCGATGTTGATGCCCGTTCTCAGCGTGGCCCAAAAACACGCGAAAGTGGTCCAGGCGCATTTGGAAACCAGCGAAATTGCAAATGCCGTCCAGCAATATGAATCGGACTACAGCCGTTTCCCGATTTCGAGCGACGCGCAGGGCATGGGTGACGTCACTTACGGCGGTGTTTTCCAGACCCCCGCCGGCACACAGTATGATGTCGGCGCAACCAACCCGGTAAACGGCGTCATCTATACCAATAATTCCACCGTCATCGCCATCCTCCTGGATTACACCAACTTCATCAATAACTGGAACAATGACAGTTGGACGATCAACACCAATTATCAAAAGAACCCCAAACAGAATGTCTATCTGCCGAACACGCACGTTTCCGGCTGGGACCCGTTGCACTCAGGATTGCCGATGCCCGGCGTCGGCAACGATCTAGTCTATCGCGATCCCTGGGGAAATCCTTACGTCATAACTATGGATCTGAATGAGGACAACCAGGCGGCGGACGCGTTTTACGGAATGCCGCCGGTGGGGTCGTCCACGGGCGCGACCCCCGGCGCGGGCGTGGTGGGTCTCAATTATCAGGCGGGCGCCGGCGGCGGCGCCGGCGACTATACTTTCCACGGCAACGTGATGGTTTGGTCCGCCGGTCCCGACGGCAAAGTGGATCCCACCCAGCCGGCGAACCAGGGCGCCAACAAAGACGACGTATTAAGCTGGCAATAAGATGAAAACGAAACCGGCGAAACCATACTTGAGGCAACACGCAACACGCAACACGTCTGCCCGTAGCGCCTTGACCGTCCGGAGGTACGACATCTCCGGTTTTACCTTAGTTGAAATCCTCACCGTCATCGCCATCATCGGCATCCTCAGCGCGATGCTGCTGGTCGTGGTTAACCGGGCGCAGGAACACGCCCGGGAAGTCAAGGCGAGGCTTGAAACGCAGCAAATCCTCCTTGCCATTACGGAATATGAACAGACCTACAGTCATTTCCCGGTCTCGAGTGCCGTGCAACAATCCGGCCTGGCCAATGTGACCTATGGAGGCGCGTACAATAATGCTTCCGGCCAATCCTGGCCGCCGACACCGGTTCCGGCCAATTACGTGGCGGGCAACTCCGATATCATGTCCATTCTTTTGGATCTCACCAACTTTCCGGGCGGCGGGCCGACGGCCAACGCCAATTATCAAAAAAATTCCCGGCAGGAAGTTTATCTGTCGGCAAAAATGACCGGCGACGCTTCGTCTCCGGGCGTCGGCACGGATTTAAATTATCGCGACCCGTGGGGAAATCCTTACATCATTTCCATTGATTTGAATGCCGACAACAAATGCGAGGACCTTTTTTACGGTGTTCCGGCGGTTTCATCGTCCACGGGCGCAACCGGCGGGAGCGGATTAAACGGCCTGGCTCAGCAGCCGGATGGATACTACGCCTTTCACGGCAATGTCATGGTCTGGTCCATGGGCCCGAATGGTCCTTTCAATCACAGCCAGTCGTCGTTCAATACCAATGCCCTGGCGACGGACCCGGCAAACAAACATCATATTTTAAGCTGGCAATAGAATGAAAACGAAACGGATGGATGGATTAATGGACTGCCATGTTCGCGCGGACAAAGCTGTCCGCGCTCCTTCGGTTGCGGCTTTGCCGCGTTGTGTTCATCCGTGGTTGAATTCCGCAATCCGCAATTCGCAATCCGCATTCACCCTGGTCGAAATGCTCACGGTCATCGTGATCATCGGCATTGTCGCGGCGTTGAGCGTGCCGGTGCTGAAGAATTTCGGGAAATCGAACATCAGCGTCAGCGCCTCGCGCCAGTTGTTGGATGACATCGGCCGCGCCCGGCAATATGCCATGGCCCAGCGCACCACGGTTTATATGGTCTTTGTGCCGACCAATTTTTGGGTGTCAAGCGCAGCATTTCCCACTGCCAGCACCTGGTGGGGTGATTTAACCGTCACGCAACAGACGGATGCGTCCAATCTCCTGGACAAGCAATTGACCGGGTACACCTTCATGGCTTATGGCGCGGTCGGCGACCAGCCGGGAAATCATCAATGGCATTATCTGGCGCCCTGGCAATCGCTGCCGGACGGTTCCTTTATTGCGCTCTGGAAATTTTATAACGCCGGCAATCTCGTCGCGCCGTACACTTTCACTTTTACCGATCCTTTTAACGGCAACGATTATTTCAACATAGACCCGTTCAGCCAGACCAATACCTTTCCATTTCCGACGCAGGATTCCACCCTGCAAGCGGGGGCGACTTTCCCGCCCTTGCCTTACATTGCCTTTAATTATCTGGGGCAATTGTCGGATTACTCCGGCAATTTGCTCACGACGGCGGCCCTGGCTGAGGGCCAGGATTTCGACCAGGATTTCGTGGGCGGCGGGGTGGACATTCCGCTGGCGCAGGGCAGCGTAGCGCCCTACCGCGACCAACAAACCCATGCGCTGCTCATGGGGACGTCGGGTCAGCCGGGTTCGCCGCAGGTGACGGAAGTCCCTCTGGGCAACAGCACCAACGGGACTTACAACGTCATCCACATTGACGCCCTGACCGGCCGCGCCACCCTGGAATACCATAAGATGCAATGAAAATTTTGAAACAGAGCCGCGCGCAACAGAGCCGCGCGCGTGAGCAAGCGGGATCGCCGGGCGACGGGAGTGGGCCGTTAGGATCGGCACGTGATATGTGTAAGCAAGACACTGGTCGCTCCCTCACCTGCCTCCGCCCGGAAGCTGCGGCAAGGCGGGCGGTCGCGGCTCAGATGGGGCAATCCGCCTTCACGATGATGGAAATTGCCATCTGCCTGGCAATCATCGGCATTGCCCTCGTGGCCATCATCGGCGTGCTGCCCATCGGCATGAATGCCCAGCAGGACAACCGCCAGCAAACGATCATCGGCCAGGATTCGAGCGTCTTCATGGAAGACATCCGCAACGGCTCCCTCGGCGGCACGGATCTGACCAATTACGTCTATGCCATCACAAATTATTGGACGGAATATGGACCGGTCGGCGCTCGCAACAGCACGGTGGTCGCCAGTGGCCAGAATGGATATACCTACTCCAGCGCGACCCTCGGGACCGGTTATCCCTATCCGATGAACGTATTTCCCCTTACCAATAACGCCAACATCATTGGGCTCATGAGCACGCCTGAATTTATCGGTCCCTCTGATGTGGGAGATGCCGACGGCCAGCCGATTCCGAGCCTCTACTTTGGCGGCATCAGCAACCATGTGGTCGCGTATGTTTATTCCATCAGCGGTTCGGCGGTGGATAAGCCGCCCCAGGACAATCCACTGATGGTGCAGGATTCCTTCAGCTACCGTATTTATTGCGTCAACACGCCGATGCCGATTCAGACGAATGAGTTTTTATACGCTACGGCGTTGCGAGACCCCTATACCCCACCGCCGATTTCGGCGACGCCGACAATATATTTCTGGAACTGGGCGTACTGGGAACTGCCCGCGAACGCCAGTGCGCCCTTCAGCCCGCCAAATCCGCCCTGGTTAGTCGTTCCGGATTTCACGCTCACCATGGAGCCGAACGCGCACGAGATGCGCCTGACCTTCGAATGGCCGCAATTGCCCAACGGCGATCTCGGTTCGGGCAGGCAAACTTTTCGCACGCTCGTCGCCGGGCAATTGCTGAATGAGCCGCTTTTCAACCCGGCCAATCCGGGAACTTTGTGGAACACCAATTTATACGTTTATCAGCCGCAAACGTTCACCAACACGCCATGAAGAGAAGATTCGCCATGTTTGCCCGCCGTTTGTCCGTTGATTTCGGGAACGAACCGTTGTGTTCGGTTCCCGTAAGGTACGGTGAACGTGGACGCGCACGCCTTTTGGCGGGCGAACTCGCGCAACCGAGCCGCGCGCGTAAGCAAGCGGGATCGCCGTGCGACGGAAGTGAGTCGGCCAAATCTGTGGGTGAAATGCGTAAGCAAGACGCTGGTCGCTCCCTCACGGTCGCGGCTCGGATGCAATCGCCCGCCACGCCGGGCTTGCCTGCGCACCCGACAGGTCCGCGTGCCTATTTTATTACTTTCGCCTGCTACGGCGCCTGGGTGCATGGAGACGCTGGTGGTTCTGTGGATCGCCGGCACAACGTTTTTGGCACACCGGTTATTGAACCCAATTCACTGCGCGAATCCGTCGAGCGCGATCGTTTGCGGGAGTCGCCTTATGAATTGGACACGGAACGGCGCGACCAGGTGCTTGAAGCTATTCGCGAAGTCTGTGCCCATCGCGGCTGGTGGTTATTCGCGGCACATGTTCGTTCCACGCACGTGCATGTCATCGTCCAGGCGGGTGATCCGCCGGAAAAGGTGATGAACGATTTCAAAGTTTATACGTCGCGTCGCCTGAATGAAACCGGGCTCGATCAACTAGAGCGGAGGCGATGGGCGCGGCACGGGAGCACCCGTTATCTTTGGAAGCAGGAGGATTTGGAGGGCGCAATTCGATACGTTCTTCACGAACAAGGCGCGCCAATGGCGACCTATACGGCGCCAGGCCTTACGCGCCAACGACCGCAACCGAGCCGCGCGCGTGAGCAAGCGGGATCGCCGGGCGACGGGAGTGAGCCAGTAAAACCAACAGGTGATATGCGTACGCAAGACCCCGGTCGCTCCCTTACGGTCGCGGCTCAGATGGGGACACGCCAGACGTGCGATAGCGAAGCGCAACCGAGCCGCGCGCGTAAGCAAGCGGGAGCGCCGTCAGTCGGAAGTGGGCCGTTGAAATCAGAGAGCGATGTGCGCAAGCAAGACACTGGGCACTCCCTTACCCGCCTTCGCCTGGCTACGGCGCGGCAGGCGGTCGTGGCTCAGATGGGGGCGCGCGGGCGCGCCGGCTTTACCCTCGTGGAAATATTGGTCGTGCTGGTGCTGCTGTCCCTGATTGTGTTTGCGCTAATGGCGGTGTTTTCCGGGGCGCAAAAAGCCTTCCGCGCCAGCGTCACCCAAACCGACGCCCTCGAAAGCGGGCGGGCCGTCATGGATTTGATTGCCAGCGACATGGCCGAAATGGCGCATGCGGATTGGACGAGTAATTTGACCGATCCGTCCGTAAATAATTATGCGCCGGTGAACTGTTATATTTCGGAAAAATCTGCCGGCCTGCTTCTTCCATCGCCCTATCCTCTCGTCCAACCCCTCATCAGCAGCCCTTCCGGCGCGGCGCGGACGAATCTTTTGGAAGATATTTTTATTTTGAGCAAGGCCAACATCAGTGGCGTCCCCAGTTGGGTTGGCACCGGTTATTCCGTCAACACGAACCTTCCCGATGGAACTCTGTTTCCGCTTTATCGCTTTTACATGACCACCAATTTTTCATCCGGCCCTTCGGGAGCCACATTCCTCTTCGATACCTTCGCAGGATTTCAATACACCAATTCGGCGCAATGGAGCCATTTGATGGACGGGGTGGTCAATCTGACCGCGCGCACCTACGATACGAACGGTGTTTGGATGACCAATGGCTATCTCTTTCCGCAAGTCATGCACGTGCGGTTCGCGCGGTTCAACCCGGATTTAAATGGCGTAACGGACGCGGTTTTTTACAGCAACGCGGTGCCCGCCTCGGTTGATGTCGTGCTGGGCACGCTGGAGGACCATACCTTGCAGCACGCGGAAGGTTTGAGCGGCGCCGCCCAAAGCAATTATCTCGCCGGCGCGGCCGCGCAGGTCCATCTGTTCGAACGCCGCGTCCCCATCCGCAACTTCGACCCCACGGCTTACCAATGAAAAGTCCACAGTCCACAGTCCACAGTCTTAAGTCCACAGTCCACAGTCCGCAGTCCGGAGTCGAGCAGCGCGGCTTAACGTCCGCTGCGCCCCAACTACGGACTACGGACTACGGACTACGGACTAACAAGGGCATGGCCCTGGTCATCACCCTCATCATGCTTTCCGTCACGTTGGTGATGGCGATTGCCTTCCTGGCAATCAGCCGGCGCGAGCGCAATTCCGTCACCATCGGCACGGACGCCAACACCGCCAAATTCGCCGCCGACGCCGCGCTCAACCAGGCCGAGGCGCGCATCGTCGCGCAAATCCTCACCACCACCAATCCTTACGTGTTCAGCCTGCTGGTTTCGACCAATTACATCAATTCGTATGGCTTCGTCTCGGGCATCGCCAATCCGACCAACGTGAATTATAACTCCTATGCTCAGCCGCCGAACGGATCGGGCGGTGCGTTGTCACCGGCGGATTTCCAGCAGAATATCGCCAACCTGCTTTATTATCCCCGCCCGCCCGTCTTTTACGGCTCAAACGATTTCCGCTTTTACCTGGATCTCAACCGCAACGGCCGCTATGACACCAACGGCTGGGTGACCAACGTGGATAATCGTTTGAACGGCCTGTTCACGACCAACCTCGAGGTCGGCGATCCGGAATGGATTGGCATCCTCGAACATCCCGACGCGCCGCACGGTCCGAATAATCCGTTCATCGCGCGCTATTGCTATATCGCCGTGCCGGCCAATTCGCTCGATTTAAATCATGATTACAACCAGGTATTTGCGCAAAAGAATGGCAATCCCCAGGTCAACCCGATGACGGCCGGTTCGCCGGACGGCTATTCGCGTGACCAGGGGGTGGGCACATGGGAAATCAATTTGGCGGCATTTCTGACGGACCTCAATACCAACCGATGGGATCCGCCGACGTTCTGGAACGCGCTCAATGAGCCTTATGAGTATCCCGAACTCCAGGCGGGGAACAGCGTCGCATTCGACGACGCGCGAGCGCTCGTGGCATGGCGGTACGGTTACGATTACCCCTTGCTACAAAGCGCTGACATGATGTTCGGGCCCCTGGGCGATTTTGCCTTCAGGAACGATGGCATTGATTGGTACAGCGTAGGAGTACAAACCACCTTCGATACCAACTTCGACGGTCCAGGCGGTCCTTATTCTTCAGCAAATTATCCGATTTTGCCCTGGGTGGGCGCGGTGAATACCAACGACTATTTCGGGTCGCCGTCGGATTTGTTCAACACGAACAAATCGTCCATCGAATTCGCGACCAATTTGCTCTCCGCCGGCACGAACAATTCCACCTACGATCGCTACACCTTTTATCGC
>JASHPN010000115.1 GCA_030038175.1 Verrucomicrobiia bacterium
TTCAGGTGAACGGCGAAGATCCGGAAGCCGTCGCCCAAGTGGTGCGCCTTTCCATGGATTTCCGTCATGAATTTAAGAAAGACGTCTTTATTGACATGTATGGCTACCGCCGTCTGGGCCATAATGAAACCGACGAGCCGACCTTTACCCAGCCGGTCCTTTACCGCGCCATCAGCCAGCGGAAAAGTGTGCGCGACGGTTATTATGAGCACCTGCAAAAGCTGCATGGCGTGACTGCGGAAGAAGCGGATCGGATTTCACATGAACGCCAGGAGAAACTGGAGCGTGAACTGGCGGCCGCCAATCAAAACAACGGTTCGGACAATCATAAGAAAAGACCCGGCATCTGGAGCGGATATACCGGCGGTCCGGAACCGCGCCAGGAAGTTGAAACCGGCGTGGCGCCTGAAAAAGCGTCCTCGCTGCTGCGCAAACTTTCCGATCTTCCGCAACATTTTCATTTGCATCCCAAATTGCAGCAATTTGTTGAACGCCGGATTGAGATGTCCCAGGGCAAGTCCCCGCTGGATTGGGCGGCGGCCGAAGCGCTGGCCCTGGCATCACTGGCCGACGCGGGAGTCCGCGTTCGTTTGACCGGCCAGGATTCCGCGCGCGGAACTTTCAGCCATCGCCATGCGATCTTTTACGATTACGAAAATGGCGCCCCTTATTCGCCGCTCCAGCATTTATCCGACAAACAAGGCCCGGTCGAAATCATTAACAGTCCGCTGTGCGAATCCGGCGCGCTGGGCTTTGAGTACGGCTACAGCCTGGATTATCCGGAGGCGCTGATTTTGTGGGAAGCGCAATTCGGAGATTTTGTCAACGTCGCACAGGTTATTTTGGACCAGTTTATCTCCAGCGCGGAGGACAAATGGCGGCGTCTGTCCGGTTTGGTGATGCTGCTGCCTCACGGTTTTGAAGGCATGGGGCCGGAACACTCCAGCGCCCGCATCGAGCGTTTCCTGACTCTGGCCGCCGAAGATAACATTCAAATCGTGCAGCCCACCACGCCGGCGCAACTCTTTCACCTGCTCCGGCGCCAGAATCTCCGCAAATGGCGAAAGCCGCTGGTGGTTTTCACGCCCAAGAGCCTTTTGCGCCATCCGAAGGTCGTTTCGCCGTTGGAAGATTTTTCCCGGGGTTATTTCCAAAAGTTTTTGCCGGACAATCTGCCGCCGCAAAATGTGAAACGCATTTTGCTTTGCACCGGAAAAATCTATTACGAACTGCTCGCCTATCGCGAACAGCGCCGGCACAACGACACCGCCATCATCCGGATTGAGCAATTGTATCCGATGAGCGACGACCTGCTGGAAAAGCTGTTGGCGCCTTATGCCGACGGCACGCCCGTTTTGTGGGTCCAGGAAGAGCCGTTCAACATGGGGGCCTGGCGTTATCTGCATGAAAAATTCGGCAAACACCTCTTCGGCCGCCTGCCGTTCGCTCCCGTGAGCCGGCATGAATCCGCCAGCCCCGCCACGGGTTCGTCCGCGGCTCATAAAAGGGAACAGCAACAGCTGATTGAACGCGCCTTCCGGGACGTTGAGACCACCGGCGACCCGTCATCGCGAAGAGCGGCCGCCGCGCCAAAATCGCCGGCGGCGTGATCCAGGATTTCTATGCGCGCTTTTTTCAACGGCTTGATTCTCGGCATCATTTTTGGGGTGGCGGCGTTCTGGTATATCCAAAAGAAAGCCGCGGAACATCCCGAAGCCGAGCAGCGTTATGAACAAGCGGCGGCGGAAACCGCGAGCAATGCCGGCGTGACCGCTCACAGCATGTCTGATGCTTTGCGCGCGAAACTGGACACGCTTGACCTGAACGCCGGCCAGGTGAAAGATGAACTCGCCCGCACCGGCCAGGTTGTTCGCCGCAAGGCCCAGGATATCGGCGCGGCGGCGGTCAATGCGGCCTCCGACGCCCGGGCGGTCGCGGAGATCAAAACAAAATATGCGATGGATGCATCGCTTTCAGTCTGGAAAATTTCGGTCAGTTGCGATCAGGGCCATGTGAAGCTTTCCGGAACGGTTGCGTCCCCGGAAGACATCGGCAAGGCCGTTGCCCTGGCGCTCGAAGCCCATGGCGTTCGCGATGTGACCTCAACAATCAAGGTAAAACCAAATCATTAATCCCATGCCTATAGAATTAACCATCCCCAGCGTTGGCGAATCCATCACCGAAGTGCAAATTGCCGAATGGCTCAAAGCCGACGGGGATACCGTAAAAAAAGACGAGAATGTAGCCGTCATTGACTCCGAAAAAACGACTTTTGAATTGCCCGCGCCGGAGGATGGACGGCTGAAAATATTACGCCAGGTTGGCGAAACCATTAAGGTCGGCGACTCAGTGGGACAGATCGAAACCAATGGCGAACCGGGGAAGGCAGATGCCGCCGGCAAGAAGCGCAAGGAAGCCGAAGCTCCCGCTCCGCCAAAGAAGGAAGCGGCCAAACCAGCCCCGGAAAAACCGAAGGCCGAAACCCGGACGGCGGACAAGCCCGTTGAAAAGGCGGCGGTTTCGACTGCCGCGCCCGCGTCCAAACCGGCGTCATTGGCCGGTCGCGAGCAGGAAGTGGTTCCCATGACCATGCTGCGAAAAACGGCGGCCAAACGGCTCGCCGAGGCCAAGCAACAGATGGCCATGCTCACGACCTTCAACGAAGCCGATATGAGCGGCGTACAGGCTCTCCGGGCGGCTTATCAGGAAAACTTCGAAAAGCGATATCAAGTGAAGCTCGGCTTCATGTCCTTCTTTGTAAAGGCGGTCATTGACGGATTGAAACAATTTCCGCAGCTCAACGCCGAGATTCGGGACTCGGACATTGTCTATCATAATTATTTTGATATTGGTGTGGCAATCGCCAGCGACCGCGGCCTGGTCGTGCCGGTCCTGCGCAATGCCGAGCGAATGAGTTTCGCGGAAGTCGAGAAGGCCATCGGCGATTTTTCCAAGCGGTCCCGGGAAGGGAAACTGAAGCCGGACGAACTTGTGGGGGGCACCTTCACTATTACGAATGGGGGAGTCTTCGGCTCGCTTCTTTCCACGCCCATCATCAATCCGCCGCAAACGGGGATCCTGGGAATGCATTCAATCCAGGAACGGCCGATCGCTGTGAACGGGCAGGTGGTCATCCGGCCCATGATGTATCTCGCCCTCACTTACGATCATCGCCTGGTGGACGGGCGCGAAGCCGTCATGTTCCTGCGGCGCATCAAAGAAACCATCGAGAATCCCTCGCGGATGCTGGTGGAAGTTTAAAGGCTCAACTTCGGTCCTCGCGGCCAGAGAAAATTTTTCATGGCAAACAGTTCGAGGCCAAAGGGTATATAACCGCCGTATCCCGGCAGCGGCATTTTGAAGAGGTGCAAAATGTTGGCGCCGGGTGTGTGATAAACCCATTGCGGCCAGGACCATTCGTTCCACATTTCCCAAAAAAATCCGCAGATCAGGGCCCCGAGCGACAGCGAAATGGCCGGACGCCAATCGCCATGCTTAAGCCCTTCCAACAAATGCGGCCGCCCAAGCCGGCAGTTGAGCGGTTCGAGAATCAAAAGCAGCGATATCCAAACAAAAGGATAGAAATAGATTGGCCAAACCAGCGTCAAAGCCAGCATGGCCAGCCCGGCAACGAACATGACTCGATTCACACGCGGCGTGTCGGCGATCCTGCCCCCGGGGCGCAGTGATTTGATCCAGCCGAATGTCCGCACCAGTTCCGCAGTTTCAAATACGGCCGGCATCACCGTGGAAAAGGACAACGTGCAAAGCAAATTGTATTCGAGCGGCGTAAAACCGTCGGCGCCGAGATATTGCCAGTTTCCTGTCCGGTCGTTGATCAATTCAAACAGCCGCCAGGCAGGCGTGGAGAGAATAAACAGCAGGAGAAATCCGCGGCGCGAGCGCGTCCACAATGATGCTCCCGTCCGCCGGCAAACCAGCGCGTCCACGGCGAGGATATACCCCAGCCAAAGCGGGAAGAACAAATAGGCCGTTCGCTGTCCGGGTAACGTCCAATCCAGGGGCCAGCACACCGCCAGCAGAAACAACCCGGCCAGGCCCTGGGGCGCGGAGCGCGGCTCTGATCGTGTGGTATCCATTTCCCCCAAAACAATAATACGCAACCTTCACTTTGCCAACCGGCCGGAGAGCGGCATTTTTACCGCTCCACTTGGCACTCTGATGGATTGACGCTCTTGGAGCGCAAAACTGGACACAGAACATCGGCCATAACTCCGCCGGAGCGCGACTGTGTCCCGCTCCGAGCGGGATCAGTCGCAGCACGTCCGCAAGCATTGAATCATGCCGTATGCACAAGGCTTCCGGCAACGTGCTGCGGCTGGTGCTATCGCACACAGCCGCGCTCCGGCCGAAATGAGACGTTGCCACTCCACTTTCGCTGATTGCATCTCTCAGGCCGGCGAAGGCATATTTCTCACCAAAAGGCCGCCTGAAGGGTGAACAGGACCGTGTGGGTCCGGACTCCTTTGAACCCGATGTCCAGGTTAGGCCCCGGCCCCGGGTAGCTGAAGGTCGGGTTGCCCGTGGCAAAATATTGATAACCGGCTCCAAGAGAAAATGTCGGTGTCAGCATGAATCTTACGCCGGCAAATGCCTGGCAGGCAAAAACGGTGTCCGATTCCTCTCCATCTACGAAAATGGTGTTCGCGGGCGTTGTTTGCGCTTGAAAACCGTGAGCGTCCAGAATAGATATCGCGCCGCCGGCGCCGCCACCCAGGTAAGGAATAATATTGGTATGCGGAATCGGCAGAGAAAGTGTCGCATTGGCGAGCAATGGGACCTGGCCAATCGTGGAACCGTTCACGGTATAATTCGGAATGTTGTTAATGCGGGTCCACATATAACCGCTTCCAAAATCAATTCCGAAATAACGATTGAATGCATAACCCAGCGCCGCATTGGCTGAAAAGCCGGTGTCGTAGCTCACTGGTTGATTCTGTGCTCCGCTGACAAATGGTGATGCGCCCGAATATCCGCGAAGCGTTCCCGTTTGATAAAATGAAGGCCCGAGGCCTGCGCGAAAATAGGGTCCCGCCCCTTCAGGCCAATACCAATACTGCGCCTTGGCAACGCCGATGCCGAAACAAAAGAGTAATACCGTGACACTAATCAATTTCTTATTTTCCATAATGCTCCTTTGCTTGTGAATCTCGCCTGTTTGTGCGTCCGCGTCAAGAAAATCGGATTCGCCGGTTATGGCCGCGCAGGACGAGGGTTCTTTCCTGAAAAATTTTTAATCTGCCGTTCACGTGCTTTTAATCCGGTCCGTCGTATAATTTGTGGACGGGTTGGAAAAGAGAAAACCGTCTGTTCTTTTTTTGCGAGACGATTTCGCTGTCCGTTTAGGGTTGGCAGAGAGGTTTTGCTCGCGGCGCAGCCCGGACAGCGACCCCCAAGTTGGCTGCGCCGCCCTTCTGAGCGCCGAAGTGACGGCGTTTAAACCTCATCACTATCGGAGGCCGGACGCAAGTCCGGCCTCCGGAAATTTAAAGACAAGGGCGCTTACTTCCGCGCGTGGCCCTCCAAACGCCGATAACTTTGTTCATTCTTAAACCATTGGTCCGCTCCCTCGCCCCATCCGATCAACAGCGTCAATAGCACGTACAAGGCGACCGTTTCAACCACAGTCTTTCGCTCAGCAAACAGGTCGGAAACGTGATGGGTTATAATGCCAACGGCCAAAAGGATGAGGAGAAAAACAGCCGCAAAGGGGGCCGTGCATCGAAATCCCCGTTGCAGCAGCCCTTTGAGGATAAAGCGTTTCTTTCCGCAGGCACGGACATGTTTCCAGCTATTTATTTCGTGCTCGCTCATAGTCCTCGTGCGCCGGTCAGCCCAGGACCCTGATGGCGCCGGGCAATTCTTCGTTATTAAACGCCTCCCGCCATTTTCCGTCGCCGTTGCGGTAAGCCATGCACCTGAATCCGGCGCCTTGAACCATGAAGAATTCAATGAGAAAAGGCGATCGGGCGCCATGCGGTTCCGATGAATCGGAATGTTCGGCAGCCATCGGCCTGCGGGGCGATTTTCCGGTTGGATTGGTTTCGTTCATAGTTATAGTTTCGGGCACGATTCTGGTCAGCCAGGCGGGAAGGGTGGCGAAGCAAAATGGGCACAGAAGTTCTTCCGTTGACCCAGGGTCGTGCCAAATGACCATGTGGCAGGACGGACATTGATGAAGGGCGGAAACCCCGGCATTCGTTTCGGCTTCTTTCGATTCCCGAGTCTGAGTTTTCATTGCTACTGTTATCATTATCGCTGTTACCGGGGACTTTGGGCAACTGCCTCTTCGGGAAGTTCTTGGGGAGAAGAAGAAAACGCCGTCCGCCCTTCCTGCCGAGAGTTGAGCGACTGGAAGCAACGCCATTAGCAGCGGACGGCGAACGGGATAATACGACAAACCGCAGATCTTTAGCTACTGCCCTTTAGGGAAGGAGACGAAGCAGGATCCGCCGCTGAAAAGAATCGTCGGAGGGAACCCGCGTGGCCAGGTGGCGCGGAAATTCGAAAAGTGCCGGGTTTTTTGTGTCGCCGCTATTTTTTCCGGGTTGTGAATAAACCGGCTTCATCGGCCAGGCGGCTCAGTTCCACCGCCGATTGCACTTTCAATTTTCTGGTAATGTTCGTGCGGTGCAATTTAACGGTCCGTTCGTTGATGTTCAGGTCCGCCGCGATTTCCTTGTTCATTTTGCCCTGAACGACGTGGCCCAGCACCTCCAGTTCCCGTTCGCTCAGACCGCTAAAGCGATCGCGCAAATCGCGCAAACGGCCGCGTTGCAGGCGTTCGCGCGCGTCGCGCTCGAGCGCCCGTTCGATGGCCGCCAGCACGACGTCCTTGGGAGCGCGTTTTACCAAAAAATCCTCGGCGCCGCTTCGCATCGCGTTGACCGTCGTGGGAATATCGCCCTGGCCGGTGAGGAAGATGATGGGCAGCGGGTTCGCCGTCCGGGCCAGCCGCTCCTGCAGTTTTAAACCGTCCATGCCGGGCATTTGCAGATCGGCCACGACACAGCCTGACATTTCCGGCTCGAGCGCCTCGAGAAATTCCGGCGCGGAACCGAAAGCCTTGACGGCATAACCGACGGCGCTCAACAGGCGGGACATGGATTTCAAAAACGAGGGATCGTCATCCACAATAAAAACCGTGCTGGAGCGGTTGACGGGCGCTGCGGTCATGCCTCTAATTAACGGTTCAGAGGTTGGCTGGCAAGTCGCCATCTTTAACTTTTTGCAGGCCGTTGGGAGGCAGGAGAAACGTGAAAGTCGTTCCTTCACCGCCTTTGCTGTCCACCCAGATTTCCCCGCCGTGCGCGGCGATGATCGTCTGCGAAATGGCCAATCCCATTCCCATGCCGTTGGATTTGGTGGTGAAAAAGGGTTCGAACACCTGGGAAGCGTGTTCGGGAGCGAGGCCGGTTCCATGGTCGCTCACCGCCACTTGCACATTTCCATTGCGGGTTTCCGTGACTCGAATGGTCAGGGAGCGCCGGGCCCGGGAGACGGTCATCATCGCGTCCATGCCGTTGAGCAGGAGGTTGAGGAGCACCTGTTGCAGATGCACTCGGTCTGCCTGGATGGGCGGCAATGCCGATGGAATGTTGACGGCCAGCCGCACATGCCTGGCATCGGCGTCGGACCGAATCAGCGCGATCGTGTCTTCCACCAACTCCCGCAGGTCCAACCGGGTCAAAGCCATGCTCTTGCGCTGGTATAAAGCGCGCATTCGGTCAATGACATTGCCCGCGCGTTTGTCATCCCGGCGAATGTCGGCCAGGATGGCGCGGATTTCCTTAAGGTCAGGGGGACTGTTTTGGAGATAGATTTCGGCGGCTTCGGCATTTCGTAAAATGGCGCCGAGCGGCTGGTTCATTTCGTGGGTCAGGGCGGAAGCCAATTGTCCCATGGTTGAGACCCGCGCCACGTGCGCCAGCTCGGTCCGCTGGCGTTCGATTTGCGCTTCGGCGCGGCGCTGTTGCCTTCGTTGCACCAGCAACGCGACAATGGTGAGCGCTTGTGCCAGCAAGAACGCGGCGAAAAGCAAAATCAACGCCCGATGCTCCTCCCACAGCGAACGCGGGCGATAAAGGATGACGCAATCAGGCGGCAAACGGCGCAGCTTGATGTCCCATCGTTGCAGGGCGCGCCAGTCCACCATGGCCGTTCCATTGGTTCGCAATTCGATCCGAATTTGACGCACGGGAACGCCTTCCAGCAGGCGCAGTGCCTGGTCGCCGGCGCCCGTGCCGAGACTGTCTAAATTGACGACGCTTCCGCCCAGCGCGCCGCTGCCCATCAATCCTTCGCCCAGGACATAGACCGGCACGCTGGCCGAAGGCGCCAGCACTTGCGCCACTTGCGCCGAGGAAAACGGCTGCCCGGCGGCATCGCGTTGGACGCCTCCCAGCAGGATGACCGTGTCCGAGGGCAAGGCGGAGGCAGCCCGGCAAAGTTCGTTTACCGGTCGGTTGGTCCAAAATTCAAACGTTACCCCGTCCACCGAGCGGGCGACCTCCTCAATTCGACCCATGGTTGTTTGGTCGGCCGGGGACACGCCTCCAACGACAATGATGCGGCGGGTTTCCGGCTGCAGGCGGAAGATGAATCTAATTGTTCCGATAATGTCGGAGCGCTGGAAAATGCCCGTGAAATGGTAATCTTCGGGCTGGCTCGGAATTTCCAGGTCATTCAGCACCACATAGATTGACGGGATGTTCGTCGGCAACGCGGTCCGTGTCTCGCGAGCCAGCATGAAATTTCGGGCCATGAACATCATAACCAGGTCAAGGTTTTGCCCGGCGTATTTGTTTTTGATGTAATCGCCAAAAAGGTCGTAGTGCCTGCGGTCGGGAAAGCGGCTGGCGTCAAGGCTTTCCGTAAAAAACTCGATGTTATTGGTGCTGTGCGCCAGGATCTCATGGCGTACGGCTTGCTCCATCAGCACGTTTCCCGGCAAATCTCTGGCTTCGCTGAAGAGCATCAGCACATGTTTTGTGGTTTCGTTGCCGTTCGTGCTTTGAGCCGTGAGCCGGGACGGCAACAGGACCAAACAAAAAACCAGCGGCAGATGGGCGAGCGCGCCGGCCATCAGGTTTGGAATTGAAAGCGAATATTTCAACTGACTCAATTGCCTCCAGCCTATGCCGGATGGGTATTTTTTCAAGCCCATTGACGCAGTTGCCGGGAATCTGCTATGCTACACGGCTCGTTTAACGAAAATTAACTGTGAATATCTCTGTTGAAAATCTGGCCCCGTGCAAGAAATTGATGCGCGTCGAAGTGGATGCCAAGGCGGTGGATGAAGCCTTCGACTCCGTAATCAAAGAATTTCAAAAGCAGGCGGAATTGCCGGGATTTCGCCCCGGGAAAGCGCCGCGCGAGCTGGTTCTCAAAAAGTACGGCGCGGAAATCAATGACGAAGCGAAGCGCAAGCTCATCGGCGAGAACTATCGCAAGGCCCTGGATGAAAAGAAATTCCACGTCGTTGGCTCACCCGACATTGAGGAGATTACGTTTGGCCGGGGCCAGAATTTGCAGTTCGCCGCCACCATCGAAACGGCGCCCGAGTTTGAGTTGCCGGAGTACAAGGGCCTGCCGGCCCGGCGCGATGATAAAACGGTAACGGACGCGGACGTGGAGCGCGCCCTGAAAATGCTGGCGCAGCAACACGTGAAATTTGAAACGGTCGGGCGTGAGTTGCGCCTGGGTGATATTGCGGTGGTCAATTATACGGGCACGTGCGATGGCAAACCCATAACCGACACGGCGCCGACGGCGCGCGGCCTTACGGAAAAGAAGAACTTCTGGCTGGACGTCGAACCAAACGCATTTATTGAAGGGTTCGCCGGGCAGATGGCGGGCGCAAAGGCGGGAGAAAAGCGGACCGTGAACGTGGATTTTCCGGCGGATTTCGTGACGAAGGAACTTCAAGGCAAAAAAGGCGTTTTTGAGGTCGAAATTCTTGAGGTCAAGGAAAAGATCGCGCCGCCGATTGACGATGATTTCGCAAAAAAATACGGGGCGGAAAACCTGGAGAAATTGCGGGCGGGCGTGCGGCAGGATTTGGAAAATGAGTTGAAGGTGTCCAAATCGCGGTCGCTGCGGGGACAGGTTGTTCGCGAGTTGCTGAACCGCGTGCAATTTGACCTGCCGGAAACGCCAGTGGCCCAGGTAACGCACGACGTCGTCTATGACATTGTCCGCGATCATACCCAACGCGGCGTCACCCGCGAGTCCATCGAAAAACAGAAGGATGAGATTTATTCAAACGCGGCCGCCAACGCCAAAGAGCGCGTGAAGCTGGCGTTTTTGGTCCAGCGCATCGCGGAAAAGGAAAAAATTTCCGTTTTGCAGGCGGACATTCTCCGCCAGGCGCAGATTTTGGCGGCGACGTATCAGATCCCGCTCGATAAGTTTCTCAAGGACCTGCAGAAGCGCGACGGCGTACAAGCGCTGTACGAGCAGGCGTTGCACGAAAAGGTTTTGGAGTTTTTGGAGAATAACGCCAAAGTCGAAACGGTTCCGGCCCCGGCTGCGGCAGGTTGAGGGGCGCGTCTTGACACTGTACCTGGGTAGGGACGGCGCGCTGCGCCGTCCGCGCCGCGTGGAGCGGCGCAACTGATTCGCAAGCCTTTTCTTGAGCGAGAGATGCCTTCCGCCCGCTATACGGGCGGGGACATCGCAGCGCGATGTCCCTGCCACGGCCCAGTTTGATTTGATTCCACGTCTAATATTGACGGCCCGAGCAAACAGCGGCCATAATGGCCGCCGCACATGAAAATTGCAGGTGTTGTTTCGGTGTTCTTCTCGCTGGTTTTGGCCGCCGTCGCGCAAACAAGTCCCAGTCTGGTCGCCACGAATATGGTGGCCGGCGGACGGACAATGTCGTTGGAGGACTGTGTCGAGGCTGCGCTCACCCACAACTTCGATGTTCAGATCGAACGATATGATCCGGAGATTTCACTTTATACCCTCAACTCGGATTATGGCGGTTATGACCCAACTTTCAGAATGTCCGGGTCCGACAATTTTACCGTTCAGCCCGGCGGCTTTGATGCGAATGGACTTCCGATTCCTCCGGAGACCACCAAAGTTGACACTTTCGCTTCAAGTCTTGGCGGCACCTTGCCGTCGGGATTGCAATACAGCTTTTTCGGGAACATTGACGAGGAACATTTTCTCATTCCACCGGGTCCGCCGAGCAGCAGCGGCCAGGTCGGGGTCAATTTAACCCAGCCGTTGCTGCAAAATCTTTGGATCGACAAGACCCGGCTGACCATCAAACTGGCAAAGAATACATTGCAATCCAATGAGCAGGGCGTTCGCAACCAGGTTATTACGAGCATCACCGCGGTGGAAAAGGCGTATTATCAGCTCATTTACCAACTGGAATATTTGAAGGTGCAGCAGGAGGCGCTGGATCTCTCACAGACGCAGTTGGACCAGGACAAACAACGGTTGCAAATCGGCACGCTGGCGGAATTAAGCGTGGAACAGGATGAATCGCAAGTGGCCCAAAACCAGGCCAATGTCATCACCGCCCAAAGCACCCTTGAAACCGCCCAGGACACCTTGAAAAACCTGATTACCGATCAATATTCACAGTGGCAAAACGTGGATATTCAACCCTCGGAAACGCTGACCGCGCCGCTGGTGTTATTTAACTTGCAGGACAGTTGGAGCCGGGCCTTGACGGAAAGACCCGACTTGATCCAGGACCGGTTGAACGTCGAGGCCGCCGGCATTCAATTAAAGTATGATTGGAACCAGATTTTTCCGGAATTGGACCTGGTCGGCAGTTATGGCTTTGGCGGTTTGGGGAATAATAGTGGCTCTGTGGACAGCGATTTTAACCAATTGTTTGTGCGGGGCAATCAGCCGTTTTACAAATATGGAGGCCAACTGACTGTCCCCTTGAGCAACATCGGCGCAAGGAACACTTACAAATCGGACAAAGTGACGGAGAAACAAGTCGTGCTCAAAATGAAAGAATTGGAGCAGTCCATTATGGTGACCGTGGACACGGACATCAAAACGGCCCAATCCGATTACGAAAGCGTCCAGGCCACGCGCGAAGCGCGCGTCTATGCCGAAGCGGCGCTCGACGGAGAACAGAAGACCTACGCCGTCGGCAAGGCGACGACGTTTGAGGTGTTGACGTATCAAAACAACCTGACGGCGGCCCGCGGCAATGAAATCCAGGCGCTGGCGAACTATGAGGAAGAGCTGGCGCAACTGTCCGCCGACGAAGGCAGCACGCTGGACAAGTTAGGGATTAATATTGAGGCGAATTAATGGAACCGTTTTAAAAACGCAGTGGGTGAGAGGGCGGGGATGGGTGAAAATTTAAAATCGCGTTCGTTGCGGGTGATGATAAAGGCCGATTTCCAGGCCATTGCCGCGGCCACTTGCAAAACGTCTTCCAAGTCCCTAAATCCAAGGTTCAGCGAGGACCGAACTAAAAATGCGTTGCCGCAAACGACTTCAAAGTCGGTCAAAAAGCGATCTTTTACGTCAGGAATAATTGCTTTTTGATATTTGTAAAAAATATTGGCGATGGTATGGGAAGCCAAAGCCCCTTCAACAGTGCCGTGCTTCGCCAATTTGAACATTTGCAGGCTTGCGGAATAATGCGGCGCCCGCCGTTCGATGATGTCAAACACGACGTTTGTGTCGTAAAGCAATCTCATCGGTGTTTGCGGATGAGATACTCATAACGAGCGTCACCGGGACGCGGAATCGGTTTGTGTTTTTTGCAATAATGTTCGCCTTCGTTTCCATCTTCAGCCAGGGCAAGTAAATGCCGTTCGACGACGGCAGACAAACTGTCGCCCCGTTTCTTTGCCGCGCGTTCACCGATCAAAATCGCCTCTCGCGATAGTGTTATGTTTTTGCGCACTTTCATATGCGCATAATCGCATGCTTATGCGCATTGTCAAGGATCAGCATCAAAGCAACGAAATCATTCACCTGATCGCGGTCATGGATGCTACGCGAGGCATTTCCAGGTTGTAACAATTAGTGATGATGACTCCCGGCGGAATGAGCGGGCGCGTCGTAAGTGGGATCCGTTTCTGTCTCCACGGAGGTTTCGGCCGTGAGGCCTTTCATTTGTTTTCGGTCGAGGATATTGCCTGAGGCGTCCCGGAAGACCCCACAAACGATCGGCGTCACGCCTTGCAGGTAAAAATATTGGACGTCAACAACGTTGGAGACTCCAAACCAGGTGGAGGGAGCCGGCCGGCTCTGGAAGTCAGAAAAATGGGCCGTATTGACGCGACCATCTTTGTTTTCCGTGCAAGTCATCATGGCGAAACCGGATTTGGTTGCCACGGGTTGCTGGTTTTCATCGAAAAAGGTCTCTTCAACGACTGGCTGTCCGGTGGAATCCACCGGGTAGGCGTATTTGGTAATGGCATAACCATTTGTATTACAGGTCAACTGTCCGGCCGAATTGAGATATTGCTTTGTCGCCAGCGCGCCATTTGTCCCATAATTGAATTGAATCGTACAGATACCAGGTAACAACGTATCATCCGGCCCGCCGCGTTTTTCTATCCGCAACGGGTGGCCGGAAAGATCTTTATAGATCACCTTCACTCCCCATGGCTTATCCACAACTTCTCTGGTTTCACTTTGCGGAACCGGATAAAGGGCGGCATTGGAAAACTGGCCCGAAGCGCAGGAACATAGAAAAATTGCGCCGAGCGGCACACTGGCCAGGGCGATAACAAAGTTCTTCTTCATGGTTTGCCCTGGGGAATTTGAACGATATCGCCCTCTACCTTCACGCGGTTATAACTGGGAATCACCGGAATTAAAGCGGCAAAAAAGCCGTGGATAAAATCACAGGGAGTGCCGGCAACGGTCACATTGACCACCGCATTGCCGGGGGTTGCCTCGAGGAGTTCGTTCAGGTTGGTGGAAATGTCCCAGTTCTGGTTGTTCAGATGAACCGACATCCAGAACAGGGTCCAGTTGTTTCTTGAAAGAGAGACATGCCGAACCACTTCCTGCGGCGTCGCCCTTACGATATGCCCGGAAGCGTCAAAGACACAAGGCGTGCAGCTAACCGGCTGTGGGACCGAGTGTGCCGTAACATGGCACATGCCGCCCGCGCACCCGCTTAGGATGACGCAAAGCATAACCAGCAATGGGGTTAAACATTTGTTCATGGCTGGTTGTTCGATTCAAGGTCGGATCGCTACCGGTGGATTTGTGGTTGAAAGAGAGTTTTGTTGGCTGGCCCCTCGATGATGGGTCCCTGGACTTCAGTGACTTCGCCGGTGGCTTCAATGTCCTCGGCAGTCGCAACCAAAAAGATGAGGTTCACTTCACCGCCTATGGCATCGAGTGAAACATTGCGGATGCAATAGTTCGGTTCGCCGCCAATCTTTAGGAAAGCGTTTAATTGGGCGGTGTTGATGGATGTGGTGGTCGTGGTAGTCGTGGTTTCGTCTTGAGGGCTGGTGTCCTCTTCCGTGTTACTGTTGTTAACTTCGGCTGAATAGGCATCCACTTTTACAAGTTTGGGCGGCGGTTTGTTTGGCTGCAAAAGGAATGGGTTATTGTTTAGAACGACCGGCTGGTCCAATTGCCGCATGTCATAAACGGTGTAACTGCAGGAACAGAGGAAGGCGGTAGAAACGCAGGCCGCCACCGCGCGAAGAGCGGCACCCGATGCAAAGCTTCGATACTTATAGGTTTTCATATGCCGTTGCGCTGATTGGATTACGCTGTTTAAATACCGTGTCAGTCGTTGCCAGATTACTCATTTCCTTATGAGCCGGTGTTTTTGCCTTCGTGTGCTCAAAGTCTACTACGGTGGTCTCAAAGGAATCTTGCAGGGCTTCCGCTGTGCAACGGCTGGGAATTCGGCGTACGGATGGAAAGAAAAGCGAAGATTGGCGGCAATGCACCAAGAGTGAGCGGATGTCGGCACCAGAACCGGCGTAATGCACCGGTGCACATTTCACTTTTTGTTGCTGCAACCGGACTATGCCGCCCCTGACGGGGCTTTTCACTTATTTGTCTCGTTTTCTACAAATATTCCGCCCCTGGACGGGGCTCGCACGGCAGCCATAGGACGGTCAAATGGGGAGCTGCCAGCGCCGTAGGCGCGACATCTTTGTAGTCAAAACGCACGCCAATCCAGAGCCCCGTCAGGGGCGACATCTTCTGCCTCTCGTCCTTGCTCAAAAATTGAGATCCGCCTAATGCGCCGTCTCTCGTTCCTGAATACTTGACACAACACGCAATACGTCACGCCATTTCATTCTTAATCAGAGGCTCGTTACCCGCCGTCGTCCCGCTCGGAGCGGGACTATGGCGCGGCAAGCCTCGTCTCCTACGAATATAAAAACAAAACGCGGCTGGAATTGCTTCCAGCCGCGGTTGTCCTGTTACTTGGTTCCCCTTTACCTCTCGTGGGTTAATAATCCATTCCGCCCATGCCGCCGCCGTGGCCGCCGGGCATCGGGGCCGGTTTTTCCTTCTCCGGCACTTCGGTGATGAGGCACTCGGTTGTGAGCAAAAGTCCCGCGATGCTGGCCGCGTTTTGGAGCGCGCTACGGGTGACTTTCTTGGGATCAACGATGCCGGCTTTCACGAGGTCTTCGTATTCGCCGGTGGCGACGTTGTAGCCATCGTTGCCCTTGGCTTTCTTGACGGCCTCGACGATGACGCTGCCTTCCACGCCCGCGTTTGCGGCGAGGGAGCGGAGGGGCGATTCCACGGCGCGCTTGATGATGCCGATGCCGATGGTTTCGTCTTCGTTGGCGCCTTTGACGCCTTCAATGGCCGGAATGCAGCGCAACAAAGCCACGCCGCCGCCCGCCACGATGCCTTCTTCGACGGCCGCGCGGGTCGCGTGCAACGCGTCTTCGACGCGCGCTTTCTTTTCTTTCATTTCGGTTTCGGTCGCGGCGCCGACATTGATGACAGCCACACCGCCGGCGAGTTTGGCCAGGCGTTCCTGGAGTTTCTCGCGGTCGTAATCGCTGGTGGTCTCTTCGATCTGCCGGCGGATCTGGTTCACGCGGCCCTGAATGTCGCTGGACTTGCCGTTGCCTTCCACGATGGTGGTGTTTTCCTTGTCCACGACGACGCTCTTGGCGCGGCCGAGATCGTTCAGTTCGACACCTTCAAGCTTGATGCCCAGGTCTTCGCTGATGAACTTGCCGCCGGTAAGGACCGCAATGTCCTGCAGCATTTCCTTGCGGCGATCGCCAAAGCCCGGGGCCTTGACGGCGCACACATTGATCGTGCCGCGCAGTTTGTTGACCACCAGGGTGGCCAGCGCTTCGCCTTCGACTTCTTCGGCGATGATGAGCAGGGGCTTGCCCAATTTGGCGGTCTTTTCGAGAATCGGCAGCAAATCCTTCAGGTTGCTGATCTTCTTCTCGTAAATGAGGATATAGACGTCCTCGAGCTTGGCTTCCATGGTGTCGGCGGCCGTGACGAAATAGGGCGAGAGATAGCCTTTATCGAATTGCATGCCTTCGACGACGTCGAGGGTGGTTTCGATGGACTTGGCTTCTTCGACGGTGATCGTGCCGTCCTTGCCGACCTTGTCCATCGCATCGGCGATTTTATCGGCGATGTCGTAGTCCCAGTTCGCGGAAACGGCGGCCACCTGCTTGATCTCGTCCTTGTCTTTGACTTTCTTGGAGATCTTATCGAGCTGGCCCACGGCGGCTTCGACGGCCTTGCCGATGCCGCGCTGAATGCCGATGGGATTGGCGCCGGCGGTCACGAACTTGAGGCCCTCGCGATAGATAGACTCGGCCAAAACGGTTGCGGTGGTGGTGCCATCGCCGGCGGTGTCGCTGGTTTTGCTGGCCACTTCGCGGACCATCTGGGCGCCCATGTTTTCGTAGGCGTCTTCGAGTTCAATTTCCTTGGCGACGGTCACGCCGTCCTTGGTGACGGTGGGTGAGCCGAATTTTTTGTCAATCACCACGTTGCGGCCTTTGGGGCCGAGCGTGGCGACGACCGCCTTGGAGAGCTTGTTGACGCCGCGCAGAATCGCCTGGCGCGCCTGTTCGTCGAATACTAATTGTTTTGCTGCCATAGTTTAGTTGATAGTTGATGTTGAAAGTTGATGGTTATTCGAGGACGGCGAGGATGTCGTCGGACGACAGAATTTTGTATTCCTTGCCGTCAATCTTGATTTCGGTCCCGCCGTATTTGGAAACGAGAACGCGGTCGCCGACCTTGACTTCGAACGGAATTTTTTTGCCGTTGTCGTCGGTTTTGCCGGTGCCGAGGGCTTTGATGACGCCTTCCTGTGGTTTCTCCTTCGCGGTATCGGGGATGATGATGCCGCCCTTTTTGGTTTCTTTTTCTTCAGCCGGCTCGACGAGAAGTCGGTCGCCGATCGGTTTAACGTTTAGTGCCATAGTTTGTTTGTTTGTTGTTTGTTTGTTTACTGTAAGTAACTCCCGCCGCACTCGCGGCGGGAAAATTATTTTCTGCTCTTTAAAGCCCTTCTTGCTTCGAAATACAGATCAATATTCTTCTTTAGAGCATCGGTTGCAACGACTTCTCGGAGGGAAGAGTCCAACTGGTCAAAACGGTCGGCCAAATTTTCTTGTTCGATTCGTTGCATGTTCAAATGAGCCATAGAATTAATAACGATTTCTAGAACTGCTATCAGAGGTTTCTCGTCATCAGCGGATATGTATTCTTTTGCAGCAAAGATTGCCGCTCGGACAGCTTGTTCATGGTTATTCTGTCTATGCTGATTGTATGCGTCTATATAAGCGGTGAAGGCATGGGCTTTTGCTAGCTTCTTTTTGATTTCATCTTGGGCATTATTAAGCGTCGCCTCAATCTTGTTTTGCTCATCTGATATTCTCTTAAATTTGGTATCAAACTCATTTTTAGCGGCAATCATTTGATTTCTGAAATCCGCGTTGAGCCGCTCTTCTTGAAGCCGTCCTTCCTGCCTTTGAAACCGCTGAAGCAGGATAGGAATAATTACGCCAACAATGCCGGCGATCAAAGAGATCATTACGAGAAAGTGCTGAAACATCGAAGAATACAGGTCATTGACCTTATCCACAACGTCCATGCCGCTGACATCACGCGTAACCCAATTGGTAACGACCACGATCTGGTTTGTAACGGTTTCTGGAACGGCGTTCGTCATTATTTGAAGGGGCGAATTGGGATCATTTTATTTCATTCGAATAAATTCATTTCGCTCTGCCCGTCGTCGTTCCCGTTGTCGACTGGTTTCCGTTTAATTTTTGACCACGTTTCACGAATTTGATTGCAAGCGTTTCGGATCTGAGCCTCGTGGCGTTTAACTTCTGTAGAAGCGGTGAAAATTCTTTCGCCAAAAACGTCGATTACGATGCATGCTCTGGGATCGGCAGAGCCGCAAGGAGAAAGGTATCGATCAGCGTAATGATTCAGGATCGCGCACAAAAAATCTGCGTCTTCATTGCTCAACCGGTCGTTTTTGGTGAGATATAATTTGAGGCACCCAATGTGTTCGTACTTTTTCGTGGCAACGAGAATCTCGGGCCGAACACTCACATGAACGCCCGAATAATCAAGGTAACGAGGTTTTTTGCCGGGTTTGGAAAACCTGACATCTTTGAGATTGAATTTTCTTTCGAGACCCTTAAATGAGTTGATTGCGTCAATCTCAACTTCGATCTTCTTTTTCTTGCTCTCGAATTTCTTGGGATCTTTGTCATCCAGCACCTCAATGGCCCCTTGTAGTCGCTCGATTTCGTCATCTAGGATTGATTCGTCAACACAGCCTCCAGCAATAAACTCGATAATTGCTTTTCGAGCCTTTGCGCACCACGTTATTTTCGGCTTATTGGCTTGTGGATTCTTTTGATCGTCCACAATTTCAACCCGCCGTGACGGGAGTGCGGTCATGTATTCCATGAGCTTGTTTATGCTTATTCTTGGCGATGTGTTCATAGTTCGTGTGTCTCTTTAATTCTGTCGCTGCCAAACGGCAAAAGCCTGACCCCACCCTTTGCAAACACTCGCGTTGGATTTTGTCGTAATTTTACTTCTTTTCGTCCACGACTTCGGCGTCAATCACGCCTTCGTCCTTCTTTTCCTCGGGCTTGGCTTCGCCGCCGGGCGGAGGGCCGCCGGCGGATTGGCCTTTCTCGGCCTGGGCCTTGGCGGCGGCGGCTTTGTAAAGCTCCCCGCTCACGGCCTGCCAGGCTTCGTTCAGCTTCTCGGAAGCGCTCTTGATGGCGGCGCTGTCGCTGCCTTTTAAGGCCTCCTTCACGCCATTGACGGCGCTCTCGATCTTGCTCTTGTCGTCGCCGGAAATTTTATCGGCGTTGTCCTTGAGCATTTTCTCGGTGCGATAGACGGCGTTGTCCGCTTCGTTGCGGATTTCCACTTCTTCCCGCTGTTTCTTGTCCTCCTCGGCGTGCGTTTCCGCGTCACGGCGCATCTTCTCCACCTCATCCTTCGAGAGGCCGCTGCTGGCCGTGATGGTAATCTTTTGTTCCTTGCCGGTGCCCAGGTCCTTGGCGCCGACGTGCAGGATGCCGTTGGCGTCAATATCGAAGGTCACTTCGATTTGCGGCACGCCGCGCGGGGCGGGCGGGATATCGGTCAAATTGAATTTGCCGATGGTCCGGTTGTCGCGGGCAAATTGGCGTTCGCCCTGGAGCACGTGAATTTCCACGCCGGGCTGATTGTCGCTGGCGGTCGAAAAAATCTCCGATTTGCGCGTCGGAATAGTCGTGTTGCGCTCGATGAGTTTAGTGAACATGTTGCCCAGCGTCTCGATGCCGAGCGACAACGGCGTCACGTCCAGGAGCAGAACGTCCTTCACTTCGCCCTTGAGCACGCCGGCTTGAATCGCCGCGCCCACGGCCACCACTTCATCCGGGTTCACGCCCTGATGCGGCGGTTTGTTGACGAGAGATTTGGCGGTTTCAACGACGCGAGGCATGCGGGTCATGCCGCCGACGAGGACCAGTTCATCAATCTTGCTGGCGTCCATGCCGGCATCCGTGAGACAGGCTTTGGTGGGCTTGATGGTGCGCTCGAACAGTTCGTCCGTGAGTTGCTCCATCTTGGCGCGGGTGAGCGTTTTTTGAATATGCTTTGGCCCGCTGGCATCCGCCGTGATGAACGGCAAATTGATGTCGTATTGCTGCGCGCTCGAGAGCGCGATTTTGGCCTTTTCGGCTTCCTCTTTGATGCGTTGCAAAGCATCGGGCTGCTTGCGCAAATCCATGCCGGTGTCCTTCTTAAATTCGTCGAGGATCCAATCCATGATGCGATTGTCCCAATCGTCACCGCCCAGGTGCGTGTCGCCGTTGGTGGCTTTCACTTCAAACACGCCGTCGCCGATTTCGAGCACGGAAATATCGAAGGTGCCGCCGCCCAGGTCATAGACGGCAATTTTTTCGTCCTTCTTTTTGTCGAGGCCGTAGGCCAGCGACGCGGCGGTCGGTTCATTGATGATGCGAAGGACCTCGAGGCCGGCGATGCGGCCGGCGTCTTTGGTCGCCTGCCGCTGGGAATCGTTGAAGTAAGCGGGGACGGTGATGACCGCCTGGGTGATTTTTTCGCCCAGCCGCATTTCGGCGTCGGCCCTGAGCTTGCCCAGGATCATCGCGGAAATCTCGGGCGGCGAGAATTGTTTGGGTTTGCCATCCACGTCCACTTCCACGGCGGCATCGCCATTGGAGGCTTTCACCACTTTGTAGGGGACGCGTTTGATTTCCTCGGACACTTCATCGAACTTGCGGCCCATGAAGCGTTTGATGGAATAAATCGTATTGCGGGAATTGGTGACCGCCTGGCGCTTGGCCGCTTCGCCGACGAGGCGTTCGCCGCCTTTGGTAAAAGCCACTACGCTCGGGGTGGTGCGCTTGCCCTCGGAATTCTCCAGCACGAGAGGTTCGCCCCCTTCCATGACTGCCATGCAGGAATTCGTTGTTCCCAAATCTATGCCGATAACTTTTGCCATAAAAAAATTCTTTCGAGTTGGTTCGACGGATGCCAAACCGTTTGGAAATCCTTTAGCAATGGGAATGCCGTTGGCACGAATTCCAGAAAACCTCAAAACAAAGGGAAAAATAGGACTAAATTTGGCACGAACATTTACGATGTGTGCCAAATGTGACGGAATGGCACAACGCCGAGCGCACGGATGGCACAGATTAAAAGTCCCGAGTCCACAGAGTCCATCAACTCCCTCCGTGTCCTCCCGTTCAACCAAGCCAATTCCAATGAGCATTCAAGATGAGGCCGCGAAGCGCTCAGGGCTTTTGCCCTCTGGCGAGGGCAAGGATTCGCTTTGTCGGCCGCGAAATTCTTTATGTACCGGCGAACGACGGTCAGCTAATTGGCGTAAGCGAACTTTTGTCGGTATCGTGAGAACTGGATATCCACGCCAGAAGTATTCCTGCGGAACCGCGCGAGGGCTTCGCTCGATCCGAAATGTTCCGCTATGGCTAAAGTTTCCATACCGCGACCCATCCCCGGTAATCGGGATGATTTTTTAAAACTTCGATGGCCTGCGCCTGAAGTTCCGGCGGCAACTGGCGAAACGCCTCCTCCGCAATCATCATGTGCCTCGCACCATCCCAGGCAGCAAGATTGAACTGAGAAACAATAAAACCGGCCAACCAACAAACCGCGATTAGGGTTCTTTTCACCGAATCGTTTTATGCCGGATAAGACGGGATTTGCAATGAAAATAGCACCCCAAACCCGCCCAAACGGAAACGGCCATCCCCGCCAAATCATCCGTCCCCTAAGTCCCATTCGCATTCCATGATTCCGCCGAAATAACCCGCGCGAAAATTAAGTTCCAAAAAGTTCCAATTCACCCGGTTGAGAATGGTCCGCCGGTCTGCGCATCTTGTATGTGGCATGAACGATACGCCCGATACGGCCGCTCAGTCCGAAACCGGCCCCGGACAACCAAACGCCCAACTCCGCGGCCACCTAAACGATTCCGTCGGACCCGCTGAACGCCTCGCCCAACTCGCCGTCCCTCAGCGCGAACCCGTCGTCGGCGATTGGTTCAGGCAGGCCGACCTCGGTTTCATCTACGGCGCGCGTGGCCTGGGCAAAACCTGGCTCGCCATGTTTCTCGCCCGCAAATGCGCCGAAGGCGCGAGCTTCGCCCATTGGCTCGTCCTCAAACCCCGCCGCGTCCTTTACGTGGACGGCGAAATGCCGCTCGACACTCTCCGCGACCGCGACGCCGCCTTGTCAAACCAACCCGCCGACGGCATGTTCTATTTCGAGCACGACACCTTTTTTCGCCTTTCCAACCAGGCCTTGAATCTCTCAAATCCATCAGCCCGCGCCATCTTGCTCGAAAAATGCCTCCAGGATCGAATCGAAATTCTCTTCCTCGACAATCTCTCCTGCCTCCTCCCCGGTGCCAACGGCGACGGCGCCAACGATTGGGCCGAACTCTTTCCCTGGCTCATGGAACTGCGCCACCACCACATCGCCGTCGTCTGCATCGCGCAGGCCGGCCGGAACGGATTCATGCGCGGCGTCTCTCGCCGCGAAGATTCCGCCTTCTGGATCATTCAACTCACGGAATCCACCGCCCCGGAAGCCGAAAAGAGTGCATCCTTCGTCGCCAGATTCGTCAAAAATCGAAACACCACCGACGCCGATTGCCCGCCCCTGACTTGGTCGTTCTCCAAACCCAACGGCGAACCCAAAGCAAAAGTATCGTGGGACAAACCGTCGATCCCCGACCTCTTTCGCCAGTGCATCGAAGATAAATTCGACAGCGCCACCGAAATCGCCCATGAACTCGGAATCTCCAAGGTCAAAGTATCCCGGCTCGCAACTGCGGCCATCAATGAAGGCTGGCTCCAAAAAAAAGGCCGCAAATACGTAAAACGCTACGTCTACCCCCCAAAACGCTTCACCAATCTCAAAAAGAGCCCACCCAAATCTTCATGAAATCGCACCATCCCTCAACAAAGCCAAAAACGCTCACGCCGCCCACCCTTCCAAACGATCCCATCTTCCATCCTCCACCATCCATCCTCGCCGCCCCCCAGGTGGGGGTAGTGCCCAACTGAAACGAAACCCTTAAAAACCCCATTTTCATTGGCAAATCATCAATCTCCCGCTGAAACGAATCTGAAACAACCCTGAAACCAACTGAAACGAATCTGAAACAAATAACGAGCCAATTCCCATGAAAAATCCGCCAAAACCAATCACCTCCGACATCGTCGAGCGCGTCTCAAATCGCATCGCCCACGGCGTCTCCCTCAAATTGGCCCTCGCCGCCGAAAGAAATCCTCTCATTAACGAATCGGCATGGTCGGCTACCCTCAACGATGATCCGCAACTGGCCCTCATCCCCGACGCCGTCAAAGGTGAATTTTGTGAAAACGCCGCCGAACGCCTCGTCCGCAGCGACCAGGAAAACCTCAAATGGCTCTGCTGGCTCCTCGAGCGCTGTTATCCGGAAATGTTTGGCGCTTCCAACAAAACAACCGAATCCGCGAAATCCGAAAACGCCATCCCCGAAGAGTTCCTCAAACTCTTCCGCGAAGAAGCCAAACGCCTCTAACTCTATTTCGGTGGGGCGAGACTCCGTCGCCTGTCCGCCGTAGCCTTGGCGAAGGAGGAAGCCCTGAACAACACTTTTGTCCCTAACTAAGCAATTCCATCACTATGCTACCCAACAGAGCCACCCCCGACCTCTTCGCCTCCTCCTTCCTTGGCATGAAGCTCTATCCCATCCAGCGCGCCGTCCTGCAGGCCCTCGCGCCGCCCGGCGCCTGCGTCTCCCTCCGTTCCTGTAACGAAGGCGGCAAAACCAAAAAAATTATATGCGCCGCCATCCTCTGGCACCTGATGGCTTTCGATAAAGGCCACGTCATCAGCACCAGCGGTTGCTTCCGCCAAATCAGAGACCAACTCAATCCCTCGCTTCATTCCCACCAATCCAAATTTCCCGGCTGGAACTTCCTTCGCACGTCCCGTATCGAAACCCAAAACGCACAATGCTTTTGGGAGGGCTTCTCAACCGATGAAGGCGGCAAATTCGAAGGCCACCACGCCGGCGGACCTGACGAGCCGTTGCTCATCATTGTGGACGAAGCCAAAACCGTCAAAGACGACATCTTCGAAGCCATTGAACGCTGCAAACCCACGCGGCTGCTCATCGCCAGTTCACCGGGCTATGCGGAGGGCGAGTTTTATCGAAGCCAAACCACCCGTGCGAAGTTTTACCGCACGTTCATCCAACGCGCCACCGATTGCCCGCATTGGAGACCCGAGGACATCGCGAAAATCCGCGAGAAATGGGGCGAGAATCATCCGCTCTTCAAATCCATGGTCATGGCCGAGTTCATGGAATCGGTGGCCGACGCCGTCATTGATCTCAAAGCCCTCGAAGATCTAACAGCCAACCCGCCCCCTGCGCAAACCGGAGGCGTGGCCGCCCGTAAGGGCTTCTGCGATTTTGCCTGGGGCGGTGATGGCGACGAAAACGTTCTCGCCTTCCGCGACGGCAACGTCATCACCCTGGAAGAAACTTTTTACGCGGACAATCTCCACGCCATTTGCGGACGATTCATCGCCGCGTTCACGCGACTGAGACTCAAGCCTCACCAAATTGACGGCGACGAAGGCGGGGGCGGAAAACTTATCTGCGATCAACTGGCGGCCATGGGATGGCGGATCAACCGCGTCAACAACGGAGCCGCGCCGCGCTCTTCCGATCACTACGCCAATCTCGCCGCCGAAATGTGGTTCGAAGGCGCTCAAAAAATCGCTCGCCGCGAAATCATCCTGCCGGACGACGACGATCTCCGCGCGCAAATGCTGGACCGCAAACGCGTGTCGAACGCGCGTGGCAAATTGGCCCTCGAAAGCAAGACCGATATGAAAAAGCGCGGCGCGCATAGTCCCGACCGCGCCGATGCCGTCTTTGGCGCGATGATGCCCATTCCCAGGCTAAACTCGTTCAACATCGTCAAACCCGTCCCCAACCCCGGCCCCTGGGACGGCCTCGAAAACCAATGGCGCTACCTCGGCGAACAGGAGCAACAACTGCCGGACCACATTCCCGGAGCATGGTTCGGCTAATCAAAAACCCTCGGCGGGGCGAGACTCCGTCGCCTGTCCGCCGTAGCCTTGGCGAAGGAGGAAGCACTGAATAACCATTCGTCCCCTCCGTCCCATGAGTCCCATGTGTCACCCACAATTCTCACCAACCCAACCGCTCACACCCATATGCAAACCACGGAAATTCAAGACGCACATCACACCCTAATAACCTTGGGCCAGGAAGGCATCGTTACCTTCACCCTCGACAACGCCGCTGTCAAAAGAACCGTCACGGACCTGGGCATTACCGTGCCCAGGGAAGAAAAAGATTTTTTCTTTTTCGTCCCGCGCCTCGACTATGCCGATATAATCATTACGGCCCGCGAGGCCTGCCAGCAGGACGAAGAAGTCCATTGGATCAATATCCGGTTCGACTGCAAACAATATCTGGCAAGCACTTTGGCCAGAACCCAAAGCCTCGGAATGGCTCTCCAGAAATTCGCCTCAGCTATCGAACGCCTTTCCGGCTTCGCCGGCGGCCAAAGCACACCTCTGCCTGCGGCACTTGAAAATGCGCAAAATTGAGCTAATGCGCAGCCGATGGCGAAATTCGTCTTTGTTGCTTCGTTTCTTTGTTGTTCAATACTGAGCGTTGAAATTTCCCATTTATTTCGCCACCGGCCAAAACACATGAAAATCAAAATCTCGAT
>JASHPN010000116.1 GCA_030038175.1 Verrucomicrobiia bacterium
CCGGGCAAGAAGCAGCGCCAGGCGTCCGTCGCGTCCTTCGGGAAAACCTGGAGGGAATCAAGCGCGCGGGACTTGAAACCGGCGAAGCGAAGATCTCGATTACACGCGTTCCACCCCGAGACTGGGCGGAATCCTGGAAGCGCCATTTCCGGCCCATCGAAATCGGCGATGCACTTTTAGTGAAGCCGGGGTGGAGCAAAAAGCGGCCACGAAAGAATGAGGCGGTGGTCGTTCTCGATCCGGGCCTAAGTTTTGGAACGGGGCAGCATCCGACGACGGAATACTGCCTTGGGGAGATCGTGCGGTGCGCGCCGGGGCGGAATGTTCATCCTTCTCATCAACCGCCATTGAGGCTCGGCAGGCTGGGAGAGGGGGAATCAACGGCAGACGGCTTGAAACGACGGACAAAGGCATTCGTTCGGGAGAAGGAAGGGCTGTTGAAGAAGTCTTTTTTGGATATTGGGACGGGGTCGGGGATTTTGGCCATTGCGGCGGCAAAAATGGGCTATTATCCGGTTCGGGCGATTGATTTTGACCGGGCTGCGGTGCGAATCGCGAGGTCCAACGCCGGGTCCAACGGCGTTGACATTGAAATCGTTCAGGGCGACGCGGCCAGGCTGCCGGCGCGGCCAAAAAATAAATTTGATTTTATTTGCGCAAATTTAATTTCCGGTTTACTGGTAACAGAGCGTGACAGGATTGTCGCGCAGTTGGATCCGTCGGGGACATTGGTGTTGGCCGGAATCCTGAGGGTGGAGTTTTTAATGGTGCGGCGGAGATTTGAAGAGGCGGGATTGAGACTGATCTCGGCCAAGAGCGGGAAAGAATGGGAATCAGGTTCGTTTTGTTTTGCATAGAATTGTTTGAACGGTGCCGTGATGCGTCGAGTCTATTTTTACGGATAGTCGCTGTGAGAGTACATGGCGATGGAAAAAATGGCATGGAAGACGCTTCATCACGCAGTTGAAAGGGATCAAGCTATGATGAAAACACTCGAAGTCATCAGCGAAGCGGTTCGCGACCCGAAACATCCGTTTCGCAAAACAGAGCATCAGCCTAAAAAAGCGCTGAAAAACCGTTACGAACGGCGAAAGATAAAAGAATTCCTCCACATGGCCGATTGGCTGGCCGAAGAAATGGCCTAAGGGCCATCTCTTTTCAAACTGTCTAAAAGACGCCAGGCGCTCTTAAATGGGGCACCGGGCAAAGGAAGAATCACCATTGATAAAGGAGATCGCTCTTGAGCTATGCTTTTTTATGGATTTGGCAGGTTGATTTGGGGCTTACGATATGGAATTTGATCTTCACGAGGACAGTTCTCCCTCACGATGGAGCATAGCGGGGTTTGCGAAATTGGCCGCATATCAAATTCGCGCTATCGCGCGGCTTCGCAATTAGCGCCTGGATGGTTACTGGCACTCCGGGCAAATACCAAAAAACTCCAGTTTGTGAGTGACGCCTTTGAAGCGGTTTTTGGCCGCGATTTGCTTCTCGATTTCACGGGGAAAACATTCGTCAATCTCAACGACTTCGGAACATTTCGTGCAAACCAGGTGGTGATGATGGCCGTCGTCATTTTCACCGATCAATTCAAAGCGGCTCGAGCCATCTCCGAAATCAAACCGCTTGACCATGCCCATTTTTTCGAGCAGGTGCATCGAACGATACACGGTCGCCAGATTGCAGGTTCCCCTGCTCTTTTGCAGTTCCAGAAGAATTTCGCGATTGGTAAGCGGATGGGGATGCTTGCGCAGGATTTCCAGAATAGCCGCGCGCGGCCCGGTCACTTTACGCGCCTGGCCGCGCAAACGGCTTTTCAGGACGGAAAGGTCCGTTTGCCGATGAGAACCGGGATGAGCATGAGACTTACTCACGGGGGAAAAATCTCACGAAAAGAGCAAAAATGCAAGGAACGGATGCAAAGGACGGCGGCTAATAGTCTTTGAAAGGGGGTTCCCGTGAACCGATTTAGCCAGAGCCTCGTGACACCGGCACCTACGCAATTGAGAACGCAAACACGGCGGAGCAGCGAACTCGCGGTTATTTCATGAGCAGCATCTGGCGGGCGCGCTTGATGGCGGTGGTCAGACGGCGCTGATAATGGGCGGGCATGCCGGTGTATTTGCGCGGCAGGATGCGTCCCTGGTCGGTCACGTACTGGCGAAGCAAGTTGGTGTTCTTGAAGTCCAGGGCGTCGGCGGTGAAATCAATTTTCGGTTTGGGCCGCGGGGCGCGGTTTTCCATGGGCCGCTGGCCGTGTTTGTCTTTATCCTTGTGAGTTTTGCGGGGCATAAAAGGCTATTTGATTTCGCGGTGAAGCGTATGGCGGCGCAGCGCGGGGTTATACTTTTTAAGTTCGAGTTTTTCGGTCTTCAATTTTTTATTGCGGCCGGCGCTGTAGCGGGAGGGAGATTTACCTTCCTTGCGCGCTTCCGTGCATTCGATGGTAACGACTTCTCGCGGCATATTATTCCTTTTCCTTAATCTTGTTGGTGCTTTCCTCGGCAGCTTCCTCGCCGTCTTCGGAATCCGATTCCGAAACCCCGGCGGTTTCGATGGTTCCCAATTGGCCGAGGCGGCGGGATTTGAGGGCGCCGTCTTTCTCGAGTTGAGCCTGGGCCTCGACGGTAAAGCGGGTCCAGGGAATGGCCTCGAGCCGGGCTTTGGGAATTTGCTTGCCGGTCAGCTCACAGATGCCAAATGTCTTTTTGTCAATGCGCTTGAGGGCTTCTTCAATCTCATAAATGGCGTCCTGATCCGAGGACAGGAGGCTGAGCGCAAAATCGCGGTCAAAATTATCCGTGCCGGAATCGGCCATGTGCAGGCTGTAGCCGGCCAATTCCTGGGCGGATTCCTGGGCCAGGCCGTTCATTTGCCGCCGTAACTGGTCGCGCAGTTCGACCAGATGCTGGTAATATTTCTGCCACTCCGGTTTAACCTTTTTCGCATCCGTGGACTCGATCTCCTTGGTGGGAGACCGCCCTAAAATGGCGGCGGACGTGGCCGAGGCCTGCAATTTGCCGCGCGCCGGCGCGGCCGTTTTATTGTCTTTATTCTTAGCAGTCACAAGTCAAATCAAATTTCGGCTATCTTGCCGGTTCGTCAAGAGTGCGGGAATGTACCAGAGGAAAAGAAATGCGCCACTAAAATTTTGAAAAATTTTTGGCTGAATCGGATTTGGACGCCTTTCCACCGCAAAATCGCCTCGTCGCGTTCAGATCAAACTTTTTATGAAATCACCGATGCCGCAATTCCTTTAAGAAGTTCCAGTGGTTTTTGGGCCGGTTCCGGCAAGCGATTTTTAGCGCGGGCGACGGTGTCTTCGACGGTAAGCCCGTATTTGCGGCGCAGTTCATCCTGGGAGGTGGCATGTTCGATGAATTGGTCGGGCCAGCCAACGCGCAGGACCGGGGTCGGCACGTCCTTTTCGTTGAATAATTCCAAAACGGCCGCGCCATACCCCCCCATGAGCACATGGTCTTCCAGGGTGATGACCAAATCGGCCGCGCGCCCGAAAAACTCATGCGCACCGGCGTCGAGGGGTTTGGTGAATCGCGGGTTGATAACGGCGCAGTCAAATCCTTCCGCCGCCAGTTTTGCCGCGGCCTGGCGAGCGAGCGAATTCAGGTTGCCCAGCCCGAACAGCGCGATTTTTTTCTTTCCGTTGTTCGAAAAATTCTGGACCACTTCGGCCTTGCCGATATCCAGCAGTCTGGGCTGGTCTTTGACGGGCACGCCTTCCGCGGCGCCGCGGGGGTAGCGAATGAACGTGGGATGATTTTGATGGGTCGCGGTGAACATCATGTCGGCGAGCTCGTCTTCATTGGCCGGCGCCATGGCGATGGCGTTTGGCAGGCAACGCAAATAGGCAATGTCAAAAAGTCCGTGATGGGTGGGGCCATCGTTGGCGGAAAGGCCGGCGCGGTCCATGCAAAAGATCACCGGCAGGTCCTGGAGGCAGACATCATGGTGCAGGCAATCGTAGGCGCGCTGGAGAAAGGTGGAGTAAATCGCGACGACGGGATGAAGGCCGGTGGTGGCCATGCCGGCGGCGAAGATCACGGCGTGTTCCTCGGCGATGCCGACGTCATAATAGCGGTCGGGCATTTCTTTTTCCAAATGCTTCAAGCCGGTGCCGGTGGGCATGGCGGCCGTGATGCCGACGAGCCGGTTATCGCGCCGGCAGAGCTTTACGAGCGTCTGGCCCATCACGTCCTGGTAATTGGGCGCGGCATTCGCTTTGGGGGCGGGAGTTTCGCCGGTGCGGGCGTCATAAGGGCCAAGACCGTGAAATTTTTCCGGAAACTTGAGCGCGGCATCAAAGCCTTTCCCTTTTTGGGTGAGAATATGAATAACGATTGGATGGTCGCAGGTTTTGGCAAACTCGAGAGTGCTGACCAGCAATGGGAGGTTGTGGCCGTCAATCGGCCCGAGATACCGCATACCCAGTTCCTCAAATAGAACCGGATTGCCAAAGCCGCCGCGGCCATCCGCCCCGGCGACGACATCCGCCTTGGGCTGCATGCCCACGGTCAAGGCGCTCTTGACGCCTTCCTCGGCCTTGTGGGCCAGACGAAGGGCCAGTTCGCCTTTGGGCAAGCGCCGAAGGAAACTTTGGAAATCGCGGGCGAGTTTGTTGTAGTTGGGATTGGTGATGAGTTTGTTGAGATAATGCGAAATGGCTCCGACGTTTTTGGCGATGCTCCATTCGTTATCGTTGAGGATGCCGATGAAACGGCGGGTGGTATGGCCAATATTATTGAGGGCCTCGTAGGAAATGCCATTGGTGAGGGCGGCGTCACCAAAAATGCAAACCACATTTTCGTTGGTGCCGCGTTTGTCGCGCCCGGCGGCCATACCCAGCGCGGCGGAGAGAGCGGTGCCGGCATGGCCCGCGCCGTAGCAATCATGTTCGCTTTCGGTGCGCAAGGCGAAGCCGTTCAAGCCGCCGGTCTGGCGGATGGTGCGAAAGCGGTTTTTGCGGCCCGTCAGGATTTTATGGACATAGACCTGGTGACTGACGTCCCACACGAGTTTATCGGCGGGCGTGTTAAAGACGCGGTGCAACGCGATGGTCAATTCCACGACGCCGAGGTTTGGCCCCAAATGGCCGCCACTTTTTGCGAGGCCGGCGATGAGTTCCTGCCGGATTTCGCCGGCCAGCTCCTGAAGTTGAGAGATGGTAAGCTTTTTGACGTGTTCCGGCGTGTCAACCATGTCCAGGTATCGGCTCATATTCGATTTAAAAGGGTCTAAAAATCAGGCGACTGGTTCAACTCTTTAACTCTTCAAGATCTTCAATTGCTTTCAGCTTCAGTTCTCCCGCGGCATTCTTTTCCAACTGTTGAATCTTCAATTCGGCTTCCGACAACTTTTCGCGGCATGCCCTGGCCAGGCGGGAACCTTCTTCATATTTGGCTAAAAGCGCCTCCAGGGGCAGATCATCGGATTCCATCGCTTCTACGATGTTTTCCAATTTTTTAAGCGCCTCCTCAAAGGGCAGCGTATTGGCGGCATCATTGCCCGCGGTCTTTGAAGCATTAGCCACGCAAGTAAAGTTAGATGAAAATGATTTCGGCGTCCAGTGCCAATAAATGGTCAGATTGGCAGTGTCCTGAACTGACGCTTTTGGGAACAACCGGACGCGGAACATCACTCGCAGCCGCTGCGGCTGGTCTCCGGCACAGCCGCGCACCGACCGAAGCAGCACAGGACCTCAGGTTTTTGCTTTGACGGTCCCGGCGGTGCTCAGGACTTCCCCGGTTTTCAAGCGTGTCTTCAACTTCTGGCCCGCCTTGATCGTGCCGGCATGGCGAAGGACTTTTCCGCTGGCGGCATCCATCGTGATGGAATAACCCCGTGACAAGACCTGTTCGGGGCCCAGAGCGTCCAGCCGGCGCTGGATCTGCCGGAGTTGTTCGCGGCGTTGCTTTAAAAATTGCGAGGGCCGGATGCGATGGAGCCGTTCCGCCAGATTTTGGAGGACGATTTGCGAATGACGGGCGCGGTGTCTGAGGCAGCGCGACACATCGGCCTGCAACTCGTCCAGCCGTTGCTGCCAATTTTGGAATTTTCGACGCGGATGCGCCCGCACCAGCCGCGCCGCCTGATGCGTCAGCAGGAGTTGTTTGCCGCCGAACTGGCGCCGGACCAATTGCCGCATCCGTTCGCCGCATTGGTCGAAAAATTTGCAGCTTGAAAAAACGCCTTCGGTGATGATCTCCGCCGCCACGCTGGGCGTGGCCGCGCGAAGATCCGCGACAAAGTCGGCGATGCTAAAATCCGTTTCATGGCCAATGGCGGACACGACCGGAACGGCCGAGTCAAAGATGGCCCGCGCCACGATTTCTTCGTTGAACGCCCAAAGATCCTCAATCGAGCCGCCGCCGCGGGCGACCAGGATCAAATCAATCCTTCCCATTTCGTTCAGGGCGGATTTTTGTTGAGATGCCGAAGGGCCACGGGCGGCCAACTCATTGAGCAGCCGAATGGCGCCGGCAATTTCGCCGGCGGCGCCATCGCCCTGGACGCGGCACGGCGCCAGGACAATTTGGAGGCCGGGATTGCGCCGTTGAATGACGTGAAGCACATCGCGGATGGCCGCGCCCGTGGGCGAGGTGACCAGGCCGATGCGTTGGGGATATTTGGGCAGAGGCCGTTTTCTTTCCGTGGCAAACAAACCTTCCGCCGCGAGTTTTTGCTTCAGTTTTTCAAAGGCAACCTGAAGCGCGCCAATCCCCTGCAATTCGACCGAACGGACGATGAGCTGATACTGCCCGCGCACCTCATATACCGTCAGGTCGCCCTGCACCAAAATCTTCCGGCCGTCCGAAATCAGCTCGCGATGCTGAACGGATTCTCCCCGGAAGAGCACACAGGCGATCTGAGCCGAGGCATCTTTCAGTGTGAAATAAAGATGGCCGGAGGATTGGGCGCGAAAATTGGCGACCTCGCCGCTGACCCAAACCTGGCCGATTTGTTTTTCGAGCAGGCGGCGGATTTGGGCGGTCAATTCGGCCACGGAAAGAACTTTCCGCGTGGCTTCCGGGGGAAACAATTCGCCGAAGTCCCATTGTGATTTGGATTGATTGCTCATCAAAATTCCAATTCATTTAGACACGAATTGAGCGTGGAGCAAACATCTAAATCGCCGCGTTGCGTGGTTATTGCCGGTCCAAATGGAGCCGGGAAAACGACCTTTGCCCGTGAATTTTTGCCTAAAGAGGCGGGAATCATCCATTTTGTAAATGCGGACTTGCTGGCGGCCGGACTGTCTCCACTTCGACCGCAAGCGGCGGCTCTGGCCGCTGGAAAACTGCTGCTGAAAGAATTGGACCGGCTTGCGCGAGCCCGTGTGAGTTTTGCATTTGAAAGCACTTTAAGTGGGTTGGCTTATGTCCCGCGGCTGAAACGATGGAAGGCCAGCGGCTACCACATCCAGATTATTTTTCTAAAATTACACTCGCCTGAGTTGGCGCTTCGTCGAATTGCGGCTCGGGTCAAACAGGGAGGACACGATGTATCGCGGAGGGACGTCTTCCGCCGTTTCGCCCGCGGCTGGAAAAACTTTGAAAGTGTTTACAAACCGCTGGCTGATTCATGGGAATTATACGATAATTCGGGTGCGACACTTCGGTTATTGGACATTAAACAATGAATGCGAAAAGTAAACGGGCTGCGAAACCCACCCTCACGCCGGCCGGTCGTGCGCTGCGCCGCGCTCGAGAGGTCGCCCGTAAAACCGCCCGCATGTACGGCACGCCCATTTACATCTGGCGCGATGGCAAGGTCGTTGCCGAAAAGCCGTAACTCTTAATCAATCTCAATCCCCACCGGACAATGGTCGCTGCCGAGGACTTTGTGGTGGATGCGGGCGTTTTTCAATCTGGGCCGCAGCGCCTTTGACATGAGAAAGTAATCCAGCCGCCAGCCGATGTTTCGCGAGCGGGCGCCGCGGAAGACGCTCCACCAGGTGTAATGGCCCCCGCCCTTCTCAAATTCGCGGAAGGTGTCCAGAAAACCGGCGCTGACAAACGAGGTGAACCCGGCGCGCTCTTCCGGGGTAAATCCGTGGTTATGCATGTTCGCCTTTGGGTTGGCCAAATCTATTTCCGTGTGGGCCACGTTTAGATCACCACAAAAAATGACCGGCT
>JASHPN010000016.1 GCA_030038175.1 Verrucomicrobiia bacterium
AAAGACCATGAACTAGCTCACCCGGGATTTCGCGGCGGTGGTGCTCAGCCCGTGGGAGCCGCAGTCCGTTTCACTGCCTGCTTCCAGGGTCAAATCGCCGGATAACGTAATGTTGGCGGAGGAATTTCCAATCAGGACCTTTGCCGCTCCCGGCTGGCAGACGAATTGACGGGCCGCTTCGTCCCAATACCAGAACGCCTGTTCATTGTGGGGCAGTTCAAAGGTCACCATTTTCTGTTCGCCCGGCTGCAATTCGACCCGCTGAAATCCCGCCAATTTCTTGATTGGCCGTTTGACCGGCGAAGAAGGAGCCGCGATATAAAGCTGCACCACCTCCGCCCCGGCCCGTTTTCCGGTATTACTGACCGTTACAGAGACCGAAGTTGTTTTGCCCGGCCCAAGCGTCGTGTCGGCGATCTTGAGATCGCCCAACTGGAAGGTCGTATAACTCAGACCGTAGCCGAAAGGATAAAGTGCGTCGCCTTCGAAATACATGTAGGTGCGGCCGTTGCTGATATCGTAATCATGCATATCCGGAAGCTGGTCCAGGGAACGATACCACGTGCAGGGCAATTTCCCGCCGGGGTTGTAGTCGCCAAAAAGGACATCGGCGATCGCCGTGCCCTGGGCCTGGCCGGCGCACGTCGCGCACAGAATGGCGGGCAGATGTTCCTGCTCCCAATTGACGGCGACCGAATTGTTCGTGGACAACACCAGAACGGTTTTTTGATTCACCGCATAGACGGCCTGAATCAAATCCGGCTGCGCACCGGTCAAGCCGATGGTGTCGCGGTCATGGCCTTCCCGGTCCACTGCCTCAGTGACGCCGCACACCAGAACCACGAGATCCGCGTCCCGGGCCGCATCCACGGCGTCATTAAACGTTTTATCATCTTTCGCGCCCGTGACGCTGCAGCCCGGCTCGAAAACCAACTGCGGCCCCGCTTGCGAAGGCGGCGTTGAGAGGGGGTTCAATTGAAAACGCTGAACATTGAGGATATACCCTCCGCCTGGACCGTGAAAACTCATGAAAATAGAATGTTCACCACTGATGTCCCCGAGCGAAGCGGAGACGTCGGTCCATCTTTGCCAATCGCCGGTTCGGGGCACTTTCACGCTGCAGGCCATCGGCCCATCCAATGAATCCAAATGCACTTCGATTCGGCCGCCCTTTGCGCCGCTCGAGACCCGCGCCTCGAATCCGGTTTTACCCGTGAAATCCATTTTGGGATATTGCGCCCATGCGCCGTCGGAGATAAATGCGAGGCTCATTACCCCCTCGGACGAGGACTGGCTTTGGACGCCGTCGCTGGCGCTGACCGTCTTGGCCGCGGAGACATACGGCATTGATGTGGTCAATCCGAGATGGGCGGCAATGCCGTCCAAAGGCGAAATCGTCACCGCCGGAGAGCCACTGTAGCCCCCGAGATGGCAGATATCCCCAAGCGGTCCAATCACGGCCAACTTTTTCAAGGTTGATTTGTCCACGGGCAGGAAGTCCGAGTCATTTTTGAGCAACACGAGCGATTGCCTTGCCGCTTCCACGGCCAATTGCCGATGCGCGTCACAATCCACAACCTCGAAGGGAATCTTCGCATAGGAAACGTTTTCAGGCGGATCAAATAAGCCGAGCAAATGACGCACCGTCAACAGTCGGGTCGCGGCCAATCCGATCGCATCTTCGCCGATCAGTTCCTCGGTGACGGCCCGCTTCAGGTAGCGTTGCAACGTGCCTCCACAGTCCAGGTCGCACCCAGCCTCAACCGCCATCGCCGAGGCGATGGGGTAAGAAGCCGCATAGAGATGCGGCTCGTAGATATTCGCAACGGCGTCGCAATCCGAGGTGACGTACCCGCGGAAACCCCACCGGTGGCGGAGCAGTTCGGTCAATAAAAACTCATTGGCGCAACAAGGCACCCCATTGATCCCGCTATAGGCGCCCATGATCGAAAACACATCCCCCTCGATCACGGTGGCTCGATACGAACGCGTGTAGTATTCCCAAAAACTGCGCGCATCCACGGGCGGGGAGATCCGGGTGCGATCATTGTCCGTGTTGTTGCAAATGTAATGTTTCGAGCAGGCAGTGGTTTTAAGGTAACGCCGGTCGTCGCCTTGCATGCCGCGAACAATTTGCACCGCGAGGGTGGCGGCCAAACACGGATCTTCACCGGGCGCCTCTTCGCACCGGCCCCAGCGCGGGTCCCGATGCAGATTCAGCGTCACGGGCGAATAATAGCTCAAGCCGATTTTCAACTTATTATCATAAGCACGCGCTTCATCCGAAACGACTGTGTAAACGCGATACGCCAGCTCCGCGTTCCACGCCGCCGCCAGCGCGAGCGGCTCGGGAAAAGACGTGATCGGCGCGCCGTGGATCACGCCGTGCAGCGCTTCGCCGGTATAATAATTGTAGGACGGCACGTTCAGCCGCTTCACCGCGGTGGAGCGCGATCCGAGCTGTCCGATTTTTTCCTCAAGGGTCATTTGTTTCACGATCGCCGCCGCCCGCTTCCAGGCCTTTCGATAGGCGGCGTCCGAGATGCCCACGCGTTCGCCGCGTCCCAGGGACAGAATACCGGCGTCAGCCACGCCCGCCGGCAGGCCAATCGCCAGCAGGCCCGAGGCCATGGCCAGGGTTGAAAGAAAATTTCGTCGGTTCAGCTCGTTGGATTGTGATATCATATGGACAATTAAAGTGGAAATCCGCAAACGTGAAAAGAATTTTTTATCAGGAACGATTTTTATTATAGATCCAAAAATCAAGAAAGAAAAACTCCCGACCATGAATCAGCCCGCGTTTCCTCCCAACGACTTTCGCTCACCACGAGCCGGGCGGAGCGCGGCATTTATGCCGCTTCATCGTACAACAACCCGCACGCCAATGTATTCCGCTGTCTCACAACGTCGCACGCCGAAGCGACCTGAAGGTCGCGCTCCGATACGTCAGCCGATGGCTTGAAACACCAGAGACACCGCAATCTGGCGGCGTTTCCGGACAAAAACCGCCACAGGCAGGACGCCTGCCCCACTAATTCGGCTCGATGGCATAAAGGACCTGGTTGCTGCCCATGGCCCAAAGATTCAGCGGGTACGTCGTGAACGGATATTTGATAAATCGCGCGCTGCCATCGCACATGGCATAATTGGACCCGCCCGATCCCATGCCGATCAAATTATCGCCGGGATTGGCATCATGGCGGCTTTGGTTGACCCGCAGGTTGAAAACGTCCCCGCCGGTGTCCGTCTCAACACTCGGAACCAAATCCGCGTAAAAGTCCCCGGCCTGCGACGATTTTTCGCCAAGAAGAATCGTATCCACGGGATTCATAACGACCTGCTGTTTTAATCCCTGCGGGTAGGTGCCCACGGCATATTCACCCTGAAAAGTGGATTCGTCCAAAGTGTTCAGGAAATAATCATTCCATCCATTGATCAGGTAACTGCGTGAGGAAGCGTCGGCCACGTTATTTGACGGGCTGCTGCCGGCGGTCAGGGGCGCGTTGGTGGTTTCACAGGGACAGAGCAGAATTTGCAATTTGTGGCCGTAATCGTCATAAAATTTGTCCGGCCAGCGGTCGGTATAGGAGCGCGGCGGATAAATACCCTGGTTGTCGTTCAAATAAACCTGGGCCGCGTACCCCAGTTGTTTCATATTGTCCAAACACTGGATGCGCAGTCCGGTTTGTTTGGCCCGGTCCAGCACCGGCAAAATCATCGCCGCCAGAATGGCGATAATGGCGATGACCACCAGCAGTTCGATCAGGGTGAAGCCGGCCGCGCCGGCGCGTGACCCTGCCTTGCGGATAAAATCTTTATCGGCAAAATTATGTTTTGGCGTTATTTTTTCCATAACCGTATCCTCGTTCAGAGCGTCTCATATTTCGACGCAGGGCGCACCTGATTTGTTACAAAAATTTATGACGAAGAATAATAAAGTGCTGATTTCCGTCCTGGTAGTTTTGGCTGGAATTTATGTTTTTTTCTTTACCAACTGGTTTACGACCAAAACTGTCAGAATTGCGTCTTTCGTCCCTCCCTTTCACGCGCCTGACGAAAGGCATCGGGCCGTTATTCTCTTTCGCTTATTTGGCACCTACCAGCTCACCGAGATCAAAGTTGTTCCCCTGGAGGATTTTGAACAGGATCCGCACGCCACCCCGCTCTGGCATCTCATCTCGGATTCCAATTCGATTCCGGTCGAAAAATTTGCCTACGGCCAGCATATTCACGGCATGAGGGAGGCCATTCGAGGCGCGGAGCCGGACGATTTGCAAACCAACGTGATGTATCGCCTGATCATTGTCGCCGGGCACATCCGGGGCGTGCACGATTTTGAAATCAAATAGGGCGTCCGGGAAAGCCCTTACGCGTCAATTTTGGTTCCGGCAAAATGGCAGGAGGCGTAAACACCTTTTTTCACTTCCCGAAATTCAGGAAATTGATCTTTGCAAATGGGCATTTTTGCAATCGGACATCGCGGGTGAAACGGGCAGCCCGAAGGCGGATGAATCGGCGAAGGCACGTCCCCCGGCAACACGATACGCCTGCGCTTGCTCTCCGGATCCACTTCCGGCACGGCCGAGATCAGGGCTTGGGTGTATGGATGTTGCGGATCATGAATCAGGCTTTTGGCTTCGGCCGCTTCGACGATTTTGCCCAAATACATCACCAGGACGCGATGGCTGATGTGCTCAACCACCGCCAGGTCATGGGCAATAAACAAATACGCAATCCCGTGTTGCTGCTGCAAATCGCCCAGCAGATTGATAATCTGCGCCTGCACCGACACATCCAGCGCGCTCACCGGTTCGTCACAAATGATGAGTTTAGGCTCGACGGCCAGCGCGCGGGCGATGCCAATGCGCTGGCGCTGGCCTCCGGAAAATTCATGCGGGTACCGCTGCGCATACGCCGCATCCAACCCAACCGACTTGAGGAGCTCGTAAATTCTCTTTTGGCGGGCGGACCTGCTTTCGGTCAATTTGTGAACATCCAGCGCCTCGCCGACAATTTGCTCGACAGTCATGCGCGGATTCAGCGACCCGTACGGGTCCTGGAAAATCATTTGGAACTTCCGGCGGCGCGCCCGGAGGAGCCCGCCGCCCATCCGCGTGATGTCCTCGCCCTCCAAAAAAATCTGCCCGGCAGTAGGCTCGAGCAACCGCACGATGGCGCGGCCCAGGGTGGTCTTGCCGCAACCGCTCTCCCCCACGAGTCCCACCGTCTCACCCGGCGCAATGCTCAAACTCACGTCGTCAACGGCCCTGACCGATTCGTGAACACGGCTGAACAGCCCGTGTTTGACCGGAAAATGGACCTTTAGATTTTTGACTTCCAGCAGCGCCACGGCGGAAGATTAACGGGGCCGTTCACGATTTACCAGAATGTTTCATTCCTCGAACAATGCCTGCGCAAACTGTTTGGCGTCGAACGGCTGCAAATCGTCCGCCTGCTCGCCCAGGCCGACAAACTTTACCGGCAGGCCCAGTTCCTTTTGGATCGCCACCACCATGCCACCTTTGCTCGTGCCGTCCAGTTTGGTCACGATCAGGCCCGTGAGCGGGACGGATTTGTGAAATTCGCGCGCCTGGTTCATCGCGTTCATGCCGGTGGTGGCATCGAGCACGAGCAGCACTTCGTGCGGCGCGCCGGCCAATTGTTTCCCGATCACGCGATGCAATTTTTGAAGCTCCTGCATCAGGTTATGTTTCGTGTGCAACCGCCCGGCGGTATCAATGAATAAATAATCCGCCTTGCGCGACTGCGCCGCGGTAACGGCGTCGTGAGCCACCGCCGCGGGGTCGGCGCCGTAAGCGCCCGCGATGACATCCACCTTCAATTTTTGGCCCCACAGTTTCAATTGTTCGATGGCCGCGGCGCGGAAAGTATCGCAGGCGGCCAGCAAAGCGGTTTTATTTTGGGTTTTGACGAAATGCGCGAGCTTGGCGCTGGTGGTGGTTTTGCCCGTGCCGTTGACGCCCACGATGGAAACCACACAGACGCCGCCGTGAAAATCGCGCAAGGCGGAATTGCCGCCGGAGAAACTTTTTGCGATTTCATTGGACGCGACGGCAAAAACGTCAAGCCCTGAGCCGCCCTGGGTTTCGTAACCCTTCTTGACGGCATCCATGATTTGCGCCGTCATGGCCAGTCCCAAATCAGCGCCAATGAGGGCGGCTTCGAGTTCTTCGAGCGAGGAGGCGTCCAGTTTGGGCGATCGTGTGACAATGCGCTTGATCTCATGGACCAGTTTGCTATGGGTCCTGGCCAGACCGGCCTTGAACTTATCGAATAATCCCATGGTAATTCTCTTCCCTTATCGGGCCGCGGCGGATTGTGTCCGGTGGCGGCGCTGTTTCATTTTTTCGACGTGTTCATAGGGCAGCCTGACGGTGCCGATGAGTGGTTTGCCTTTGCTGAAACCATGGCAGTCGCTGCCGCCGGTCACCAGAAGATGATATTTATCAGCAATTTCCAGGTATCGTTCCGACATCGCGGTGGAGTGCTTCGTATGAAAACATTCAATCCCATCCATGCCGGCTTCGACCAGCGCAGGAATCACATCATCCGTGCGATTCAATCCCGGGTGCGCCATGACCGCCAGGCCGCCGGCCTGATGGACTAATTCGATCGCTTCGAGCGCCGAAATTTTCGATTTTGGCACCCAGGCGGGGCGGCCCTTCTTTAAAAACCGTTCAAAGGCATCGTCCAGGCTTTTGACCAGCCCTTCCTTGACCATGGCGCGCGCCACGTGCGGGCGGCCCGGCGACTGGCAGTTGGCCAACGCGAAAACGGCTTCGGCTTTGAGCGGCACTCCCATTTCGTTGATGCGCGCAACCATCTCGTGAATGCGTTTTTGCCGGACCACCTGGAACCGGGCGATTTCAGAAAGCAACCGTTGATTTTGGGCGTCCAAAAAATAGCCGAGCACGTGCAACTCCGTGTCATCCAGAGATGCGGTCAATTCAACGCCGGGCAGGAACTCCATCCGGACCGCCTCGCAGGCCATCGCGGTCCGCGCGCATCCCTCCACGGAATCGTGGTCGGTCACGGCGATGCACGCCAGCCCGTTTTTTTGCGCGTGAAACACAAGTTCCTCGGGCGTGAACGTGCCGTCGGAAAAATTCGTGTGCAGATGGAGATCGGCGATTTTCATGTTTCGTTGCGCGCCGGGCGCAGGATTTCGCCCCGGATTTTATCCAGAATCCCGTTTACAAACTTTCCACTGTCCTGCGTCGAGAATTTTTTGGCAATGTCCACGGCTTCGTTGATGCTGACCACCGGCGGAATGTCCTGGCGATAAAACATTTCGTAAATGGCCAGCCGCATGATATTGCGGTCCACGGCCGCAATGCGATGAAATTCCCAGTTTTTGGCGTGACTGCGGATCTTTTCGTCAATTGCGTCGCGATTTTCAATCACGCCGCGGATCAGCGGATCGGCGAACAAACGGGTTTCGGATTCCTCGGCCGTCGGCGGGGGCAAATCCACCGGCTGTCCCCAATGCGCCCCGCCCTTTTCGTCGGCGATCGCGGCAGCGCGCTGATTGTCCCAGAATTCGTTGAGCGCGCCTTCCAAATCCTCGGGAGGATTCAGATCGTGCTGAAACAAAAACTGCACCGCGCGTTCGCGCGCTTCACGGCGTTTTCCCATAGCTAAAAATCCATTCTGCCGCAGAATTGCATGGCAGGGAATGAAAAACTATTGCCGCCCCGTCCAAACTGGGGCGAGCCAGGCGACGGGTTGGGAGGGGTCCGCGCCCGCGGTATCGCCGCCACGGGCGTTCCAGACCCGCACGAAAAAGTACCGGTTGGTGGCATCGTCAATCGCCGTCGTCCAGCGAACGCAATAATCCGGGCTCGGCGGGCTGTACGTTTCCACGACGGCGCCGCCGTCCTTTACAATGTCCAGCTTCGTGATTTTCTTGCCGGGATTGTTTGTATCCGGATCGCTGATCGAGACATCAAAATTAAAATGGGTGGGAGCATCGAGAGTGGAACCCATTATTTGGCCGTTGACGGTGTACCGGCATTGGATGGTCCTTTCGAGCGCAGCGTAAGTACGCCGGTGTTTCATGGCGTCCAGGATCGCGATCTTGGTCAGGTTGGTTGCCAGGACAAAAGTCCGGGCTTTGTTGCGGGTGTTCGCCATCGCAGGCAGGCCGTGATTGTCCCCGCCGGAAATGGGCGAGACTTTCCAGCCTTTATCCAGGGCATTCAGAAAGGCCTGATAATGGCTCCCCCGGTCCGAGTTGATGACTTCAAGCATGGTGATGATGTCGGTCACTTGCGGGTCGCGATACGCCCAATCGTTATATTGCCGCGGGCCGGGATGATTGAAACTGGCAACGACCGGGCCGTCGCCGTTGGGACGGACCGTTTCAAGCCATTTATAAAAGTAGGGAATGTCAATTCCCGGCGCTTCCGCGTTTAGATATTCGGCGCTGTTGATGACATTGATATGGCCTTTTGCGCCCGGACCGTTGTTTTCGGAATGTTCGTAGCCGGCCAGCGCGACGAAATTGGAACAGGTGGCGAGCGCCGCTGCCCGCTGCGTATCCAGCCAGGCGGCGTTGGTGGGGCTGACCGGTTGAAAGGCCGCTTCCTGTGAATGATCGGTCGTCACGTAAAAATCGTACCCCATCGCTTTGGCCTGCGCGAAATGTTCGGCGGGCGGACCCTGGTCTTTTTCCCAATTCGGTTTTAACACGTTGTCCGGACCGGGTTGGGAGACGGAACCGACGACGATCATACGCTGCGGATTCTTCCATTGCTGCCCATGTGACCACGTGTAAGCGGTATGTGAATGGGTGTTCCCGGCGTAGATATGATACATGGGCGGCGAGGGCGCCGGCGGACTTGATCTGCGTCCGAGCAGAACCCACAAGGCACACACAATCGCAATGACAATAACGACCTTAACCGATGATTTTGAATATTTCATAGGGACCTCGTTTCAATGGCCGCATTGCTGCGTCAGGCACGGGGAATTTGCAAAATTGCTATAATCGTTCCAGGCATTGGTCAGGATCGCCGAGGCAAGGTCGTCATAATATTCCACCAGCTTTATTTTGGGGAATTGGTTTTTGATGTTAAAAGCGTCATACATTTGATTCATCCCATTGGTCTGTTGAGCGGCGGTCGGATAGTAACTGTTGATTCCAACGCCCCATTCGGCCAGCCCGAAAGGTTTGTTTGCCCAATCATTCGACGCAGTGGAATTGGTCATCAACCACTCATATCCATTCTCAATGTCGTTCGTGATGGACTCGGTGGAGGCATATGGGTCCCACATGACCCAGTCCACATTCGTGTTGCCCGGCCACAGGGACGGGAGCAGAGTCCGATAGGACGCCGAGCAGGAACATTCGGCCGGGGTTAAGTTCTCAATATCCCAGCACCAGATGACGTTGGTGGCGCCATTGGCGTCAAAAATATTCCGGACATTGTGCCACATCTCAACGTACTCGGCAGTAGTGCCGGCGCTGCCGACATCGTTCTCAGGTTCGTGCCAGACAATGAGCATGATCTTGGCTGGTTTGATGCCGGCAATGGACTGGGCCAGCGACGTCATTTGTGAATCCACCGTGACGCTGCCGCCGTTGGCCACCCCGACTGCGTTGCTCCATTGCGAACTCGGCTTGACGCTCTCCAGCAATTTGCGGCCGGCGTTGATGTAATCTTTCTCGGTCGTGGTCAAGGCGGTCCAACTGCCCGGCGTATGATAAATGCGCAGCACATCATCCTGCCGGCCAATATGGCTTTCGAAGGCGCTGACCGTGGCGGTGTCATCATCGGTGCAGACGGCGCCCAGCAAAGCGCCGCAGGTCGGGACCCAATTACAGTTCAGGGCCGGCAATGTTTGGAGCGAAAAAAACTGCTGATCAGCTTTCGGGTCCAGCGGGTTGGTCAAATTAAAATGCCCGTTGCCCGGGAAAGTATTGGTTGAAACCGTGGTCCAGTTTGTCTGCGGCAAAGTGAGGTTGGTTGAAGTCAGAACTTCATAATCCGGATTGGTGCTCCCGTTCGAACCGCTGAGAATCACGCTCGAACCGGTCCAGGTCACATTGGTAAATTGCGCGGGGGCCTGCCGGATAAAAAATAAGTCCAGCAACACCAGCGCTGTCAGAACACGTTTCACAGTGCCCGGACCTCACTTTAGATTTGCCGGGTTAAGACCCTTCAAATCTCGGGGCAGGAAAAGGCCGTCTTTGCGGATAAGCTCGCCGTCGAACCAGATTTCTCCCCCGCCCCATTCCTTGCGCTGGATGAGGACCATGTCCCAATGCACGGCGCTGCGGTTGCCATTGTCGCATTCCTCATAGGCCTGGCCCGGCGTGAAATGCAGGGAACCAGCGATCTTTTCGTCAAACAATATGTCGCACATTGGACTCAGGATATAGGGATTGAATCCGAGCGAAAATTCGCCCACGTAACGCGCGCCCGCGTCGGTATCCAGGATTTCATTAAGCCGTTTAGTATTATTGCCCGTCGCGGCGATGACTTTTCCTTCCCTGAATTCCAGCCGAACATTTTCGAATTTTGTTCCGGAATAAATCGTCGGCGTGTTGAAATGGATCACTCCGTTTACGGAAGTTTTTACGGGACAGGAAAAGACTTCGCCATCGGGGATATTGCGGTCGCCCTTGCACATCCTCGCGCCAATGCCTTTGATGCTGAAGGTCAAGTCGGTGCCGGGCGCCTTGAGATGGACTTTATCGGTGCTTTTCATGCGTTTTTCCAGCGGGACCATCGCACGCGCCATTCTTGCGTAGTCCATGGTGCAGACATCGAAATATAGATTTTCAAACGCTTCGGTGCTCATATTGGCGGCCTGGGCCATGCTGGGAGTGGGCCAGCGCAGGACGCACCATCGGGTTTTGTTGACGCGATAATCCTGGACCGGACGGAGGGTTTTGGAGTACATCCGCATGCGGTCGTTGGGCACGTCGGAATTTTCGGCGGCATTGGCGTTGCCGCGAATCGCGATATACGCCTGCATCTTCTTCATCCGGAACATCTCGATATCGCGAATTTCCGCCGCCTGGGCTTCCGTGGCGTGACAGAGCATCTCGCGCGACAGCCGGGAATGGCGGGCCTCGATAAACGGCAAGCCGCCGGCGGCGCGAACGGCGCGAATGAGCTCAATGGAAAACTCGTCTGGCACGTCCATCATATCCAGGAGGGCCTTTTCGCCCTTCTTGATTTGTGTGGAATAGTTGACGAGCAACGTGGCCAGTTTTGTGTAGCGTGGATCGGTCATAGCAGAAATTAAAAATTAGAAAGGAAAAATGTAAAATTTATGGGGGCGGCGCTTCGCCGCGCCCGGCAAACCATTCCTTGAGGAAAAGCAGGTCTTGTTGCTCTTTGACTCGATGTGTCTTTGCCTTCATGCGCCACAGCAACCGGGGCGACGCAAAAGGAATTGGGACCCCATCCACCTCACGAACGACAACGTCTTTAGACGCTTCCAGGTAGCTCACTCCGCTTACTAAACCCATTAAGTCCACAACAATTTCGTCGCCGACCCGAACGACGTTAAATTTTTGAAGTTCCCCGGGCTTCAGCTCGCGAACAGCATTATCCGGCAGCGTTGAAAGCGCTGAAAACACCTTGGTTTCATTCTCCAGGTCCGTAGCGACGACTAAATCTATATCCATGGTTTCACGGAAATAATTGGCGGCACGCATTGCAAATCCGCCCACCACCACATATTTTGCGCCTCGTTTGTTCAGCTCGCGGCATAAATCCCGCAAGTCCTCCACGGTAGGCGCGCGCGGCTCTAGTTCCTGGGGCGGGCGATCATTCGCCATAACCATTGGTCAGCTTCTTCATGGGTTTTAAAACGGTGCACGCCGCGTGGAATATTAACTCCGCCCAATGCTCTTCGCCAGGCAATCGAGTCCGCCTTGCGGCTGGTCCTTGTCGAAAGCGCGTCCGGAGTTTTCGTCCGCCGCCCGACAAAACGGTCAATCTTCTCTTCAACATTGATAAAGGGACCATTCACAGTCCATTTAGTATAGACCCTTGTTTGAACAAAGCAAGCAACCCAAAATCTTGGATCTACGAACGGCTGAAGCGCCAACCGGGATTAACTACCCCTGCGTAATCCCGCGCATCACGTCAAACATCTTTTTGGCGGTGTCGCCATTGACAGGCTTTTTGCTTACAGAAGCGTCTTCCACCAGTTCAGCCGGCAGTTCCTTGAGAAACCGCGAGGGATGGCAGGGCATCAACTGGCCATACTTCTTCCGTCCGCCGCAATGGCTAATGACGAGCGTTTGCATCGCGCGCGTTACGGCTACGTAAAACAATCGCCGTTCTTCATCGAGGGTGCCTTCGACGGTCGAGCGCGAATGCGGCAACAGGCCTTCTTCCAGTCCCACAATATACACCCGCGGAAATTCCAGGCCTTTGCAACTGTGCATCGTGATGAGCGTGACGGCGTCGCCGGTGTTTTCTTTTTCTTCCAGACGGTCAGCGTCCAGCGTGATGTCTTCCAGAAACGTCTCCAGCCGGGCAGCGGGCAGCGTGTTCGGGGCGCCAAAATTGTCGAGTGTGGCGATCATCTCGCGCAAGTTGCGGATCCGGTTCTCGCCGGCCTCCGCGTCCTTTTCCGAACGGCGCAAGTCGGCGAAATAACCCGCCTCATCCAGGAACTTCTCGCTCCATGCCGGCAGCCGAATAGCGGCGTCCTGATGCAATTGCGCGCCCATCCGCTCAACCCATTCCACAAACGTTTCAATGCTTTGCCGCGTGTTCAATTGAAAACCGGCTTGCACCACGGGATTTTTCATCGTCGCAAAGACGGAAGTCTTTCTTTCTTGGCTCGCCCCCAGCAATCGTTCCATTGTGACATCGCTCAACCCGCGCGCGGGAACGTTGGCAATGCGCAGCAGGCTGACGTCGTCGTGCGGATGCAGGAACATTTTTACATAGGCGATGAAATCCTTCACCTCGCGCCGGTCAAAAAAACTTTGGCCGCCGATCAGATGATAACGGACGCTTGCCTGCCGCAACGCCGTTTCGAGCGGACGCGACTGAATATTCGTGCGGAACAGGATGGCGTTGGCGGACCAGGGAACGCGGCTGGCCAGGCGGGCAAATTCGATTTGTTCGACCACATTGCGCGCTTCATCTTCGTCGCTTGTGTATGCGTTCAACAAAATCATCGCCCCCTGCCCTTTGCTGGACCAAAGCTGTTTGGGGCGGCGGCGCGGATTGTTTTTAATGATAGCGTTCGCGGCATTGAGAATGGTGGTCGTGGAACGATAATTCTGCTCCAATTTGACAACTTTGACTTCCGGAAAATGTTTTTCGAGATCCAGCAAATTGCCGATTTCCGCTCCGCGCCAGCCGTAAATACTCTGGTCGTCATCGCCGACGACGCAAAAATTCCGGTGCTTTTCGGCCAGGGCGTGTATGAGTTGAAATTGGGACGCGTTGGTGTCCTGGTATTCGTCCGCCATGACGTAGCGATATTTTTCCCGGCAACTTTCGAGGGCGTCGGGATGCTCAGCGAAGAGCCTGAGTGTCAGCAAAATCAAGTCATCGAAATCCACGGCGTTGCAGGCGTGCAGCGCGGTTTCATAGCGGGAACGGATATGCTGCGCCAGCGCGCGGACACTTTCATCGGCGAAAACCGCGGCCTGCGCGCCTCCATTTTTGAAGCGGCTCAGCAGGCTGAGCACGGCGGCGGGATCGGTTTTCTCGCCTTTAGCGGAAATCTGGGCGAGGATCTTTTTGACGACGCTCAATTGTTCCGATTCGCTGTAAATGACGAAATTGCTTTTGTAGCCGAGCTTTTCAATATGGCGCCGCAGAATGCGCGCACAAAGCGAATGAAACGTGCAAATGGTGGGACGCAAATCGGCGGCGGAACGGGAATCCGCCGACCGTTTGGGCGGAGCGGGAATCAATTTGCTGATGCGCTCCTGCATCTCCCGGGCAGCCTTGTTGGTGAAGGTAACCGCGAGAATATTCCCCGGCGCAACACCTGTGGCGAT
>JASHPN010000117.1 GCA_030038175.1 Verrucomicrobiia bacterium
CCAGGCAGACATTCTGTGGCGTGCCGCCCTGAACCGTGCCGCCGGACTGAGCAAAGAATACACCCCAAAACTGGAAACGCGCGCGCTCGACGTCCTGCACGTGGCGTGCGCCCTCGAACTAAAATGCCGTCGTTTTCTAACATTTGACGCCCGGCAGCAGCAATTGGCAGATGCCGTTGGCCTGAAGAACGCACGAATTTGAACTTTCCGGGTGATGCATGAGGTCCCAATAGATTGGGAAAGCCTGACAAAAAAGATCATCCACGATATACAAAACCGACAGGCGCCGGTGTCTATTTTACTAATGAAGCCTCCACGTCCCGAATTTTGGCCGGCCTCGGTGACCACGCTCGCTTTCGCACTTGTTTTGCCTTGTTCGGCGCCCGGTCAGACAATTCAACCGAACCTCCTTCGGGAAGATTTCCAAATCCTGCGGCACGCATTGGAAGAGTCGGACGGGGGACTGTACCGTTACACCAGCAAAGCGGACATGGATCGCACCTTCGATCACACTTACCGGCAGATCGATCGGCCCATGACGGCCCTTGATTTTTGGGCGCTCGTGGCTCCGGTTATTGCCCATACCAAAGACAGCCACATGATGACCTTGTGGCCATCAGATTTGCCATGGACACAAGTGCCCTTGCTGCCGGTGAGCGTCCGGGTATTTGACGGGCGTCTATTTGTTTATCGTGATTTCTCCGGCGATGAGCATTTGCTCGAAGGAGGAGAAATTCTGTCAATCAACGGCGTTCCTTCAAAACAGATCGTAAAGAAAATGATGACGATCTACACCGGCGAGGGCAACTCGACCACCGCGGCGCCTTATCGCATCGGTCATTACAACTTTTTCAATACATCGCTTTACGGATTGATGGACCTTAAAAGCCCGTTCCATGTTGTCTATCGCAATAAACAGGGAGAACGAACGAGCGCCGATATGGCCGGAAAGACAATCGCCAATTTGCAGGCCGCGGAAGCGGAGCGCGATCCCTCGCCAAAGACGACAGCCGACCTTAAATTTCTGGACGATGGCAGAATTGCCGTGCTGACCATTCGCAGCTTCGAGAAATATGTTGATCCTCAACGGAAATTGACAATTCATAATTTCCTTCAGCAATCATTCGAACAAATTCAGGAAAAGCAATCGAGCAGCCTGATCATTGATGTCCGCGATGATTCCGGTGGCATGGACGCGCCGGGAGCGCAGCTTTTTTCCTACCTGTGGAATCAACCGTTTGAATACTATACAGACGAGAATATCAACGCTCGGGACTATGACTTTTACAAATATTGCCCGGGTGCAAATCCGCTCCCGGCGAATCTTGTCGAGAAAAGAGCCGATGGCAAATTCCATTATCGCAGCCGTCCCGGCCTGGGCCTGCAACAAACCGGCCAACCCTATTTCGGAGGTAAAGTCTTTGCGTTGATGAATGGAGGTTCATGTTCAACCACATGCGAATTTCTCTCGATGCTTCCGTTTCATAAACGCGGTTTGTTGATAGGTGAAGGCGCAGGAGGCGGCTATTACGGATGCACCTGTGGTTTTCAAGTGATGCTCACACTGCCGAATTCAAAAGTCCGCGTGGCTTTGGGAATGGTCACCTACGATTACGCCGCCGCCAATTATAAGCACGCAAGCCGAGGCATGATCCCGGATTATCCCGTTCACCACACAATCACCGACCTTCTGGCCGGCAAGGACAGAGATATGGAATTGGCCCGTTCGCTCGCCCGGGCAAAGTAGCGCGTATGCGCACAGCACCTATTTGCCGCAAAAAATCTCCATGCCCTCTGTGCCTCCGTGGTGAAAATATTGGCGTCTTTCGTGCCTGCCTTACCGCTCCAAGAATGTAAACCGCAGTTGACAACCGGGAAATTCCACGGCGAGAATGCCTTCGTGCAAATGAAAAGAACCGTGCTCGCATTTCTGGATGACGTCTATGAAGACCTGGAACTGTGGTATCCCAAGCTGCGGCTGGAAGAGGCCGGCTACGCGCTTAAATGCGCCGCTCCGGAAATCAGGACCTTCACCGGCAAGCACGGTTATCCCGCGCAGGCGGATCTCTTGCTGAAAGAAGCGCGCAGCGAGGACTTTTGCGGATTGCTCGTGCCCGGCGGTTTCATGCCGGACAAACTGCGGCGCGATGCCAAAGTGCTTTCCCTGACCCGCGAATTTTATGAGGCCGGCAAATTGGTGGCGTTCATCTGCCATGGCGGCTGGATTCCCATCTCGGCGAAAATTCTGAAAGGCAAATGTGTTACCGGCTCGCTGGGCATCAAAGACGATTTGGAGAATGCCGGGGGTATTTGGGTGGACGAGCCGATGGTCGAGGACGGCAACCTCATCTCCAGCCGCACACCGCGCGACCTCGCCGCGTTCGGCCGTGCGCTGGTCCGCTTTCTCGATACGCACGTGAAGTGATCATTGTATTTCGCGGTAGAAAATCCCTGTGTCCTCTGTGGCTCGGTGGTGAAAATGTTGGCGCCTTTCGTGCGTGAGTTAAATTTTCCGACTTTCTGTTTTACACACCGCGCCGGCTTCGCTACACCATGCGTCCGTTTTTCAAATAAACAAAAATCAAAAACGCTAAAATTTTTTATGGCTAATAAAACCACCCGTTCAAAACGCGACGAACAGATGCTGGTGCTCGATCTGTTGCGCGCGGTCTTGCCCAAGGTTGCGCCCGATCCCGCCTGGGCGGAAAGAATCTATAGCGCGTGCGAGGCCGAGCTGCGCGCCAAAAATCGCGTCGTTTCGTTCGAGAAATTCTGCGACCGGATTGAACTGCCTGATCTGGAACCCAAAACCGTGGAAGAGGTCAAACAACATTTCGTGGCCGGATTTGGCGAGGCCGACCTGGACATTCAACCCGACGAGGAAAACAAGACCCTGGCGGTCGATGTTTCCCTGCCGGACGGCACCCAGTTTCACAAGGCCATCCCGGTCCGCCCGGTCGCGCCTGACGCCGATACCGAGCCGGAAGTCACCTTGAAATTTATTTCCTTTCCCGTGGCCCTGCCCGGGGACAAGGAATTGGCCTGGTCACTCGCCAAGCGCGAAAATATGACCAACGACGAGGCGGCGATGGCGTTGACCAAAATCGAGGACGATTTCTGGACCTCCAAAACCGGCCAAAAACTGATCCGCGACCGCGTGGAACGCAACTTCCCCGAATTTATCGCCCGTGTGCCTGCCGGCCTGCTGAATGAACACGGTCTCAAGCGCCATTATAAGCTCCCGGAAACGCTCAAGATCCTCCGCGTCGCCGCCAAAAAAGGCGGCGGTTCGTGATAGAGAACACTTCGTGTTAATTCGCGTAATTCGTGTCTCTACGACGGTCTGAAAGGATCTATAAACCGCGCCGTTGGCGCTCATCGGGTTTGGATGTTCGATAACCTGGGGCGTTGCCCGGCTGGCATAAATTGGGCCTTTGGCCCATAATTCGGCGATGCCACAATCTTTAGGATTCGTTCTTATCCACGTGAATGACGAGAGGTACGTTTGGGATTAAACGCTCCCTGGCAACATCAGCGCCAACGGCGCGTCCCCATACCAGCCTGGGGCAAAGCCCCAGGTTAATGACCGAAAAAATCAAAAAGAGCTGAAAGCCCGCCCCATGGGCTGATTTCCTGTCGTCAGTAATCTACCCAAAAATAAACTCCCGGGGCGACACGTTCGCAGGCGACTATATGATAGCCCACGGCGGCCTTGAGTTTCATTGCATCGTCGTCGTTTTGGAACACCCGGGTTCCATAAAAACCCCCAAGCGCATCCCAGCATACCCCTATATTGGGAGGACAGTTTGTATCATCTATTCCCTCATTAAACACGCACGCGGGCTCTAATATTTCTATGCTCTGCGGCAGTTTCGAAAATGCAGGATCATCCATATTTATCGCATCGTTAGTGACCGGCCAGTTGTGCAAGAGGTTCAGGCAATCACTCCGTAGCCCGGCGTTGACAGCCGTCCTGATGTCATGGAGGCGCAATTGGTCTGAAATAAAAGTCCCAGACGCAAACACCAATAGGAAGGCGACCATAGATGCAAGAATGGCGCCGAAATATTCCGCGAAACTCCTCCGCCTTGAGGTTCCAGGTTGCCGCCTTAACCATATGCAGCCGAGATGGACAATCCAGATGAGCCATAATATGAAACCTATCGAATATGGGCCTACGGGCCCAAAAGGGTCAGGCCAATGGTCAATAATGGCCGCATAAATAAATGTGCCGTAAGACAGGCAAAGGAGCACTGCTGAGAGCAGGATTTTTCGACGTGAAACTGTTGAATTAGGCATTTAGTTCGACGTTCCCGATTTGGTTTCCTGCCATAACCGACGAGGACTCTTTCTTGTTATTTTCTTCCCCCTCCACAGGTTTGCAAGGACTTTTTGCAAGTTCCCGAGTTTCTTTGTTCTTTGAGTTCTCTCTGGTGAAAATGCTCTTTTTTCGCCATTTTGTCGCCTTGTGTCTTTCGTGGTTCAAAATCCCCCATTTAGCCCTTTTAACCATTCAACAATTTAACTCATTCCGTTTCGTTTCCTCGTTGCCAAACCCACGCACAGAAAATGTGTGTGTCATCCTGAGGCCAATTCCGAGGAGCGCGGACAGCCTGTCCGCGTGTCGCTGCTTGCCCCATGTTCGCGCGGACAAAGCCGTCCGCGCTCCTTTCATTGCGGATTTGCGGCGTGTCTTTCGTGGTTCAAAATCCCCGTTTAACTCTTTTAACCTTTCAACTATTTAACCTCGTCCCCATCATCAAGCTTGCAGAACCAGTCCCCTGCCGCCATGCTTTTGCTTTGGGATGAAAATCAAACCTCTTCCGGGCCTTATATTCCTTCTGGTCGGCGCCTGGCTCGGCAGCTCCACAGATGCACTCGGCGCCGAATTGGACTTGCGCGTCAGCTCCGATTTTCCCGGCGGCTCCGCCAAAGTGCTGAACATTGACCAGCCCAACAACAGCGTCCGCATCATGCCCGCCGGCGACCCGAAACAAGGATGGCCGTGCTGGTGGTATTTCCGATTGGACGGCGCGAATACGAACAAGCCGCTAACCATCAAAGTCGTCGCCTTTGATGGAATGATGCACACGGACACTCCGGGTCAGGCCAGAAATCTTGCCGCCGATTGGTCCCTGCCGGCGCAGGCGGCGTTTTCGTTGGATGGAACGAATTGGGAACATACCGCCGCGGGCGAGCGCCAGGGAAATCATACCGTTTATCATATTAACACTCCCTCTTCCACTTTATGGATTGCCTGGGGTCCGCCATTTACTCTGAAAGACGCCAATCAATTGATTCAAAAAATGTGCGACCTTTGTCCTTACGCCAAAAGGTTCGTGCTCGCCCATACGCGCCAGGGCCATCCCGTGCCCGGCGTGCGCATCTCTGAACCTGGCCCGGCCGACGGCCCGCGTTTCAGCGTCTGGATTCAGGCGCGTCAGCACGCGTGGGAGTGTGGTTCCAGTTGGGTGGCGCGAGGATTCGGCGAATGGGTGGTGTCGAACGATCCCGCCGCGGAATCCCTCCGCCGCAAGGCCGACATTGTGCTCATCCCCGTCATGGACGTGGATAACGTCGAAGCCGGACAGGGCGGCAAAGATGCCACACCCCACGACCAAAACCGGGATTGGGACAGCGCCCCCTACTATCCCGAAGTTCGCGCCGCCATGGACGACCTGTCCGCCCTGGCCAAGGCCGACCGCCTGGATTTATTCTTGGATTTGCATGATCCCGGCCACAGTGCTCGCGCCATTGATTTTTATATTTCGGCCGTCCAGCTCATGTCCCCGCAGCGGCAGACGAACAACGACGCCTTCCTCAAACTCGCGCGAGAACAAATGACCGACCCGATTCCTTTCAGTGGACGAACCTTCCAGGGCCCGACTTATGATCCGAACCGGGAAGTGGACAAATGCGCCGACCCCTGGGTGGCCGCCAATAGTCCGCCTCATGTGCTCTCATTTACCATGGAAATCCCCTGGAACATCCCCGGCTGCACGCCCTCCGGCTACCTCAATACCGGCGAACAATTAGGCCAATGCATTAATCTCTATTTGAAGCCAACAATCCGATCAGGCTCAGAAAGCGGAGCGCGATAAAGAGATTGAGGAGCGCGGACAGTCATGTCCGCGTGTTCCCTGCCTGTGCCATCTTCGCGCGGACAAAGCTGTCCGCGCTCCTTTCGTTGTGGCTTTGCCGCGCTGTGTCTTTCGTGGTTCAAAATCCTCCTTGCACTCTCACCCTCTTCGTGTGAATTCGTGAAATTCGTGTCTAAAATCCTCCCGGCAGAACAAGCCGATAGAACATATTGGTGGCCGCCGGGACTGTGACCTGGTTCATGCCGTTGGTCACGAATGGCGAACCAGTCGCTTGCACCCAGTTGGTCGTGGTTAAATCAAAATTTTGTTGCAGCGCAAATCCCGGCGCGGCGGCGGTCCAGCCGATTGAGACATTTCCGCCGCCGGATTGAATGGCCGCGCAGGGAAGGCTCTCAAATTCAAAGTTGCTGATGGTTTGAATCGAAGTGGCGGCGCCGTCCGCGCCGGTAAAGCCCACGTAAGCGGTGTTCATGCCGATCAGGCCGGGAATATTTACCGTCAAATTGGTGCTGAAGCCGGCATTGGCAACAGCGTCGGTGACGGTCAAGGCCAGTTGGCCGGACTGGTAAAGCATTGTGACATTGATCGGGTCGCCGCTCGCGACATTGATAGCTCCGGGAACCGTGTACGAACCCGTACTACCGTTTGTGCTGAAGGCGTATCCGTGCGGGGCGGTATAAATATCCAATTCCAACTCGACACTTGGGGTGATGGGCGACGCCGTACCGACACCCAATTGGCCTCCACCACCGCCGAGCGCGGAAGCGCCCCTGGGATCATCCTGCAGACAGAACGTCACGCCATCGGCGCCCTTATTGCCGCCTGCCTGATAGGTAAACCGGGCTTTGAATGCGCCGATATATTGCGGGCTTTCGAAGAAGACACTCTTTGCCTCGCTGCCATTGCCATCGGTCAGAGTCAGCACATTATTCGTTATGGCCGGCGTGGAATACGGTTCGAAGCCGGAGTTCTCATTCAAAGTCCAATTCAGACCGCTGCCATTAAAAACCAGCGGCTGATCGCCAAACGTTAACGCGGCGATGCTGCTGGTCACCGCGCCATAATTATTTGTCACCACGACCTGGTAATTGCCAAGGTCAGCCGCCTGCACGCCGGATTTGGTGAACGTGCTGCCGGTCGCCCCGGCAATATTCGCGCCGTTCATCTGCCATTGATAACTCAAGGACGACGTCCCGGTCGCAATCACGCTAAACGTGACATTGTTTCCCGGAAGCGCCGATTGACTCGCGGGCGGCTGGCATACATAAGGCGCTGCCCCGGCCGGCCCCAACCCCGCGGCCTGGCGGTAAAGCAAAAACAAATGGTCGGGGCGCACAACGACGTATTCGCTTGAGTTGAGCGAATTAGCCACGGTTTGACAATCCGCCGGGTTGACGTCCCACGCGTCAGCCTGCACGGAGATGAACATCGGCGACGAACCATTCCAACTTGCGGCGGTATTGGTAATGACATTGAGAATGTTGGAAACGCTCGTCGCATAGTTCCCGTTCGCGGGAAATCCGAGGACCGGAAGCGAATCATCGCTGGTCGTATAATAACCATCGCCATAATCATCCACCCCGAGGAGGGTCGGGCAATTGGTGGCGTACATGTCGGCCGTCGCGCTGGAAACCGTCAGCCAAATGGTAGCGGCCCGGATGCCGGAGCGTTGCAAATAGAAATTGGAGGCCTTCGTATAATTCGCCACGTTGCCGGCGCTCCAATAATTAATCCGCGTGTAACCGCCGCCGGACGGTCCGGCCACCAGGCAGTCGTCGGTCGTGGCCGTGCTCCAGAAATAATTCAACATGGCCGGGTCAAAATCAGCCAGCAACGGCTGGACCGTCCAGCCGATGGGAACAGTCCCGCGCGCGGAGCTTCCCCAATTCATCTTCATGGTGTGCTGCATATATTGCACGTTGTCCCCGTCGCTGAGGGTGAGGGAAACATAGACTTTGTTTTGAAGCGCCGGCGCCGGCGGAATGGCGGGGACGGAAATCGTGGAGGCCACGCCGCCATAAACGGTTGCGTTGTCAAACAAATCACTGGCCACCACCGGAATGCCGTAGGCGGCGATCTTCTGCATATCCGCGCTCTCGTTGGGCCACCACCCGATATAGGCCCCGCCCACCGGCGCCATGTTCTCGACAAAGTTTGTGAATACCGTGTTGTCGGCCGTCACGCTGGGGTCCAGCCATACGACCGCGCATTTGGTGGCCACGAGATAATCCCGCAAATACCAATAACAATTGGTTTCCAGTCCCGCCATGAGCCGGTGCGTGCACTGGGACCAGTAGTTGGTATAAAGATATCCATAGACCTGATATTTCGTCGTAAACATTCCCCTCAAATCATCCTTGATCGCGAGATTATAAGGCGAATTCGTGAGCGTCGGCAGCAGGGCCGCATCGCAGACCAATTCGTTTTTTACCCCCGCAATGGTCGTCGCCAGATTGAGGGTATCCATCAGGTTGGTATCATAGACGACCAGGCCGGTGACGTTCGTCTCATATTTTGAAATCGCGGCGAAACCGCTGAGGGTATCATAGGACAAGTTGTGAATGGTCAGCCAGGTATAAGCGCCTTCGGAAGCCGCGCTCACACAGGCAATCCGCGGCTGCGTCCGATTCACGATGCCTTCCAGGGAGCAAAACAGCGCCTGTTGATCGGACGGGATCGAATCCATGGAAATGGCGTCAATCGTTGACGCGGGCGTGGCAAACGTCGGGAAAAACTGGCTGGACGGCCAGGTCAAGCCGGCGCCGGCGGCCGTTTGGACGTACCAGACGCCCAGAAAAAGGCCTAAACAGAAGCTGAGACACCAGCAGCGGCAATGCATGGTCGGCAGTCCATAGTGAGCAGTCATTGGTAAAGCTGAAAAGTTGGAATGCTAAGGCGTGTTGCGCGTTGCGTGTTGCGTCAAGTATTTTTGGGCCGGTTCAGGCCAACAAAACGGCGATAGCCAACGTTTAGCGGCCGGCACGCTATGGTCAGGCGTTTTTGCATCCAAGTCATTCTTCAATCCTCCGATAGTTTTACAATTGCGGCGGAAGCAGGCTCGACTTGCACCGTGCAAACACTATTGGACGCAGGGTCCAATGACATCCAACGCCCTTGCCAGGGCGCGTTGTTGGCAATCACGGCGCCGCCCAGGGTGATGCCGTTGGTCGCGCCGGCTTCGCCGTTTTGAGCCGCGAGCACCATCATTTCGGCGTCCCGGGATGCAAACTGACCAGGCTCGATCGTCACCAGCGCGGCCTTCGCTCCGGGCCCATGTTCCTTGTTGATAATCGTGACGCACAGATTGGTCGCGTTCCTGACCGCGTAGGCCGTTAGATCGAGCCGGCCGGGATTTGCCATTATCACCGGTTCCTCCCACCCATGGCTGCCCAGGTCGAATGCTTTGATGGCGTATCCCTTTGGATTAATTCGGTATTGCCGGCCATCCAAATAGATGGTGTCCGTTTTAAGCCATTCGATCCGCTGGTTATTATGAAAATTGACGCCGGCACAACCATGCGCCGCCCACCAGTGCAGATAATCCAGGGCCCATAACGCCGAGGCGAATGCATTGCTGGCGTTGGTAACGCCATGCAGATAATCGTTTGCTTCAGTCAAACGCCACGGCACTCCGGCAGCCTCTACCGGAACCACGGCTTTCCGATAATAGGCCGGATAATGATTCGTCACCCAGGCTTCCGACAACATGCGATCAATGGCCAACCCGGGCGGCAGGTTTTTGTTCTTTCCCTTGATAAACGGCTTGCCGCCAATGTAGTCGTGCTGGGTCACCAGAGCGATTGTTCCCGAGTTCATCTCATTGCTGACAAAAAGCGAAGCCCATGACTCGCCGGCGGCGTCCGGTCCGGCAAATTTTGCGCCGGGAACGGCATTGGTCACCGCAGCCGCGCATTTTCTCCAGGCCGCAAGATAGGAGGAATAATTGGTAATCGCCGGGTCCGATCCCCGGCCGAACGGCTGATAAACATACGATTTTGCATCCGGCTCATTGCCGATGGCAAAGTAATCCAATTGCGAACGATAATGATCCCAGATGTATTTCGCGGCCTCCGCGTCTTCCGCCGGGTCGCCGTTGAGCAAACGGAAGGAATAAATAACTTTCACGCGGGCGGCATGGGCAAAACCGAAAAGGCTGTCTATATCGGCGTGGTCGGGAAGCGCGGCGTCAAGGCCGTCCACGGTTCCGCCTCCCAGGCGAAGATTGTGAACGCCGCAGTTGGTAAAGAGAGTTATTAGCTGTGTATTCGTGGGAGAAAACAAATGCCCCGAGACCCCGTTGCCATCAGGCTGTTCGGCCCACGTTTCAAAACCCAGCCCGGCGTAGTCTGCCGGAATGCTGGAACCGCGCCAGGCAGTATCAATGGTCAGCGTGACCGGCGATTGCGCAAAAACTGCCAAAGCCCGGAGCCAGCCGAAAAAAACCAAACACCGAATTAACATCGTCATACCTGTTTAAGCCACCTTTGCGCGCCAATCAAGGAAACACCTATAGCCCAAATGGGCCAGGTTGATGCGAATCACGCCCAAAATATTTTGCCGTGGCTTCCGTTCGTGAATGAACATGCAGTTTGTCGTAAATGGCGCGCTGATGATTGCGAAAAGTATGATAGCTGATGCCCAGCCGATCGCTGATTTCCTTGTAGAGAAATCCCTGGGCCAGCAACGCCAGCACCTCCTGCTCGCGCGCGGTCAATTTTTGGAGGCCGGCCGGTGGCGGTTTAAGCTGGTTAAAATGCTCCACGACCTTTCGCGCAATTGGCATCGTCATGGGCGACCCTCCCGCATGAACCTGTTCAATCGCCGATATCAATTCCACCGTCAGCATCTTCTTCAACAGATAACCGCTGGCGCCGGCGCGGAGCGAATTGAAGATCAAATCACTTTCCTCGTATTTGGTGAGCATCAACACCTGGAGTTTTGGCAATAGTTTTTTCAGCCGTCCGACACACTCAATGCCGTCCATCCCCGGCAGATTGATGTCCACCAGCGCCACTTCGGGTTTGAGCCTGGGAATTTCGCGAAGGGCGGCTTCGCCCGTGGCAAATGCCCCGGCACAATCCACCCGCGTCTCACCGGCAAGCAGTTCCGTCAGTCCCTCACGGGTTTCCTCGTCATCTTCAACAATAACAATAGTAATCGGCGCAGGCGGGGCTTTTGTTTGCATAAGATTCAATTTCTTTCGAGCCATTGACCGTCGAAGGAAATCCGCGTGCCCTTGCCCGGTTCCGATTCGATTTGCAGATGCCCGCCAATTTCCGCGATGCGCCTTCGCATGTTTTCCAGGCCATCGGCTTCATTGTTTTTGACCTCGCCGTTGAATCCACGGCCATTGTCCTGGACGACAACGCTCAAAGATTCGCCGCCGGCGTGGATGGAAAGGAACACCTCGGTGGCATTGGCGTGATGCACGATATTATTGAGAGATTCTTTAATAACAAGAAACAGGTTATGGCGGACTTCGGCGGCAACCGGCCTGGCCGCCGGATGTGGCGGCAAATCCACACGGCAACGGATGCCCGCGGTCCGCAGAAAATCCACGGCAAACTGCCCCAGATAGTTGATTAAATGGGGCAGTGTGTCGTTGCGCGGATTGATGGCCCAGACGATTTCATCCAGCGCGTCGGTCGCTTGCCGGGTCGTCAATGCAATCTGCCGGACGTGGGCGATGGCTTTTTCCAGAGTGGTCCGATCTTTTTGGGCCAGGCCCGTCAATAGCTGGATTTTCGTCAGCCGGTTGCCCAGGTCATCGTGGATATCCCGCGCAATGCGTCCACGCTCTCTTTCAACCGCCGCCTGTTGTTCCGCCAATTGAAGTTTCCAACGAAGACGCCGAAACGAGATGTAACGAACCAGGGCGATTACGGACAATGTAAAAAGCAACACTGCGCCAAATTGAAACCACCAGGTCTGCCAAAAGAACGGATCCACGATCAGCGCCAGCGTGGCCGGCGCCTGGCTCCAGGGGCCATCGCCGATGCAGGCCTCGACATGAAATTCGTAGTTACCGGCGGTCAGCCGTGAATAACTCGCGCTGCGCACGCCTTCCGAGTCAATCCAATGCGTGTCAAAACCGGACAATTGATATCGAATATGAACATTTTCCGGATCGCTTAAATGGACCGCGGTAAAATCAAACTCCAAATGCCGGTACGAAGGCGGCAGATGCAAGGGAACATTCAATTTTTGCAGATTGACAACCTGTTGAGTCGCCGCAACGCCGCCGTAGGAAGCGAGCGTTTGGTCATCCATCACCAGGCGCGTCAACAAGGCAGGCGGCGGCGCGGGGTCTTGCGGAAGGATACTGGGATTGGCCACCACAACCCCGGCGTGCATCAGCATCCATACGGTCCCGTCGTTTCCCAGGATACCGTTGGGAAGCACGTTCGGCGGCGCCGTGCTGAAGACCGCTTCCTGGCTGGCCAGCCCTTCATTCTTCCCATAGATCACCGGCCGCAACATGACGCTCCGATCGTCCATCGCGTGTTCCAACTCCGTCAGCCTGACTTTAAAGATGCCATGATTGGCCCCAAACCACATCCAGCCATGGCCGTCTGCGATCATTTGCGAAATATAATTATCGAACAATCCCTGCTCCACTCCAATTCGACTGAAATGTCCATCTTTGAATCGGATCAGTCCCCCGCCACGGCTTCCGATCCACAGGCTTCCATCGGCAGTGCCATCAAGACAACAAATGGGACGATCGGACATCTGCAAATAAAACATTTTTGTGGTAAAATTCTGTCCGTCAACCTGCACCAGGATGCCGTTGGCGCCAAGCCAGACTGTTCCCGAAGCGTCCTGTCCGATTGCATAGATTCGTTGGACCCGCGGCGGGAGGCTGACCGTCCACAACTGCCGTCCACGCACGCATTGCAGCGCTTTCTCTCCGGCAATCCATACGTCCCCATCCGCCGTGGCCAATAGTCCGCGAACTCCGCCTTCAGCGGCATTATTTTCCCAAAGGAGACAATTGGTATTCACCAGCCGAAACAATTTGCCATTGCGGGCGCCAATCCAAATCGCGGCCCGATCCGAGGCCACACAACTTACTTTTCCCGCAAACGGCGCGTTCGTAAACACCGTTTTCCATCCTTCGCCCGTTCGGGAAGCCAAATTGCCGTTTCGGGTTGCTCCCCACAAGGTTCCCTGGGAGTCCTGACAAATGGATTGGATTTGGGACAAGACCTGATTGTTTTCCATGGCTTCAAGGCGCACACCGCTCAAAGAAATACGGTCCAACCCCGCGCCGCCGGTGCCCGCCCAAATATTGCCTTCCCGATCTTCGGCCAGGCCAAGAATCGCCGAATGAGAAGTCTCGATTCTTTCAAAGGTGGAATTGTGGTAGTAAATGAGTCCGTTTCCGTCCGTGCCAATCCAAACCCCGCCCGCGCGGTCTTCCAATAACGCCTCGGTCGCCGCCGCGCTGTTTTGAAAGGCTCCATGGTCCTGGACATGGCCGCCATTATCGCAACTATAGAGGTGCGAGCCCTCATCAAACCAGACAGTGTTGGCATGGCCGGCTGCCATCTTGCGCAAACCCGTCGCGCCGGCGATTTTAAAAAATGTTCCGTTCTTGAAAAGACATATTTGGTCCCCTTTTGCCAGCCAGATATTCCCGGCGCCATCGGTTAACAACGAATGCAAAGGACCCGGCGGCAAGCCCTCCCCGGCATCGAGCTTTGTTAAATGCCCCTCATTCACTCGATAAACCGCATCCGAATATCCCAGCCAAAGGCCCCCCTCCAGGTCTTCCGCCAGGTCCGTGGGCACATGGACCGGCAGCTTTTCCGGAAGTGAAACCATTGAAAAATCCGGTTTCAATCCGATGACTGTCCCGCCGTCTGAAGCCATCCAAAGCACGCCGGTCCGGCCGCGGAGCATCACCCGAACATGAGAGGCGGCGGGACCGGTGAAATCTTCAATGGGAAACGGAAAAAAATTCTCGCCATCGAACTGCACCAGCCCGATCGGCGTCACCAGCCACAGGTAGTTGTCCGGCCCCTGCACGATGGAATTCACATAGTTATCCAACAACCCGTCATCCGTTTGCCAAACACGCGTGGACCATTCTCTATTTGCAGCCATCGCGGTTGAGGGAGCGGCCAGCAGAACCATCAATGATATCCGGCAGGCCAACGATCTCAATTTATCTGCGCCAGGAACCACGGTTAAAGGCTATGTCACACAGGCACTTCAGGCAAGGACAAGCAATGGCCCAAATGGGCCATACCATTCCCAATTACTTTTCCGCTACAGTCTCAACCATGCACCTTTGTCCACGGAAATTGCCTTCTTCCCATGTCAGATCGGACGGAGATTTAAATGGAATTATTCAGCAGCCGTCGCTACGCCGATGAATACGCCATAGCAAAATCTGTTGAAGAATCTTTCAAAAGCCCACTATACCCAAAATGAAAACATACCAAATGACAAACGTTCGGCAAACCTGCACCTGGCTTGGTCTTCGCGCCGGAGCCATGACGGCCATTTTTTTGGCTGCTTTGAGCATGCCCGGCCTGCTGCGGGCCCAATCGCTGGCCTATTCCAATGCCGTTGTTTCTCTCAACCCCGCCGGCTACTGGCCGATGCACGAGACCACGGCCGCGGCGCCCGGAGATATCGAAACCAACTACGGTTCATTGGGTGCGCTGGGCAATGCCTTTTACCCTGACTGGGAGGTCAATAGCGGGGCATTCATTCGCCAACAGGCAGGACCCCTGGCCAATGGCGCGGACGAGGCGGTCTATTTTACAGAGCATGTAAGCAATGTGGGCAGTTCTACAAACAGCCTGTTTATCCCGCATACCTCGCCTTTGACGACATTGCGGCAGCCGTTCACGATCGAATTGTGGTTTATGATTACCAATCTGCCGGTTTCCACTTTTCAAGGCGACATTATCAGCCAATGCAATGGCCAAAAGGACCAGGGCTTTCGGATCTATTTTCAAAACAGCGGGACGAACACTTCGTCCGATAGTTTTAATATTCTGTTCTATAATACCACCACGCTCAACCAGGGTTTTCAGGTCAACCTTGGCGGCGTCCCAACCAATACCTGGCATCAAATGGTTTACACGGTTGATTCCAACGCTAATGTCACCGGCTACTTGGACGGCGCACTCGCCAACGGCGACGGCCTCAACCCCCGGCAGATTCCTTCCGGAAGGTATAGCCCCGACATCCATGACCCCCTCACCATCGGCAACGGTCTCGGCAACCAGCGCGGGTTCAACGGACTGATTGCCGAAGTGGCCATTTATACGAACGTCATCAACGATATCACTAACCATTACCAGGACGCGACCAATGTCCTTTCAAGCGCGAGCCAGTATTTCAACGATGTCATCACCAACAATCCCATAATTTATTTGCTGATGAACGGTTCCCCATACACAGCGCCTGCCTCCAGCACGTGGCCGGCAGCGCTTAATTACGGGCAAATAAATGGAACTGCCGTCGGCAATGGCGTCTATACGCCCGGCACAGTGCCCGCTGCCGTGACGGCAACCGCCTTTGGCAGTTGTCCCCTGGGCTTGATGACCACGAACGCGACAATGTTAAGCGGCGTAAGCAGTTTTATAGACGCCGGCAATGCGGCGGTCTATGACCCAGCAGGGACAACGCCATTTACAATTTCTGCGGTCTTCCGAGGCAACCCCACCGACACCAACCGGGTGCAATGCATCGCCGGCCACGGGACCAATTCCTGGGAATTGAATCTGACCCTGGACGGTTACATCGTGTTTAACTCCGGAACCAACTCCACGGCAGTCGTCGGCACGGGCGCCGGCGCCGGAGACCTGGTTTCGACAACCAGCGGCTATGACGATGGCAACTGGCATTGGGTCGTGGCGGTTCACAATGGAACGACGAACATACTTTACGTGGACGATATCGCAAACAATACGAATGTTGTGGCCGCCGGCAGCGTGGGGAATTCACTGGATGCAATGATTGGGTCCGATCCCTGCTACACCAATATTCCGAGCGGATGGGCGACCGTCGCCGAGCCGTTTGGGCTGGGCGAGCAATTTGCCGGACAGATCAGCGATGCGGCCTATTTTACCAACGCCCTGACGGCGGCGCAAGTTCAGACCCTTTACAATGGTTTGGGCATTCCTCCATTCATTAAAACCCAGCCGGTGTCGGCGGCCATCGGCTCCGGGATAGCTTTTACGAACACGGTGGCAGTGGGTGGCAGTGCGCTCGTTTTCCAATGGTACACGAACAATGTGGCCTTTGGCGGGCAAACCAATGCCAATTTGATTCTCAACCCTGACGAAGCCAATGACTCCAGCACCAATTACTACCTCGTGGCAACCAATTTCGTCGGCGCCGTGACCAGTTCGGTGGTAAGTATCGCCGTATATACCATTCCGACAATATTGAGCCAGCTTCCTATAACTTACAGCAATGTGCTCAATACCAATTTTCTCACCCTCTATGCCGGGGCCAACCCAACGTTCTCCAGCCCGGCGCTTGCGGCTCCGCCGTACTATTATCAATGGTTTACCAATGGAGCGGCTTTTGGCGGCGCGACCAATCCAACATTGAAATTGGCTAATGTCCAGGTTGGGACAATCAACACCTATTGCCTTATAACCAATTACCTGGGCTCCGCGACCAGTGGAGTTTGGTCGGCTTCAATCATTCCCGATCCCACCAATTCCAGTAACGGTTTTGCGCCCTATCCCCAGTCCGTGCTCTCCCTTAACCCCGTCGGTTATTGGCGATTGAACGACACCAACCTGGATGGGCCGGACAATGGCGGCGGGGACAATGGTTACATTTGCCATGACTATGCCAATGGCAACGACGGCATCTATACCAACCTGGCTCTAAACTGGCCTGGTTATAACCCGACGATGGACCCATCGGATTCGTCAGCGCAATTCGGCGAAGTGGACGAAAATGGCGATTCCGGCGACAGCCTTGCTTATGGGATTACGGGCATCAATTTTGGCGCGCCCTCCGGCACCAGCGTGGCCTTTACGGTGGAAGCCTGGGTGGAAGGCTATGTCCAGAGTTATGACGCAGGGATGTTGACTTTGGGTTACAGCGGCGCGGAACAATTTGATTTGGATTGCGGTTCGGACACGTCGCCCACGACGCATGGCTTCCGCTTTTTGTTCCGGGACGCCGGCGGCACGGCGCACACGGTGAGCAGCTTGCTGGAGCCTACGTTCGGATCATGGTATCATTTAGTGGCGGTGGTGGATGAAATCACCAATCACAATGTGGTGTTCTATACGAATGGCGTGCCGGCCGGCACGGCATCGGTCGCCGCCGGAGCCGGCGCGTTGCAAACCAGTTATCTCCTGGGGATTGGTTCGAAACTCGGCTCGGCCACGGGAAACTACAGTCTGCAATACTATGGCAATATCAACGATGCCGCGGCGTTCAACTACGCGCTGACACCAAGCCAGGTGGCCAACCAATACGATGCCGCCGGCGGCGTCCTCGCTCCCTATTTTATGCCCTCCGCGCCGACCAACGGCAGCTCCGCCGCGAACCAGACCCTGACCATTCCGGTGACGGCCGTGGGAACGCCGCCTCTGGCTTATTTCTGGACCAATGTCACTGCCAGCGCCGGCATCGCCTCGGGCGCGGCTGCCAACGCCGGTGGCAACGTGAGCCTCAGCTATGGCAGTGTGCCACTGACCTGGAACGGGAATCAGTTGGAGCTGACCGTCAGCAATGCCTACGGCATGACCAATGTGTTTATGACCCTCACCATCACCAACGGAATCAACACCCATCCGACCAATATTGTATTTGCGGTTGCGAGCAATCAATTGACCTTAAGCTGGCCAAGTGATCACACCGGTTGGCAGTTGCAGGCCCAGACCAATAATTTGTCGGTCGGTCTGACCACCAATTGGGTCAATGTTACCGGGACGACTGGCACCAATCAGGTGGTCATACCGCTCAATCTCACCAACGGGAGCGTCTTCTACCGCCTCGTGTACTAAGAACAATTAAACAAACAATTGCTTGATGCTCTGATCCACGACACGAGAAGGCCCTTGGATGATTCGGCAAGGAGGGAAAGACCGGCTCTACGTGGATTTTCTCCAAGGCGTGAAGGCGCTATGCGCCTTCACCTGGAGTTTGGCCCTGACTAGATAAAACAACGTCAGGGCTATCTTTTTTGTTGACTGTATCTAGTTATATGACTAGTCTTTAACCGTATGGGCTACCCAACTAAAGTTCAACTGATCCAACGTAAAGACAGCCAGCAATGGTATATCAACTTCCCCGCCGCCATCGCTCAAGGCATGGATTTTGAAAA
>JASHPN010000118.1 GCA_030038175.1 Verrucomicrobiia bacterium
GCGCATTGGCCAGTTCCCAATCACCGGTGCCGTTTATCGTAACAGTGCAGGGATCAGGCGCGAGCGGACCGTCAAAAACGCCGGCTATCTCATGGCTGGAATTCATCGTCACCGTAAAAGCCGGGGTGCCGGCGCCGGTATTGACGCCAAAGACAGCGGCGTCCGTTTCAACCCAGGCGGTAGGGGTGGCCGAACCACCAGAAGACGTGCTCCAGTCGCTGTTCTCCCATGTGCCCGTCATGCTGCCGGTGTAGGGATTAGCGCCCGTCGTCCCCTGTGGGTCCCAATAATCAAGTCCTGCCTTTGCGCTATTTGGCAGTGTCCCAAGACAAAGGGCGGCGATGGCTGGTGTGAGAAACTTCAAAGCAGATTTTTTCATAAACAATACAACTGCGTTACACGTTTATTTTTTTTCTTCCAATTTTACCGTCTCCGACTAATCCACGCTACCGACACCATTAGCTTAACAGTGCAAATTCGTTAACGGCAACAAAAAAGTAAAAGAAAGTTAAAATATTAGCGTAACAGGATTGTCACACGCATTATTATAATGTCCACTTATTAAAATGCCTCGCATTATAACATCGGTGGGGAGAATTCTAATCACATTTGGGACAAATCGCTCAAGCCGGGCCGGGGTGCGTGGCGGCAGGCATCCGGACGGCCGTAGAGCCGGCGCCTCCGGCCCGGCGGAAAAAACGCAAGCACGAGGTAAGACGCACATAACACTGACAATGACTGCGAAACCGTAGCGCAGACTTCCAAGTCGCAGGGCGACCAAGGGAAAGGCAGGGACGACCGGGATGAGCCAGCTCACGATGACGAACCTGAGCCGGAGGTGGGGAACAGCCCATCCCCCAATGACCACGAAATCTTCTGGGGAAAAGCTGTCTCCACCCCGCCCGGAGCGCGACTGTGTCTCCCGATCTATCGGGAGACCAGTCGCAGCACGCACGTCTCGGATGTTTGCACGAAGCACGGTGGTTTAGGCATCGTCGGGCTGCTGCGGCTGGTGCTATCGCACACAACCGCGCTCCGTCCCAGTGCTCATCCTCACACAAATCCCATATTGGATCTTGAAATTTCTCTGGTGATTGGTTCTTGTGGTTTGGAACTTCCCATTGGTTCACAAGTTCAGCAAATTTTCTTTCATTCATTCCCGTTCCCGGTATGCTACACCGAATATATAAATGCGAGAATTCGTCACATGGACAGCCAGATAATGATTCTATGATTTTACGCCGGTTCTTTTCCAAAGCGATTCGCGAGGCCGTCGCCATGCGCAAGCACGTGCAGCGACTGTTCAACGCCCAGCGCGATGTGCTCTCGCCCCAGGCCATCGCCGCCGTTCAGGAAAAAATCAACGATTTGAACATCGCCATCACGGAGGGCGCCAACACCGGAAAAATCAGCATCAAAACCGAGGAACTGCAATTCGCCGCCGAAAAATGGATTAAGCCATATCCTAACTCGGTCTGGCGTGAAAACGTCGAAGTGCTCCTCGTGGCGATTGCCGTGGCGATGGGCATTCGCACTTTTTTCCTGCAGCCCTTCAAAATACCCACCGCCTCGATGCAACCGACGCTGTATGGGGTAACCTCCACGCCCGATTATACCACCGAAGTCATCGTAGCGGATAATGCCGAGGGACTTTCCGATGATCAGATCAATTTGCTGCATCAGCAGGTCAACGAGCAGGACCGGAAGGAAAAGAACATGGTGATTCCCACCGGATGGCAGCACATCCTGGATTGGATCGAGGGAACTTCCTTTGTGCGCGTCGTCGCCCCGGTGGATGGGACCGTGGATCCGAACTCCTTTCATTTAACCAAATGGCTGATCTTCAACATCAAGGAAACCTTCACGATCGGCGGTGTGCAGCAAACCATCTGGTTTCCGCCCGATCTGGGCGAATCGGATTTGCGGCATCGCGCGGGCATCTTCGTTGGCAAGGTTTATAAAAAAGGCGAGGACATCGTAAAAATGAGGGTCCATGCCGGCGACCATTTGTTTGTGGACCGTCTCACGTACAATTTCCGGCCGCCGCGGCGCGGCGAAATTGTGGTTTTTCAGACGCTCTGGATTCCGGAGGATCAACGGGAAATCTACCATATTCCGTCTGACGAGTTTTACATCAAACGCCTGGTCGGCCTGGGCGGCGAAACCATTTCATTGAAACCGGACTATTCCGTGACCGATGTGCCGCAACTGTATCCTTTCTATGGTTTGACAACCAACCAGGTGGGCAATCTCGTCGTCAACGGCCGGTCCATTTCACCCTCGACGCCGCATTTTGAAAATCTCTGCTCCTTTTACGGGGCAAAGCAGGGGAGCGACGTGCTCACGTATCAGGAGAACCATTATTACGGCCATTGGCTGACCATGGGGCTGGCGCCCGGCCAGGAAGTTCACATCGGCCCGCACAATTCTTTCATGATGGGCGATAACACCATGAACAGCCTGGACTCCCGGTACTGGGGCGATATTCCGACGGCGAGCATCATCGGCAAATCGTTTTTCGTCTATTGGCCCATCACGAGGCGGTTCGGCCTGGATGATGACTAATGAAGGAGACTGTCCTAATCACCGGCGCTTCCTCCGGAATTGGCCTGGAACTGGCCAAATGTTTCGCCGCCGAAGGCTGCCGGCTGGTTCTCACCGCCCGCAATCAGGCCGCCCTGGAAAAGCTCGCCGCCGAACTGAAGCAAAAGCACCACGCCGAAAGCATCGTTTTGTCCGCGGACCTCGCCCGCCCGGACGGACCGAAACAAATCTGCAACTCCCTGGCCGCCCAAAAGATTGTCGTGGACGTGCTCGTGAACAATGCCGGCTTTGGCCTGCACGGCCCATTTGCCCAATTGCCCCTGCAAAAGCAATTGGACATCATTCAGGTGAATGTGACGGCTTTGGCTGAACTCACCGGGCTGTTTCTGCCGGCCATGTTGCAGCGCGGGCAAGGCGGGATTCTCAATGTCGGTTCCGTGGCCGGATTTGTGGCCGGACCCGGCATGGCGGTTTATTACGCCACTAAGGCCTTTGTGCAGTCGTTTTCCGAGGCCCTGGCCGCGGAACTCGAAGGAACAGGCGTTACCGTGAACGTTCTGTGCCCGGGTCCCACGGAAACGAATTTCGGACCCGTTGCCCGCGGCGATAAAGTTCGGGCCCGGCAAACCGGCAAAATGAGCGCCGAAACCGTGGCCCGATACGGCCACGCCGCCTTTCGCCGTCAGAAAGTCATTGCGATCCCGGGTATTAAGAACCAGGCGGCGGTCTTGCTGACCCGGGTCGTGCCTCGCCGGACCATCCGCAACGTCATCAAGTCCTATAACACGTTCAAGGAATAACAGAGCCGCGACCGTGAGGGAGCGGGCATGTCAAACGTTCGCCGTGGGAGGTTTTTGGAAGTTTTCTTGCGCCTGGTTCCTGAGTTTTGGGCTTTTTCACCCTGACCCAAATGTGTAGGTACTTGTCCCATTTAGGCCATGCATAAAGCCACGGTCTATGGGATAATTGCAATATATGAAATACATTAAGCACAACTGTAGTTCTTGCCGGGCAGATCTTCGCTAAACCGAAAAACCATTGTTTTTCAATGTTTCGGGTATGGGAAATAAGGTTGCACAATGTTTGTTATATTTAATCATTTTGTGCTTTTCATTTGGCAAATAATTGGCTAAAAATACGTCACCATGAGGCTATTAACTCTAATGCTTTTGCTGGCCGCCTGTGCCTTCGTCTCGTCAGCACGGGCCATGGATCGCTGGTCGGCGCTCTCGATGATCGAGAGCGGCAACAACGATCGGGCGGTAGGTTCCCTCGGGGAAATCTCACGCTACCAGATTCGGCCCGCCTTATGGCCCGGCGGCAACCCGCACGATGCCACTGAGGCCCTGGCGGTAGCCCGAAAAATCATGCAAACGCGCGTGGCCAAATTTCGGCTGGTCCACAAGCGCGGTCCCAACGACTTCGAGTTCTACGTCCTTTGGAACGCGCCCAAGGAAATCAATCATCCGGCTAGAGTTGTCGCCGAACGCGCCCGCCGCTTCGCCAACCTGGTCGGCCGCAGCAGCGCAACTTGACCATTTCGCGGAGCGGAGCCTTGCGGATGGCCCGGAGCGCGACTGTGTCCCGTCTGCGGGATCAGTCGCAGCGCCCAATAAATTCAAATGATGTGAAATTCCA
>JASHPN010000119.1 GCA_030038175.1 Verrucomicrobiia bacterium
GATGTTCTTCCTGCCGTGCGATGTACTTTTTTACCGTTTCTAACAGTGATGCGCTGACCGTGAACGCGCCATAGCCATCCTGCCATTCGAAATCTCTTTGCCCGATCGTTTCGTGAACCCATCCCGACGACGTCCGCTTTAAATCGCGCATGACGTCGGCAAGACGATGCGTCGCTTTCAATCCCATCAAAATATGAACATGGTCGGCTACGCCTCCGACGGCTTCGGGAATAATTTCCAAAGTTTTAGCCGCGCCACCCAGATAAGCGTGCAGGCGAGAGCGCCATGACGGTTCGATCAACGGGCGCTGGTTCTTGGATCCGAAGACAACATGGATATGCAGGTTGAGGTGCGTTGAGGACATGTGATTTTGGTTCGCCGATAGGATGCAAAGCCGTTTCAAACGCCGCAACATTTTGTCGAGACCGGTTGAGACGTCAGCCCGCCTATATTTATGCGGTGCGGATGCCTAGGCAATCCGGAGGATTGCCGGAAATTAGCCGGGGATAACATCCCCGGTTTGCGGACCAAAAAACCTCGTCCGCCCCGGCAGGGGCGGGGGAATATATAATTTGCGAAAGAGTCGGGTGAATCGATTTCCCGCAATCCTTCCGGAAACCAACCATCAAATTATTCGATTGCGCTCGCCATTCAATGCCCGTTGAACTTGGCGGGCTTGCGTGTTAGCGTGGCGTGCGATGGCCAAACGATCTTTCAGGCGGCTTATCAAAATCGCGTCCGGCGGCGAGAACGAAATGCTGGGCGGCGGCGGCCAACCCGGCCGCCTGGAGCATTTTACCCATTTTTGGTTTTTTGTTGGAAGAAGCTTCGTCCAAAACCGCTGCCTCATTCGCGCTGCGGCGCTTTCCTATACCACGTTGCTCGCATTGATTCCCCTCCTGGCCATCGCCATCAGTATCACCAGCAGCCTTCTCAAAAAGGAGGGCGAACAGGAAATTTACAAGGCCATTGACAAATTCGTTTCCCAGGTGGTCCCGCCCGCCGTGGTCACAAACGCGCCGTCTCCCGAGCCCCTGGCGGCGCAGGCAGAATTTAATTCCGCCCAAACGAATTCCGCCAGGTCTGCCGCCGGCCCCGCAAATGCGCGGGTCACCGTCCAAAACGTCGCGGCCCAGGAAATCCACCAGTTTATCCGCAATACCCGTACCGGCACTCTTGGAATTACCGGCGTGCTGCTGCTGATCTTTGTGGCCATCTCCATGCTCAACAGCATCGAAGCCACGTTCAACGATATTTGGGGCGTGGCACGCGGACGCACCTGGTTGATGCGCGTCGCCCGGTTTTGGATCGCGCTTACCGTTGGCCCGCTTGTGGTGGCCATCGCGCTGGCCCTGGCCGGCGGCAGCCATTTCCAGTCCACCAAGGCCGTGTTGCAGACTTTGCCGATTCTCGGGACTTTGATTTTGCAGATCGCCACCCTCGTTTTTGTGTGGTTTGTCTTCGCGCTGATCTACCAGTTTGTGCCGAACACCAAAGTCCAATTCAATGCTGCCCTGGCCGGCGGCGTGGCCGCCGGAACCCTCTGGCATTTGAACAACCTCTTCGGATTCCTTTACGTTTCACGCGTCGTCACCAACAGTAAAATATACGGCGGCCTCGGCCTTATTCCGGTTTTCATGGCCGGCCTTTATTTGTCATGGGCCGTCCTTCTCTTCGGCGCGGAGATCGCCTACACGTTTCAAAACCGCAAGATCTATCTCCAGGAAAAAGTCATTGAAACCGTCAGCCATCGCGACCGCGAAATTCTTGCTCTCCGATTGATGACCTTTATTGGATGCCGGTTTCAAAACGGCGAAAAGCCGGTCTCGGTCCAGGAAATCTCCGACAAAATTGGAATACCCACCAAATTGGTGCAGCAGGTTTTGCAAAGACTGCTGGCCTCGGAACTTCTGGCCGAAATCGCCGCCGACACGGCCTATTCGCCCGCGCGTCCCCTGGAGGTGATTAGCGCGCATGACATTCTGGCGGCTATGCGGATGGGGGGAGGATCCGAATTGGATACGCCTCCGGGCCCGGACACGGTGGAAATTCTTGATGAATTTGAAAAAATCGAGACCGCGGAACGCACGGCGGCGGCCTCGGTCACGCTGGCAGCGCTGGTTAAACGGCGCAACCTGTCCAGGTCTGGGCCGTGGGGCGATCAACCGGGAAATTCGGACGGTTAATATTACACTATCCGAACCGCCGAAGGTCTTGGAGTGCGGTGGCTTTGACACCGCTTTGGAACGCCATTGCTCTTTCGTTATCAGAGCCTCCTTACGTCGGCTGCAACGCAATTAAGAGCGCAAGCGCGTTGGCGGAGGCTCGCAATAAAGAACCGAAAATGAATTGCCGCAACCGTCTTTTAGGCCCATCTTCGTTTCGACAGCCTATGAAGCTTTGGATTTCCATCGCGTTGGGTTTTTGCGCCGTAGCGCTTCAGGCGGCGCAAGTGGGGTTGATCAAAATTGACGGCCCCATCGGCCCCGCCACCGCCAATTACATTTCCCGCGCCCTGGACGTCGCCGCCGATCAAAATGACGAATGCCTGATCATTCAATTGAACACTCCCGGCGGCCTGGCCACTTCCATGGATGACATCGTTGCCGCGTTTTATGCCTCCCGGATACCCACAGTGGTGTATGTCGCACCCGAAGGCGCCATGGCCGCCAGTGCCGGTTGTTACATTACGCTGGCGGCGGACGTCGCTGCCATGGCTCCCCATACCACCATCGGCGCCGCCCATCCGGTCGAGATGGGCGGCGGCGAGGACGAAGAGACCACCAACAGCATCATGATGCAAAAAATCGGGAACATGTACACCAAAGTCATGCAAGGCATCGCCGAAAAGCGCCATCGCAACGTGGAATGGGCAAAATCGTCCGTCACCCAAAGTACGGCCCTGACTGCGGAAGAAGCGCTCAAGACGAACGTGATTGATCTGATTGCCATCAACATTCCGGATTTGCTTGTGAAATTGAATGGCCGATCGGTGAATGGGAGAATTTTGAAAACGGCAGGCGCGGCGGTCGTGGAGATTCCGCCCATTTTATCCGAGCGCCTGTTTCAGGCGTTTTGGCAGCCGGAGGTCATGATGCTGCTGATGCTGGTGGCGATTTATGGGATCATCGCGGAGATAAGCCATCCAGGCGCGATTTTTCCCGGAGTCGCCGGCGCGCTCGCGATCATTTTATTGCTCTATATGTCAGCCACGCTGCCGCTCAACGCTGCCGGGCTTGCGCTGGTCGTGCTGGCGGTCGCCTTGTTCATCATTGACATTTTTGCGCCCACGCATGGCATTCTGACCCTGGGCGGCATTATCGCGTTTTTCCTCGGGGTTTTGATGCTGTTCAACCGCGAGCCGGCCGGTTATCATCTGCCCATGACCTGGGTGATCGCAGCGACACTCGTGACCGCGGCGTTTTTCATCTTTTTGGTCAGCAAAGGCATTCGCGCCCAGTTTTTGCCTAAACAGGCCGGCGCCGAAACAATGATTGGCCGGACCGTGAATGCCAGATCGCATATTGACGCCGGGGGTGGAAGCGTTTTTATCGAAGGCGAATTGTGGAAGGCCGTCAGCGAAACGCCTGTCGAAGCCGGGCACGCAGTGGAAGTAACCGGCCGCGAGGGATTGACTTTGAAAGTTAAGCCAAAAACCAGTTAACCATCGAAAATTATGGACCAGGAACCACTTCAACATCTTCTCGGCGCTCTTATCGCCATTCTTATCGTCGCTTTCATCTTTTTCGTGATTATTTTGCCGCAGGCGCTCCGGGTTTTGCGCGAGTACGAGCGCGGCGTCATTTTCCGCCTGGGGAAATTGCAGGGCGCCAAAGGGCCGGGCATTATCTTTCTTATTCCCATTGTGGATCGCATGGTCAAAATGGATTTGCGGGTGGTCACCATTGACGTGGCCCGGCAGGAGATCATGACCAAAGACAACGTGCCCGTGACGGTGGACGCGGTCGTCTATTTTCGCGTTGTCAATCCGACGGATGCGGTCGTAAAAGTGGAAAATTTCTGGAAAGCGACGTCACTCATCGCCCAGACCACTTTGCGCAGTGTGCTCGGCCAGGCGTCGCTGGACGACCTTCTCTCACAGCGCGATAGCATCAACCAGAAGCTCCAGGAAATCATTGACCGCCAGACCGAGCCGTGGGGCGTCAAAGTCACTGCCGTCGAGGTCAAGGATGTCTCGTTGCCGGACAGCATGAAACGGGCGATGGCCAAGCAGGCCGAAGCCGAACGCGAGCGCCGCGCGAAAATCACCAACGCGGAAGGCGAATTTCAGGCCGCCGAAAAAATGGCACAGGCGGCGGCCGTCATCAGCAAAGAACCGATGGCCCTCCAGCTCCGCTATTTGCAAACCATGCGCGAAATGGCCAGCGAACACAACACCACCACCTTCCTGCCGCTGCCCATCGAACTCTTTTCCGGCTTGCTGAAAAAATAACGACGCATGAGGGGCCATGAACGGCTCGTCAAGCGTTTGCGCTCCTTATTGCGTAGGCGCCGGCGCCTGGAGGCTCTATTTAAAGTGGCTGGCCACAGAGGGGGTACAGAGACAGAGAGAAATGGAAAGCCCTCTCCTCTTCATCCATTCACCGATCGCGGCTTCCATTGATGCACCGCCAAAGCCGCCGCGCCCAGCGCGCCGCTGTATTCGCCCATCGTGGAATTGATGATTTCAGGCACGTCCGCGCCGGATTCACGCAAAACGTCCTGGGCGCACTCGCGCAAGGGATGCAGCATGATTTCCCCCAGCAAGGTCAGCGGGCCGGCCAGAATGACCCGGGACGGGTTCAAGGCAAACGACAATTCGCCCACCGCCCATCCCAGTTGTTCCGCGGCGCTGTTGATGATTTGCAGCGTGAAATGGTCCTGTTCGCGCGCCGCGCCCAACACCTCGGCAAAGGTCAATGGTCCGGTGTGCCCGGACAAAAGCGTTTTTTTTCCGGACTTCCGCACCCGTTCCAACGCGGCCACAATTGCCCTCACCGACGCAACATCCTGAAGTTCCAATCCCCCGGCGGACGGCGCCGCGTGAGCAAAAAATGAAGCCGGCCTGGGCGGCCTGGGACAAACCCAACGGCCGATTTCTCCGGCGCGATGGTTCGATCCGGTTTGCAACTGGCCGCCCGAGACAATCCCTGCGCCGATGCCGCTGCGAATGCCGATGCACAGCCAATCCTTCAATCCCCGTCCCTGGCCAAACCACAATTCCGCCAGCGCCATCGAACGGACGCAGTTCTCAAGATAAACCGGCACGCCAAAACGTTTGGCCATCGGCGCCGCCAGCGAGACATTTTGCCAATCGCTGATGTATTTGTAATGGACGCCGATGCCCTTGACCGGATTGACCAGGCCGGGGACGCCAATCCCGATGGCCAGGAGACGGTTCCGTTGACTCGGCAAAACTTCTTCAATCGCCTGTTCGATCTTTTCAACGACCGCCTGCACGGAATCGGATTGCTCGATGTCCTTATGCGCCTGCCGCAACGGACGATCGGAAAAATCCACCGCCATCGCCATGATATTGCGCGCCTCAAAATCAACGCCGATGAATTGGCCGCCGTCCGGGTTCAAACGCAACGCGGTGGGAGGGCGGCCCATTTCAAAATCCATTTTGTCGGGGTCTTCCGTCAGGAAACCCTCGGCAATGAGCCGCGCCGCATAATTGCCGACGGTTGAGGGCGCGATTTGCAG
>JASHPN010000120.1 GCA_030038175.1 Verrucomicrobiia bacterium
CATGAAAAGGTGAGGCGGAATGAGGGTTCCGTCAAATAATTATAAAGCCAAAAATGCCTCTTGCCGCCCGCGAATGTAGCGGCAGCGCATCCATGCCTGCCGTAGAGCCGGCGCTTCCAGCGCGGCGGAATGTTCGCACGACCGCCACGATATGCCGGTCAGATCGGCGATTGCCGCGCGGCCCGAAAGATATTTCCGGGCGGCTGGAAGCCGACCTCTACGTCAGGCGAGGACGCCTGACGCTACATCTCTAACTCAGCAGCGCCTCTTCGCGCTCGCGGAAATAGCGGGCGGTCTGGCTGACCATCGCGTCGAGCAATTTTTTGTCCGGTTTGCCGTGCATGGCCGGATAAGGGTCGCCGCCGGGGCCGAGCGGCTCGGGGGTGACGTAATGGCCTTTGGCGTTAAATCCAATCAGGTAGAGCGCCATGATAATGGCGTCGAGGTCCATCGCCCCTTCGCCCAGGGCGCAACGATTGCTGTCGGCCATGTGGAGATTCAACAATTGATCGCCCGCGTCCAGCAACGCTTCGGCAATGTGCGATTCCTCGGATTGCATGTGATAGACGTCGCCGTTGATATGGCCGATTCCCGGATGCCCCACGGCGGCGATATATTTTTTGGCGTCCGCGATGGTATGGACGAGGCTGACTTCCGCCGAGCGAATCGGTTCGATGGCGGCCTTGATCTTGTTCTTCGCAAACAAATCCGCGACCAGTTGCAATGTGGTCACGCTGCGCTCAAATTCGGATTTATCGTAGGCATTCGGCCTCCCGACCGCGCCCGGCACCACCAAAATGTAGCTGCCGCCCATTTGTTTGGTAAATTCCAGCTCGCGCTTCAAATAATCCACCGCCGCCTGGCGATGGATGCCGCGGTTGCTGGACAGGTCGTTATCGGGCGAAAACATCCCGCAAATGCCGGCGGTTTCGATCCCGTGATCCGCCAGAACTTTTTTGGTTTCGGCGACCTTGTATCCCAGGTCCAGGCCATAATGGTTGCCGTGCAGTTCGATGAATTTGATTCCGCTCTTTTGCAAACGGGCGGCGGAGTCGGACAGCGGCTCCATGCCAAAACCCCAGTTGCTCCAGGAGAGATTCAGCCGGGTTTTGAATATTTCCGGCTGCTTCTTCTTCAGATCAAGGAAGGCCGCGCGAATTTTTTCTGTTTTTGCTTCAAAGTTTTGCTTTTTCATGATGTGCCTGATTGTAGTGTTTTGTTTTAAAATCGGTAGAAAATTATTCCGACGCGGCGCGCCCGCCGACCGATGCGGTCAACTTCACCCACCAGGAATCGCCGCTATGCTCCACCACGGCCCCATCCTGGTTCCTGCCGTTGACAACTATGTCCGAGGTGTCGGGCTGCTTTTTAAACGGCCCGAGCCGCATATGCACCGGTCCCAGGGCTGTGTCCGCGCCGATTTCCAGTTTCATTCCTTTGCCGGAGCGCTTCAATTTATAATGCAGAAAGGTTGTCTCCACATTTCCCGCATCGTCGAACAATACCGGATACCGGCTGACGGCGATTTCATTCCAGCCATAGGGCATGCGCGGATAAAATTGCAGCCGTCCGGGCCGCGTATCGTCCACGCCAATGACCAGACGCAACGTCTTGACAATTTCCGCTTCCTGCACGCCGTTGCCCAGATCGCCCGCGCGATACCAAAAACGGCCCGTCGGATCAATTTGCACGCCTTCGGGCACGACGAATGAATTGTAGCGGGGATCATAGACCTGTTTGGCGACCCAATTCAACATGGCGGTGGCATCCTGCATGTGGTCCAGCAGCAAGGCTGATTCCGTGACGAATCCCTGCCCGTATCCCATAGCTTGCCCGTAAAATCCATAAGGCCCATAAGTGTCGATCAATCGCTGATAGGCCGCTTCACTCACCGGGCGCCAGTCCTGGTTGCCGTCCTGAGGCGCAAAGCCATAAAAGTCCGCCGTGAAAATCAGAGGCCCAAGCACCGTGGGATGGGTTGGCCATCCGGCGTGCGCGAGGGTCCAGACGCGGCCATATTTCGGGTCGTTGACGATGTATTGATCGGTAATGGCGGCCTGCATTTTATCGGCGCGCTGACGCCATTGTTCCGCGCTATTGGTTTCACCGATGGAATCGGCCATCTCGGCCAGCGCGCGCAGCGAATCCATGCAGATCGCATCGGCATAAACCGAATATCCTTTTCCGCCGGCGCATTCGCTGGTCGTATAAAGGATGCCATTGGTGGCGCCGGAAATGTCCGGATGGTCGAATAGCCATAAGATCCAATCCCCGGCGGCCTTGACATCCGGCCAGCGCGCGTGCAGCCAGTCGTCCCGGTCGGGCATGCGCTCCCAGGTTTTATAGAGGAACAACATGACCAGGCCATGGCCGTCGTTTTCAAAGGGAGGCGCGTTTCGGGGCGCGTTGGCGATGCGGCTCCAGTGCGGCGGATAAAATTGGCCGTTTACCTCTGGCGCCGGCGATGCCTCCCACAGGTGCTCCTCCCGCAGGCAATAATCGGCGGTGCGCATGGCGTCATTGGTGTAATCCAGTTCCGTCAGTTCGTGGAGGCTCCGGCCCATGTCCCGGGTCCAGGAATTGGCATAATAACAGCCAACATTCGTGGCATAGGAGCCGAATTGCCCGCCGTTATATCCCCAGAGCAGCGCGCCTTTGGTTGAAGTATGATACATGCCGTCCGGGTCAATCTTGTCAATGATATCCTGCACGTTAAAAGTGAAGATATTTGCCAGAACTTTGGCAAAAATATCGCCCCGAAAAGACACTTCCGGACCATTATACCCTTTCGGCTGCTCCGGAGTAATGTGGCTTTTGAAAAACGTTTCATCACTGCTATAGAGCGCCAGGCTCAGATCATTGAGCCGCTTTTGGGTTTCTTTTTCATCCTCGCCCGCCGGACGCAACGCTTTGGTCCGGATGAATTTTTCGACTTCCGGCGAGAGCGTGTCCGGGGTCACCTCAACCGGTCCGCTGAATCGTTCTGAACCGTCGGTTTCAATGGTAATCCCCGTAATTACCGGGCTGCCCTGCTTTTCCGGCGAACTTGAAATCGTAATGGTTTCGATCACACCCGGCTTTGGAACAATCACAGCCAAATATTGTCCGGACTCGACCGGCGCCGGAGGATAGAGGCGAAGAGCCGAGGCCAGCGCTTTCCGAAAATGCGCATCCTCGGGATAAGGACCGGGAGACCGATAAAACGCTCCGCCCCACCAGATATTTTCACCCAGGATGAGAGGAAATGTTTGCGTCGAGCCGCCGGCATAGGTTAATTGAATATCTCCGAGATGATCTCCGATAAAAGCGCGCACTGAATAGTTCGTTGGGTCCGACCAGCAACCAATGAACGTGGATTCGGTCATTCCCTGCAAAAAGATTCGCCGGGCGACGGCGCCAACGTTGATCGTTGCCGATCCGCCCGCTTTGAGCGGCAAGTTGCCGTCAATAAACGGGATGCTGTATCGGTCATGGATTCTTCTGTGCATCGCGCCGTGATCCCGGAGAGGAAGACCGTAGAATCTATCGGAACTGGTGGATTGACCGAACGATGAGAGCCCGGTTATGAGCAGGGTTGCAAGTGTAGTAAGTTTAGTCAGAGCCTCCTTACGTCGGCTGCTACGCAATAAAGACCGCAAGCGCAGCCGCGAAGAGGAATGAGTGGTGCGTTTCATAAGCATGGTTTCAATTGGAAAAGTTCACTGTCGCGGCTCCATTTCATTTGAGCCGATCCGAAAACTGCCGCGCATCGTCATACCGCGCTTCAGGGTCAGGTAATCATCGGGAATGTCATTTTTACTGATGTCGTCCGGCGGACTGACCTGCTGGTTGACGAACAGGAGATAACCCTTGTGGCCGGCGGCAATACCGCCGCGGCAGTGGAATCGTTGCTTTGACGAAAATTCAACGCGCAGGCCGGCTCCGGCCGCCGTGGTGAGGCTGGCCCAATTGCAATCATATTTCGTCGAATTGAAATCGAAGGCGTCCGGGCGGTCCATGCGCGTTAACGGCACATTCATCGAGTCGTGCGTGGCAGTGCCATCCGCGCGTTCGATGCTCGTATTGGGATAGATCGTCCAACGCGCGTGGCGGTCCCACGAAAAATGATCGCAATCCGAAGGCATCTCGAAAGTCCATCCCAACTCCTGCACTTCGTTGCTGGCGCCGGTCCAATCCAGGCGATAGCTGAACACACCGTTGTTGAATTGGGCATGAATGTGGCCGGACATTCGATGTTTTTCTCCCGCAAGCACATCGGCGTCAAGCTGTTGAAATTCCGAAAGCGTCGTGGCTGAGGGAGGCGCCAAAACGATATTGGTCAACTGTGCCGGAAAATGAAGAACGTAACTCCAGGTTCGTTTGGGACGTTTCCAGGTGATCAGATTGAATTGCGGAATCCCCAAACCAGGCGGCAGTATCGAATCCATCTTTGAAGTCGGCGGAGCGTCTTTCAAAACAAAGCGATGAGCCACGATGGAGCTGCCGTCGGGATGCAAAAATTCGACCGTGAGCGCGTCGGCTTGCGCGAGCGCCGCGCCGGGCAAATCCAGTTGGACCTGGCCGTGAGAGCGCGGAGCCAGGGAGGCGCGGCTTTCGCCGGAAGCGATCGAGCCGCCCGCGCGTTCCAGCACCCATCGTATTTTCAGGCAGCTTAAATCGGTAAAGGAGTACCGATTTCCCACCGGGAAGGATGCGGTACTGCCCGACACGGCCAGGTCATTGCCGATTTGCACTGGCGAATAGATCATCTTTACGTCATAAAGCCATGGCCGGGGATTTCTAAAAGCATCCACCAGTCCTTTGATTTTGACGAGTTGAATGCCCGTTTCGGGATAGTACGAATAGAGTTTGAGGGAATAAGGGTCAACGATCGCGCGGTCCTGCCATTCCCAGAGGAATGTTCCGGGAATGGTGTCGTTTGTGGCGCAAACATCCCAAACGCGCTGCAACACAGTTCCCCACCGTTCCCACGCGCCGGGATCGGCGGCGATGCGCACTTCGAACGTATTGGGATTCTCCAGGTAAATATGCGGGTGGCCGGTTTTGACCGACTTCGCCACATCACCTTTCATTTTTTTGATGTCCGGATAATGCGAGTCTGACAGGTCGGTATGGTATTTGTCCCATTCGGAACAGGAGACATCGCAGGGGCGGGTCGGATCGAGCTGCTTGACGAGATTGGCAATGACCTTGAGATTGGCGCCCTGGGCGTTTTCATTGCCGATGGTCCAGAGCAGGACGCACGGATGGTTTTTATCGCGGCGGATCGTTTCGCGGGCGCGTTGCTCGAAGGCGGGTTTCATGGCCGGCGAATTGAGCGCGTTGGTATTGACCCAGCAATACGGCAATTCGTCCATGACATACATGCCCAGCTCATCGCAAAGGTCGTAAAATCCGGAACCATAAGGGTAATGGCTGGTGCGGATGGCGTTAATGTTCGCCGCTTTCATCAGGGTGATGTCCTTGCGCCACACGTCCGGCCGTATCGCCGTGCCTTCGTAGGCGGAAACGTCATGACGGCATATCCCCGCGAGCTTCACCGGAACGCCATTCACCATAAATACGCCGTTGGTAATGGTCACTTCGCGGATGCCGATGTGTTTGGAAAAAGTTTCGGTCGCCGCGCCGGGTTCGGAAAATATTTTTTGCAAAAAAGACTTCGACCCGTGCAATTGCAAGGTCAAATTGTAGAGGTTTGGAAATTCCGCGGACCATAATTGGGGATGGTCCACGATTTGAACCAGGACGGCCCGGCCGTTTTCAACGTGTCCGATCGCCGGGCCGGGCACGCCGTCAAGCTGCATGGATACGGCGGATGCGCCGTTGCCCGCCACCTCGGCCAGCACTTTGACCTCGGCGCGGTTTCCTGCGAGCAACCTCGTCTGAACGGTAACGTCCGTGAAATGCGTTTTGGGGACCGAAAAAAGCGTGACCGGGCGGTCAATGCCGCCCAGGAAAAAGAAATCTCCGGTGTCCATGTCAACGGAGCGTGAGTTTTTCATCACGCGCAGCGCCAGAAGATTTCTTTGGCCAAATTTGACCTGGGGCGTCAGATCGGCCTGAAAGGCAGTCCATCCGCTTTCGTGATAATTCATCCGGCCCCAGCTCGGTTCATCCACGGCAACGGGTTGTCCGTTGAGCCAAATCTCGGCCGCATTCTGGACGCCGTCGAAATTGACATAGACGTCACGCCCTTTCCAGGACGCGGGCACGTCAAACCAAAGGCGATAAAAACCCGAGGCATTGTCGGGTTGATTGTAGGTGGCCGGCGATAAACCGGCCATTTCCCAATTGCCGGGCACGGTGAGGTTCGTCCAATCGCCGCGCTCGACATAATCCGGCTGTTGAAAGGGCTCGAACACGGCAGGATATTGCACGGGCAACGGTTTCTCTTCCGTGTACCCGTGTTCGTAGGTGCTGTTGGTCTGCTCGATCTTGAAGCGCCAGGAGCCATCGAGTGAAATCTGATCACCGGGGTCCGTGGGAATAACCGCCGCGCCGGCGTTGACGGCAACGCCCAGGGCCGCCAGGGCAGGGAAAAAGCCGCGGCGGTTCATTTCACAGGACCGGTTTCTTCGGCATGTCCGGGTGATTCGGCCCGAAATGTTTGAGAATTACCATGGGCTGGAATTGGCTGTGATTGGAAATGGTCACACCCTCGCGCGCGGCCGCTTCACTGACAAAATATTCGTCGTTGGACGCCTGGCCGAAACGCAACATCACCGAGGCTTCGGCATCATAAACGCCGAACTTGCCGTGGCCCTGAATGATAATGCAGCCGTAGGCCGCGCCGTCCTTCACTTTGACCGTCTGACCGGGCTGGATCGTCAGTTCCTTGGCCGAGACGTATTCATTTGCGTAAATTACCCATTTTTCCGTGTGCTTCCCGTCAGAATGTTTACAAACGACCGGTTTGCGGAAATAATTCCTTTTGTAGTGAGGATCAATGTTCTTTTCCCAGTCCATCAGGCTCATCACATAGTCTATGTCGCGCTTTTTGTTGGGCGGACAATTTTCCACCAAAAATTCGTAGGGATAGATTTCGTTTGAGGTAATATTCTCATAAACCGAGTTGACGTCGCTGTTCCACTGCGGCTCGTAGGTCAGATACGAGCCGGGCGCGTGGACGACGCCCGGCGGGGTGTACCAGCCGGTTCCCAACTCGATGCGATAGGCCCGGGACAATTCGGTAATGCGGTTGTCTCCTTTTTCGAACAGGAGGAGGCGTTCACGGACCATTTCCCGTGTCGTGTCGGGGTCGAAGCCAAAGTACGTGACCGGAAACTCGCCGCCGTAATTGTTCATTTCGGGGGGAAAATAATACGCCTCCGGTTTGCCCAGCCGGCCTACCCGCGCGGCGGCTTCGAAACTCAGGTGCAAATGATGGAACAGCGGCGCGAGATAATCGAAGAACTTCGAATACATCGGCCAGCCGCTGTATTTGTTCATGAGTTCTTTGCCCACGATTTTGTCCCTGAGCTGGTCAACGGCGTCCTTCAAAGAGAATTTTTCCGACTGCTGGTTACTGAAGGGAAGGACATAGCTCATGCCTTCATCGGGCGGGGCCAGTTCGCCGTTCATGGCGGGGATGACGGAGGAAAACCACCGTTCCTTGATGGACCCTCGCTTCGTGCCGAGGGCATAGTAGTCGTCGGGATGCAGGCGCAGCCGCTGGCCGGCCTTGCTGAAGCGGCGGGGCACAAAAACCGGGATCAGCCGCAGAATGCCCTGGCCCTGGTCAAATGTTTGGTCAATTTTCTTTGCACTATTTTTCATGTTAAACCTTTAAGATCTCTATCCGTTGTTAAATGGGCTCATTGGCTCGCGGCGGCGCCGGTCACGCGTCGGATATATTGCGTTTCTTCAGGGATATAGGGCGTGCCGTCCGCGTGAAAAATGTCGTGAAACCATACCGGAGGTTCCGCGGTGTAGGTCCGGTCCCAGGAGTCCCAGGGATAGATGGTCTGGGTCTTTCCCGAGACAAAACCCCAGTTGAAAGCGCCAACGTCGTTGTCTTTAAACCAGCCCAGGATGGGAATGAACGTGCTTCCCCGGGGGCGTGCCATGTATTCGGTGCAAAGGATCGGCCGACCATAGCGGCGCAGGTTGCCGACGCATTCCTGCACCTCGTCCAGCGGGCCGTAGTTATGAAAGGTAATAATGTCCGATTCGCCCAATTGGACCTTTTCAAAATCCGTGAGCTTGTCGGGGTCTGCCCAATTTCCCTGCCAGACTCCGGAACTGAGGGGCTGGCGCGGTTTCATTTCGCGCGCCCAGACGAAAACCTTTTGAAGCAAAAGCAGGGCCGAGGCTTCTTTGTTGGCGGGCTCTTCCTTGCCGTAGGAGTGGTCGTTCATATTGCCGGGCTCGTTATAAACGTCCCAGAACGCGATGCGTTTATCGTGTTTAAAATGCCCGACGATGCCCTGCACATACGGCTTCAATTCATCCAATCGTTCGGGATGTGCCAGGTAGGCGGCGCCCGGACACTGGACCCATCCGGAATTATGAACAAACGGTTTCGGGGCCGGCTGCGGGCCCGGTTGCGGGTTTGGATTCCAGCATGAATCGAATAACACAAAAACGACTTTGATGTGATGCCGGTTCGCCCGTTGTAAAAAATCATTGATACGCTTTAAATAGCCCTTCGGATCTTCCTGCCAGGGTATGTCATGGAGAAACACGCGCACACTGTTGAAGCCCAGGCCCTGGGCCAAGCCTAATTCGCGGTCAATCGTCGCCGGATCATACGTGTCCGCCTGCCACATCTCCAGTTCGTTGACCGCCGTGCTCGGAATAAAATTGCACCCGACGAGCCATCCGTTTTTTTTCTGCCACGCATTGGCCTTTTCAGCGCTCCATCGGGCCTCCGGATTTGCCCCCATGGCCGGCGCAAGGAATGCAGCCAAAAGAAGAATCGAAGCGAGCAATTTCACCGTAGTTCTTTCGGTCGTTTTGATCATTGCTTTGATTGCATGAACTCCGCCACATTCGTTTTGGTTACCAGTTGGAAGGGAATGTAATTGTCATGCTGAACCGGCTTGCCTTCCGCAAGGTCCACTGCCAGATCCACCGCCATGGCGCCCTGTCCTTTGGCGTCCTGGAAAACCGTTCCCACCATCTGGCCGTCGGCCACCGCTTTCAGCGCGTCAGGAATAGCGTCAATCCCGATGACGGCGATTTGATTCTGTTTGCCGGCCGCCTGAATGGCTTTCAACGCGCCCAGCGCCATCTCGTCATTTTGCGCAATGACGCCGTCAATCTTTTTGCCGGACGCCAGCCAGTTTTCCATCAGGTTCAGCGCCTGCGCGCGGTCCCAATTCGCCGTTTGTTCGGCCACCACATGGATCTCCGGATACTTTTTCAGAATTTCACGAATGCCTTCCGTCCGCTGCACCTCGGCCGAATGGCCGTTCGGACCGTGAATGATGACCACGTCTCCCGCGCCATGCAACACATCCGTCATGCGCTGCGTTTCAATGCGTCCGGCCTCGGCGTCCTCGGAACCCACGTAAGCGTTTGCCTTTTGCAAATTCGCCACCAGGGCGTTCACCACCACGATGGGTTTGTGCGCCCGGACCGCCAGATCCACCGCGGGCGCCGATGCCTCGCGGTCGTATGGATTGAGAATTATGGCGTCCACGTTCTGGGCGATGAAATTCTGGATCTGCGAAATCTGATTTTCGGCGTTGCCCTGGCCGTCCGATTCGATGAGATTGACGTTCAGTTTTTTGGCCTCGGCGCGGACCGCGGCCTGGATGTGGATGATGAACTCATCCTGCAGGTCCTGATAACTGATGCCGATGGTGACTTGATGCGGCGCTGGAGTTCCTGCGCCGGTTTGTCCGGATTGTTTTTGGTTGCAACCGCATACGAGCGCCGCCATGAGAGCGGCAACCAGGGTGATGTGAGATAATTTCATAATAGACGAATGCTAGGTTATCAGGCCTTTCTTTAAAATCATATTTGCGTAACGCGCGCCTTCGCCGGTCGCGACGATCGCATAGGCTTTTTTAGAGCGCTCGTAAAACGGCTGGCGTTCCATCATCTCAAAGCCGTTGAATCGCGGGTCAAGTTTCTGGAGAATTTGGGTATAGACCGGCCAAATCTCCGGTTTGTACGTATCGCCGGTCACCACCGCCATCAGCGCGGCGGGTTGGGGAACAAAGGTGTCCAGCGGAAACAGCGCCAGAATGGCCTCAAGCACGGGCGCTGCGCCCAGGCCGTCGCAGCGAACCAAACGTTGCGCATGGCTCGCCGCGGGAAAATTCCCGTCGGCGATGACGATTTCATCTCCGTGCCCCATCTCCATCAAAATCCTGAGAAGATCGGGCGGCAAAATGTTTGGAATGCCTTTGAGCATATTTCAATACTTCGATTTTCGGTCCAGCATGACGGCGCACACAATAATGCCGCCCTTCACCACCTGCTGCCAGTAGGACGACACCCCAAGCAAATCCAGGCCGTTGTTCATCACGCCGATGATCAGCACTCCCACAATCGTGCCGGCCATGGAGCCCACCCCACCGTTTAGGCTCGTGCCGCCGATCACCACCGCGGCAATCGCGTTCAATTCATAGCCTTCCCCGGCCGACGGTTCGCCCGACATGACCCGCGAGGATTCGACGATTCCCGCCACGCCGGCCAAAGCGCCGGCAAAGGCATAAACTCCCACCAAAATACGGTCCGTATTGACTCCCGAGACTTTCGCCGCCAATTCATTGCCACCAACCGCATAAACATAGCGGCCAAAACGGGTAAAGTGCAAAATGAAAATGCCGGCCAGCACCACCGCCAGCAACGCGACGCCAGGCCCCGTCAATCCCTCCCCAATCGTGTCGTAAGTGGCAGTGAGATTGATTTCCGGCTCGCCATGGCTATAGACCAGCGCCAACCCCCGTGCCACCGTCATCATACCCAGCGTGACAATGAACGGCGCCAACCGCCGTTTGGCGATCAGGACTCCATTGACCGCGCCACAGGCCAGGCCCGTCAGCACACCCAACGCAAGCGGGACGAACAGCCCGTGCTCCGCGTTGCCCTGGTCGTTCACCTGGGCGAACGACGTCGCGACCACCGCCGACAGTGCCAGCACCGAACCCACCGAAAGGTCAATCCCCGCGGTGATAATCACCGCCGTCATCCCGATGGACAAAATCCCATTGACGGAAATTTGCTGGAGAATGTTTTCGAAGTTTCCCACCGTCCGAAACGGACGCGACCAAATCGCCAGCCCTCCTGCCAGCAACACAAAGGCGAAATAAATTCCGTATTTGGCGAAAAACGCCCCGGTATTCCGCCAATTGATAACTCGTGTATCCATTAATTCGCGCTCCAATTGCCCATGGCCGCCTTGATGATGTTTTCCTGGTTAAACGCGGCGCGTTCAAATTCCGCCGTAATCCTGCCATGATAAAGAACAATGACCCGGTCACACATGCCCAGAATTTCCTCCAATTCGGATGAAATCATGATGACGGTCCGCCCCTGGGCGGTCAGATCGGCAATAATTTTGTAGATCTCGGCCTTCGCGCCGATGTCTATCCCGCGCGTTGGTTCGTCCAGCACGAGAATTTCCGGCTCGGCCAGCAGCCATTTTGCCAGGACGACTTTTTGCTGGTTGCCGCCGCTCAGCGTGCGGACGATTTGGCCGCGGTGCCGGGTTTTGACGCGCAATTTTGCAATTTCCGCGTCGGCCGCCTCGTTTTCTTTTTTAAACTGAAGGACTTGCCCGAAAAGGCTGAACGTTTTCAAATTGACCAGGGTGATATTGTCCCTCACGGACGCGGTCAGGTTCAACCCCTTTAATTGCCGGTCTTCGGTGATGAGCGCCACCCGATGGCGAATAGCATCGGCGGGCGATTTAATCTTGACCTCCCGGCCATGAATCCTGACAACGCCGGCGTCTGCCTTCCGCAACCCAAATACCGTTTCCATCACTTCCGTCCGGCCCGCTCCCATCAATCCGGCGATTCCAAACACTTCGCCTTTCCTGACTTTGAAGCTGATGTCCTGAAACAATCCGGTCTTCGTCAGGCCGGCCACCTCGAAAATCACTTCCGCCCCTGGAGCGGCAATCCGTTTTGGGAACATCTCGCTGATTTTTCGCCCGACCATCAATTTCACCAGGGTGTCGTGGTCCAATTCCCCCGCCGGACGCGTTTCGATGTATTGGCCGTCCCGCAAAACCGTGATCGTGTCCGAGATCCTGAAAATTTCGTCCATTTTATGTGAGATGTAGATGATTGCGATGCCCCTGGATTTCAAGCGGCGGATGATTTCAAAGAGTTTGGCCACCTCGCGTCCCGTAATGGCGGAAGTGGGCTCATCCATGATGATCACCCTCGATTGATAAGAGACGGCTTTGACGATTTCGACCAATTGCATTTCGGCGACGGACAATGCGGACATGATCTTATCCGGATCCATGGAGACATCCATTTCCCGGAACAGGTCCAGGGTCAATTCGCGCTGCTTCCTTCGATTCACGACCCCCGTATAACGGTAACAGGGTTCTTTTCCCAAAAATATGTTTTCAGCCACGGTCATCGCGCGCACGGGATTCAATTCCTGGTGGATCATCGAAATTCCCAAATCCAGCGCTTCTTTGGGCGACCTGATTTCCACGCGTTTGCCGTCTATGGATATGTCGCCCTGATCTCGTTGCACAATGCCCGAGAGAATCTTCATGAGAGTGGATTTTCCCGCGCCATTTTCTCCCATCAAGGCGTGGACTTCGCCGCGCCTGATTTCGAGGCGGACGCGGCTCAAGGCCGGTACGCCCGAATACGACTTGGAAATGCCTTCCATTTTCAACAAAGGATTCTCTGAAACCTGTTGCGCCGTCATGATAATTGGCAATTATCTTAGTGGCAGGCCGCAATAACACCAGTTTCTTGTTATTGAGGGTTTGCGTCTTTTTATTGAGGTTTTGCGGCAAATGCCGGGGGCGCGACCCCGCAGAGGCGGGGTCGCTTCAACGCCCGATGCCAAAGGAACGCCAAAGCGGAGCGCCCGGAGCGCGGCTGTGTGGGGGTAAAGGGGCGCCAGCCGCAGCGCGTTGAAAAGTCGGGCGTGCTGCGGCTGGTCTCCGACCCAGCCGCGCTCGGTCCGGTTCATGGAGAGGGAGAATCGCTACAGCTCGATCTCCTGCCCAAATCAAAAACGATTCATGGATGCGCCCTGCCCGGTCAGATTCGCGCGAATAATCTCGCCAATGCGTTTTGCCGATGGCAACCTGCTAAAGTTTATGCATCGTTACAAAGTTTTGGCCATTTTGACGGCGTTGGTTTTTTCGCTTGGATTTTTTGCCCGCGGCCAGTCCGCGACCAACATGATCGCCTTTACCGGGCCGGAAATTTTCCCTATTGACGACCAGATTGGCCTTTTGCATTCGGCGGATCTCACCGGCGACGGGTTGAACGACCTGATTGTGGCCGACAACCTCAAGTCCAAAATTGTTTTGCTCTACAACCGAACCGGAAAAACCAATCACGTGGACGCGTCGGACTCGGGATATGCCGGCATCAACGAACTGCCGCCGGACGCGCGGTTTCGCGAGGATTCGATTCCCACGGACGAGCGCGTCGCGGCGATGGTCGTGACGGACTTGAACGGCGATGGCCGGCCTGACATCGCCTTTTACGGCGATGGCAAGGACCTGGAGGTCATTTACAACCAGGGCACCAACGGTTGGAGCGACCCCAAGCGCTGGCACATTGACGATGGCAGCATGGATGCCAACGCTCTGGCGGAGGGTGACTTGACGGGCAATGGCCGGACCGATCTGGTTTTGCTGGGTGATAACGGTTACCTCTATTTCTGGGCGCAAAAGGCCGACGGCACCCTGGCCGAGCCGAAGAAAATTCCCTATTCCGGCTCCCCCAAAGCCGTTCAAATCGCCGACCTGACCGGCAACGGACGCAATGATCTGCTGCTGGTGGACTGGGACAGTCCCACGCCGTTTCGCTGTCGCATGCAAAATGCCGACGGTGAGCTGGGGCCCGAAATCTATTTCAAATCACCGGCCATCCGCTCTTATTGCGCCGATACGCTGGCGGGCGGGGACAAAAATTATATCGTGACCATCGCCGAAAACTCGGGACGGGCCGAAGTTTCCGGGCTGGAAAGGCAACCCGGTGATGTTCTTTCAGGCGCGTTTCGAGCCGGGCAATTTCAACAGTTGCCTTTAGCCAAAACCGATGCCGCGCAACGCGGCATCGCCTGGGCGGATGTCAATGGAGATGGACGCCCTGATTTGCTCGTGGCCCAACCTGACAGCGGCCAGATCTCGGTCTATTTTCAAAAACCGGATGGTTCGCTGGGGCCGGCAAAAACCTTCCCGACTCTCGCCGGCATCAGCCAAATCGCCGTAGCCGACTGGAAAGGCAACGGGCATCCGGTGATCTTTCTATTGAGCCAGACTGAAAATGCCGTGGGAATGACCCAGTTTGACAAGGAAGGCGGCCTGCCGTTCCCCACGCTGATCCCGCTCGACGGCAACCCGATTGCCATGGCTGTGGGCGCCCTCAAGCCACGGGCCAAACCCACGTTATGCGTGATTGTGGACAAGGACGGGCAGCGTTCCCTGGAGACGGAAAACGCCGAGGGCAAAGTCAGGACGCAGAAACTGTCGGCAGACTTTAAATCGAATCCCACCACCATGGCAATTCAGGACGTCAACCAGGATGGCCGCGCTGATATTGTCGTCTTGATACCCTACGCAAAGATCAAAGTGCTACTCCAAAAACGCGACGGCAGTTTTGATGAGGAAGACGTGGACGCTCCCGGTGGCGGCATCGAACAGCCCTGGCTGGCGACCGCGGACCTGGACGGCAACGGCAAACCCGAATTGCTCCTCCCGCAAAAGAATTTCATCCGTGCCGTTGTCCTCGAACAGCAAAAAAATATGGAAAGCTCGACCAACCAGCCCGGCTGGGTCTTTCGCGTCAAGGACCAGATCAATGGCGCGGCCAGCGACTCGCAAATCGCCGGCGCGGTGGCTGTGCGGAACGGGCGGAACACGACTCCTTCGATTTTCCTGCTGGATTCACAGTATCAGCAATTGACCCTGTGCGAGCGTGACACCAACGGGGTCTGGCAAATCATCCGAAACATCCAGCTGCCGGTTTCTGATTTCAATAGCATTCAATCCGTCAGACTCGGGGGCGACAATGCCCAGAGCATCTCCTTTCTGGGCCAAAATTCGGTCGCGTGGATGCCGTTGTCGGGCGACAACTGGAACTATGTGACCCTGGACGGCTATGATACTCCGATCAAAGACGGCTATCTGAATGATGTGACGACCGGTGACCTGGACAATGATGGGCGCAGGGAACTCGTTTTCCTGGAGACGGCCAAACATTACCTGGACATCGTCAAATTCAATTCCCGGCGCAAGCTCGTGCCTTGCGAACGGTGGCAGGTGTTCGAAGAACACACCTTCCGCAATTCCACTGACTCGCTTCCCGAACCGCGCGAGGCCCTCGTCACCGACGTGACCGGCGACCACAAGAACGACCTGGTCATCGTTGTCCACGACCGCATTCTGGTTTATCCCCAGCAATAAACCGAGCCGCGATCATGAGGGAGCGTCCAACGCCGGATCGCAACGCTGGTCCCGCACAGCCGGCTGCGGGAGCGCCCTGTGTCTCGCTTCGGCAAACGATGACCGCACCGCTTGCCCACCCGTCCAGAGGTTAGGCGTCGTTGGTTTCACAAATCTCCAGGTTTAATGACCTGCCGGTATTCGGGTCATGATAAGTGTCCACAAAGTTCTTGTGAGACGTAAATGAATGGACCATGTCGTTACCCACTGGCCCGCTCTCGACGGGTTCGCCGAAACATGGGATCAAGTCCGGTAAGGTGCTCGTATCTGTCAAAACGTGTCGTAACCCTTCAGGGTCAACGATGGCAGGACAGCAGATTCCCATCTTTCGCTCCTTAACGAGGAATGAGCCTTGTCCAACCACAAAAACAACTCCGACCAGGCGGTCAGAAGCAAACCCTAAACTCAGGCCGAATTGGCAATAGAAAAGGTCAAGAAACTCGTCGTAACGCTTGAACTCGTCACACCGGCCAAATATTTGAGCACCCGCGAACTCGCCGTTTAATTTAAGGCCATTGATGCTGCGTGAACGCATATCATAAACAAGTTCCGGTTTGCTTTGCACCGGCCATTCTGCTGTGGGGTTCTTGGAACCACCGAAAAGTTTGCTGATGGATTTAAACATAATCGGAACGATCTCAAACAAAGATAATCGAATTTCATGGTCCGGTCAAAGTGCCGCCACGGAACGGCTGCCTGAATGTGTGACCAGAGTTTGTGGTTGTTGACCCGGGTGGGCAGGGTAAGCTTTCCGGGTCACTATGAAAAAAACGGGCACCGCTGATGGGTTGGCGATTTTAGGAATTTTTGTCCTTGTGACAAATGGCGTGGCAGCCGCCGGCGGCAATTCCCCCGTCCAATGGTCGCAGACTGACGGTGTTCACCCCGCAAACATGGCCCGCACTCGCGCCGCGGACCATTCCGGCTCAATGGACGATGATCAGCCGGCAAATCCCGCCACCGACGGCAGCACAAATACTTTTTGGGAACTTTATGGGCATCCCAAAGCGCGGGTCCGGCCGCAGGCCGATTTTTTCGCGAGCCTGGACGGCTCGATTAATTTGTCCGGAGGCAACTGGAAACTCCAAAACGCGATGTTTGTGCAGGCCGCGCCGGCGAATATTTCCCAGGCTGGTTTCGACGATGGCGATTGGATTCCCGCAGTAGTGCCGGGCACGGTGTTGACCAGCTACCTGGCCATCGGCGCGATTCCGGACCCGTGGTTTGGCGACC
>JASHPN010000121.1 GCA_030038175.1 Verrucomicrobiia bacterium
AGAAATCGATTTTGCCCGGCCAGCCCGAAGCCAACTCCGGCGCGCTTTCCAAAAAATATGGCGGCTTGCTTTTCACCAGCGCCGAAATCGAGGAATTCAATCACCTGGCCAAAGAATGCGGCCAAACGCCCTGGAACGTCGCGGACTTAAAGACCGCAACCGTCTAATCGGGATGGCATGACCGCCCCTCGCAACGAAATCATCGCCGTCGCGATTTTTTGCGTCACGTATTTGATGATCAGCGGGCGGCAACTCAAAATTCTACCGCTGAATCGGCCGGCTGCGGCGCTGCTCGGCGCGGTGCTGATGGTCGCGTGCGGCATTATGTCGCCGGCTCAGGCGTATCGCGCGGTGGACTATGACACTCTCGTCCTGCTCCTGGGCATGATGATCATCGCGGCCTACTTGTCGCTCGCCGGATTCTTTGAATGGGCGGCCGACTGGATCCTGAGCCGCGCGCGCAGCCCACAGTCGCTGTTGCTGCTGCTGGTTTGCGCGTCCAGCCTGCTCTCGGCGCTGCTGGTCAACGACACCATTTGTCTCATGCTCACGCCCCTGGTCGTCGCGGTGATCGTTCGCGGCAAATTGCCGTTACCGCCCTATTTGCTCGCGTTGGCCATGAGCGCGAATTTGGGCAGCGCGGCCACGCTCGTCGGCAATCCGCAAAACATGATCATTGGCCATCTCTCTCACATACCGTTCCTCCGGTTCTCGATTTCCCTGGCGCCCGCCGCTCTGGCGGGACTGGCCGTCGAGTATGTTGTTTTGCGAATCGGTTTTCGCAAAGTTTTTGCCGGAGCGGCGGTTCAGCGCCCGGACCATCCGCCACACCAGCCGGATCGGCGGCTATTGATTCTCAGTTTTGTGGTGCTGGCGCTGGTCTTTGCCGGTTTTGTCGCCGGGTTGAATTTGTCCTGGACCGCCCTGGGCGGTGGTGTGGCGCTGATGGTTCTGGCGCGGCGGGACACCCATCAAGTGCTTAAATTAGTGGACTGGCATTTGCTGCTTTTCTTTGCGGCGCTTTTTATCGTGGTGGAAGGCTTGAACGGAACCGGTCTGCCCGATGGCATCTACCATCGGCTGGAACCGGTATTTGGAACGGCCGCGGCGAGCCAGGCGTGGAATTTCGCCTGGTTTTCCATCGCCGGTTCGAATGTTTTTTCCAACGTTCCGTTTGTGCTCGTGGCTGGAAAATGGATTCATAATTTCGCCCAACCCGAACTGATGTGGAAAGTCATGGGGCTCGCCACGACCTTCGCGGGCAACCTGACCATTCTTGGCTCCGTGGCCAATATTATCGTCATGGAATCCGCGCGAAATCGCGTGGAAATGGGTTTCTGGGACTACGCCAAATTTGGCATTCCGGTCACGATCTTCACCACCATCGCCGGCATGGCCATCCTCATGCTGATTGGATAACCGCCATAGTTACGGCTTGGCAGTGGCGGTTCGATTTGTTTTATTGCCCTTCTCTTGAGAGCGAGTCAAAAAAAACAATCTTCCGCCGCCGCGCTTTTGTTTTTTTTGGCCCTGCTGATCCCTTGCATTTGCCGGGCACAGGACCTGTCCGACACAAATTATACGATCGTACCCTTGCATAATTATCTTCCCAGTGTGCCGATGCCAACGACATTGCCCGGTTATGATTTCGATACCGGCAATGTTTATGGCACCAACATACTGATCCAGCGCGAAAACACGGTCCTCACGGCCGATAGCGTCACTTTTAACTATAAAACCGGCGTGGCCATCGCCAGCGGCCACGTGCACATCGAAGAAGCCGGCCAGATGTGGACCGGCAAGTTCATCATCTATAATTTCAAAACCCACCTCATTGAAAGCGGAAGCTTTCGCACCGGCAGACGGCCCGTTTTTGTCCAGGGCCGAAGCATCCAGGGCAATGTCACCAACCACACCTACACCGCCAAAAGCGTTTATGTCACCGCCGATGACACCAGCAAGCCCGACTATTATCTCGAGGCGAGTCGGATAACCATTGTTCCCGGAAAATTTGTGGAAGCCTGGAATGCTGTCCTGTACGTCAAAGGCGTCCCTCTGTTCTATTTTCCGTATTACAAGCGCGGGTTGGGGATGCGCGGCAATGAACTCACGGTGATGCCCGGGGACGACAGTTATTACGGCCCGTTCCTGCTGGGGACCTACCGGTGGCGCATGGGCGACGACGTGGATGGACGGGTGCATCTGGACTATCGCGAAAAACGCGGCGTGGGCGCCGGGCCGGACCTCAATCTGCACATGGGCCCGTTGGGCGATGCGCAATTGAAATACTATTATATGCATGACCTGGACCCCAACGAAAGCCTCATCACCAGCAACGTCCCTCCGAATATTCCGGCCATCCCCAAAGACCGGCAGCGTTTTTACCTGGGCTGGCAGGCTTCGCCCAGCACCAACGTGGAAGCCAGGGCTCTCGTCAATTACCAGAGCGACCAGTTGCTCCTGCACGACTTTTTCCAAAGTGATTACGGCCAAAATCCCCAGCCCAATACGGTCGTCGAAGCCGATAAATACTGGGACAACTGGAGCCTGAACGCCGAGACGACACCACGCATTAACAGTTTCTTTGACCAGGTGGAGCGGCTTCCCGACGTGCGGCTTTCCGGTTTTCCCCAGCAGATTTTCCATACGCCGCTGTATTATCAGAGCCAGAGCTCCGTCGGCTATTACGAAAGCTATTTTGCCAACACCAATACCCTCTTCGGACCCACCAACGGGCCGTTTCCCGAGTTTTCCGGCGCGCGCGCCGATACGTTTCACCAATTGTCGCTCCCGGAAACTTTCTTCGGCTGGCTGAATGTGACTCCCAACGCGGGCGCGCGCGCCACGTGGTACAGCGCGGAGACCGGCGCCGGCGAAACCTTTTCGAACCAGCAAACACGCCTCGTTTTCAACACCGGCGTGGATACTTCATTCAAAGCCTCGCAGCTCTGGCCCGATGCGACGAACCGGCTTCTCGATATTGACGGCCTGCGCCACATCATTGTGCCCTCGGCCAGCTATGTGTATGTGCCCCGGCCCAATTTGCAGCCGCCCCAGGTGCCGCAATACGACACCCTGTCGCCCAACCTCCTGATTCTTCCGGTCGAATTCCCCGACTACAACGACATTGACGCCATCGAAAACGAAAATGTGATTCGCTTTGGCCTGCGCAATACGTTGCAAACCAAACGCGACGGCCTGGTGCAAAACCTGGTGGACTGGAACCTCATGCTGGACTGGAACCTCAAACCCAACGGACAGACCAACGGCGTCTTTTTGCAGCCCCAAAAGACCTTCGACGATCTCTATTCCGCCCTCGCTTTCAAGCCGCGCCCCTGGGTCACCTTCAATTCCCAAATACGATATGACATCAACGACAATCGTTTGAACATGGCGTTCCATGAACTGACGTTTGCCCCGGGCGACCGCTGGAGCTGGAGCATCGGCCATTGGTATCTGCACAGCGGGTTCGTGGACAGTGGCGACGACGTTATTACCAGCACCTTGTTTTACCGGCTCAACGACAATTGGGGTCTGCGCGCCTCTCATTATTATGACGCCATGACCGGCCACTTACAGGAGCAGAACTACACCCTCTACCGCGACATGCGCAGTTGGACGGCCGCTCTGACCTTTCGGCTCATTGACAATGGCGGCGGCCAGCCGCTGGATTACGGCTTCGCATTCAGTATTTCTCTAAAAGCATATCCCCGCTATCATGTGGGCGATGATACCATTCAACCTTATGACCTGCTGGGCGAGTAGTCATCTGTCGCCATGTTCGCTTCGATCCTGACTTTCCTGGCCAATTGGCAGTATTTTGTGGCGAGCCCTTTTTCGCTGGCCATTACCGTTTTCCAAATCTGGATGTTCGTTCACGCGATCCGGAATCGGGAATGGCTTTGGGCGCTGTTCCTGTTTTTCGGCTGGGGAGTGGCCGCCTTATGGTATTACCTGTTGGTTTATCGCAATTCCGCATCCAGCGTCAGCGGTTTCGAATTGCCCGGCGCCCAAAACCGCAAACGGATCCGCGAACTTCAGGCGCAAATCCATCACATTGGCAACGCCGTCCACCATTTCCAGCTTGGGGACCTTTATTTCCAACGCGGCCAGTTGGCCGAAGCCGAAAAATGTTACCGCGCCGCGCTCGAACGCGAGCCGAACGACATAGACGCCCGCGCGCACCTGGGCCAATGCCTCGTCCGCCTCAAACGCGCCGCCGAGGCGCGGCCCATCCTGGAAGGCGTCATGCGCGAAAAACCCGAACACGATTACGGTTATACGATGATGGCCCTGGCCGAGGCGCTCACCGCCCTGGGCGAAACCGATAACGCCATTCAATATTGGCTGCACATCACCCAAAACCATTCCTATCCGCGCGCCAAAGTCCAACTGGCCGAACTTTACCTCGCCAAAAAACAACCCGACCTCGCCCGCGCCGAACTGAAGGACGTCCTGAGCGACGACCTCCACGCCCCCGCCTTCCAGCGCCGGCGCGACCGCGTCTGGATCCGCCGCGCAAAGAGTTTGCTCAGAACGATGTAGCCCTGTTACCGGTTTCAATTGGTGTCTTTTATGATTCATCCCGGCTGATTTTATTTTCAATTTTCGGCGGATTCCGAATAATCTGCGGTTCATTTAATGAAAATTCTGGTAATCGGCTCCGGGGGCCGCGAACACGCCCTGGTCTGGAAACTTGCCCAGTCGCCTCACGTGGCTGAGATGTGGTGCGCGCCCGGCAATGCCGGCATCGCCCGGGAAGCGCTCGCCAAAAACGGCAAGCCGGTGGACTGCGTCAGCATCGGCGCTGAGGACCTGCCAAAATTACTCGCCTTCGCACAGGAAAAGAAAATAGACCTGACCGTGGTCGGCCCGGACAACCCCCTCGCCCTGGGCATTGTGGACTTATTTCAAAAAAGCGGCCGGCGGATTTGGGGACCGAATCAAAAAGCCGCGCAGTTTGAATCGTCCAAGGTTTTTTCACAAACATTCATGGCGAAATACGGCATTCCGACCGCCCGCGCGGGAACTTTTGCCGAGGCCGCGGCGGCCAAACAATTTGCCGGCCAATTCGGCGGCAAATGCGCCGTGAAAGCGGACGGCCTGGCGCTCGGCAAAGGCGTTTTGATTTGCGCCAACGCGGCCGAAGCGAACCGGGCGATTGATGATATTCTAGTGGCAAAAAGTTTCGGCGCGGCCGGGTCAAAGATTGTCATTCAGGAATATCTCGAGGGCGTTGAGATTTCCCTGCACGCCCTTTGCGACGGCAACACCGCAAAACTGTTTCCCACGTCCCAGGACCACAAGCGCGCGTTGGACGGCGACAAAGGCCTCAACACCGGCGGCATGGGCACATACTCTCCGACGCCGTTTTTGAGTGACGAGGAATTAAAAATAACCGGCGATGCCATCCTGAAACCATGGCTCCGGGGCTGCGCCGAAGAGCGGATTGATTTTCGCGGCATCCTGTATCCGGGCATCATGCTTACACGCAACGGCCCGCGCGTTTTGGAATTCAACGCCCGCTTCGGCGACCCCGAAACCCAGGTCTATCTTATGCGTTTGGAAAATGATTTGGCAGAACTGCTCGACGCCAGCGTGAACGGATCTTTATCCAAAATCGAATTGAAATGGAAACCGGAAGCCAGCGTATGTGTCGTCATGGCCAGCG
>JASHPN010000122.1 GCA_030038175.1 Verrucomicrobiia bacterium
TTTTTGACAATGGCTCGGAATATCCGTTTGGCCCGATGCGGTTCTATCGGCTCTTATCGTCGCAGGGGAACGTTGTGGTGTTGTCGGCGCAATCCAATTATGTCCTGAGTGTTTCGCAGCCGTTGATGGTCACAAACACGGCCGCTGATTCAAATCCCAATGCGGTTTTGGACTATGCCTTGTCGGATTTGCCGGCGCCGGCCACCAATGCCCTGATCAGCACCAATGGCGTTATTGCCTGGACGCCCGGCCCATCGGACGCCGGCAGCGCTTTCACGTTTTCGACGCTGGCGAGCGATAACGGCGTGCCGCCGGCCTGGGCCTCGAACGCCTTCACGGTTTTTGTGCTGCCGGCCCCGGCCATCAGCAACGCGATGGTCACTTCCAGCAACCTGACCCTCCAATGGGCCGCGCCGAAAAATGACGTGTTCCAGGTGGAATGGACCGCCGATCTCAGTCCCGTTATCGTTTGGAACCTGTTGCCGCAACAAATCACATCCACCAACGGCTTGTTCACCTTTACCGACAACAACGTTCCGACGGCCAACCGATTCTATCGCCTCCTCTGGCTCCCTCCGTTGTAAATTGGGAATAAGCTTTCGCAGGCGGCGGGCGCATGATTTACTGCCAGCATGAATGTGAACCTGGGCATTTGGAGCAAGCTGACGAATATCGTCGTGGCCCTGGTGGTGATTGCCATTTTGCTGCTCATCGGAATGTGCTATCGGCCGGTCATGCAGGAAAACGCGCGAATGCGGAGCCAAATCATGAAACTGGATGAGCAACTTCGGGCCGAGGAAGCAAAATCAAAGGAATTGCAAAGTGAAATTGACGCGTTGCGGAACGATCCCAAGGCGGTGGAACGGCTGACCCGCGAGAAGCTCGGGTACGCGCGGCCCGACGAAACCGTGATTTATTTTGAGCCGCCGACCAATACCGAGCCGCGAGCGCCCGGCGGGCCCTAGGCCGGTTCGCCTTCAACCGCACTTTTGCAAATTTTTGAGGTCTTCGGCCAGAAATTGCGCGACATCCTTGAAACGGGGAACGTTGTCCGGATTGACCTCCATCAGGGCCTGATGCGCTTCAAGGCTCGTGCGGGTGATTTCTTCATGGGAAGGGTTGACCGGCGCGGGAGTTTGGACGCAAACATCGCCCGATAATTGCAGAGTTCCACTCTGGATCTTAAACAGTTGCAGGACGCCGAGGTTTTCCAGCAATTCGGTGACGCGCGCATTCGGGTTTGATAATTCGATGCGGCCGTCGTTGCCGGCGGCTGCCTGGTTTAGCTTAATGCCGAATCCGGCCAGTACGCCCAAAAAGGTGCTGTCCATCAGGACGCACTCGGACAGATCAATGATAAAATGCGCGTAGCCTTTTAAAATCAGTTCGGCCAGCAATGTTTTGAAGTCGGGGCTGAAAGTAAAATTAGCCCGTCCTGCGATTTTGACGCAGGCAAAATCTTTTCCGACCAGAACCAATAATTTCGCCGATGGTAATGCCATTTTGAAAATGATTTGTTATGCCGCGGTTGCCTGTGGCGCTGCAATCTCCACTACTATTTGCTGCAAAATGAACGGCTTGTCAAGTCCGCTGGAAACCAGCCGGCGATTGCAGCGCAGGAGCAGGTCCATCGCGCGGACCAATTCGGCGCGGCTGTAATTATTTGACTGAGGCAACGCGCGGAAAAGCACATAGGGATTCAACGCGAGCGGGTTAAAGCGCCTGTCCGAGGGCAGGCGATCGGCCGGCACACGCGCCAATTGGGCCTTGAAGCGATTATATTCGCTCTCCGGTTTGATCCATCCTTCGCGCAACATTTCCTTGAGGAAGAGCATGGCGCGTACCTTCGAAATCAAGCCATAGAGCAGGCCAATCGCGGATTTTTGGGAATCGAATTTCATTTCCCACAATTCCTCATCCAGCCGCTTGAGCAGGCCCGGCAGGTTGCGATCTCCCAGGGCGTCGCCCAGCGCGAACGCGCGGGCCGTTTTATTGCGGGAACAGGCCGCGGCCACGTCGGCATACTCGATTTTGGGCCGCTCATTGACAAATAAGGCCAGTTTTTCGATTTCATTTTCGAGTTGGCGGGCGTTGGGGCCGACCCGGGCCACGAGTTCAGCCAGGGCTTCTTCGGAAATCTCCTTCTTTCGCTCGCGGACAGCCGTGCGCGCGGCGGCTTCGGTGCGTTCAGCCCAATCCCGATCATCGGCTGAAAGAGCGTTGAAGGTTTCGACGGTCCCGATTTTTTCGAGGGTTTTAAATAGGGTTTTTCGTTTGTCCACTTTGCCCGCGCTGATAAGCAGACGGACGTTTTCCCATTTGAAAATTTTGAGTTCGGCCGAGAAATCGGCGAGCGATTCGGTGACGTCCTGGGCGGTAGCGGTGCGTTCTTCGCCCAAAAAGCTGCAATCGCGGAGCCAAACGACTTTGGCGGAGCCGAAAAAGGGAAGCGTTTGGAGGCCTTCGCGAAGCCGGGAGAGGGCTTTGAGAGCGTCGCCGCTGTTGGACACGGCCGCGTCAATGATTTCGCTGTCCGTGCCGCCGGTTTCGGCGTTCCAGGACTGGAAAATTTCCCGGGCGCGTTTTCTGACGGAGTATTCATCGTCGCCGCAAACGAGAGCGAGGGAAGGAGCGGCTTTAGCGGCGGGCATTTGGACCTTACTCGGCCGATTCGCCGGAGCCGGTCTCGTTGATGCGGTTGAGGACTTCGCTCATGTCTTCGACCTGCTCAAAGAGTTCAGACGTGACAAAGATTGGTTTTTTTTGCGCGGAAGCGATGGCCAGGCAATCGCTGGGGCGGGCGTCCACTTCGACGATTTTCCGGGCGGTTTGCAACTCGTTTTGCTGTTGCAAAATCAGGCGGGCGAAGTAGGTGGAATTTTTCAAGTCCGTGATGATGACGCGTTCCACGCTGATGCCGAAGCCCTGGAAAATGCGATTGATGAGGTCGTGGGTCAGGGGGCGTTCCTTGGGTTGCTGGCGAAGAAACATACCGATCACGTGGCCCATTTGGGGTTCGACCTGGATGACAAAAACCTTTTCGTCGTTGCCAACAAACAGCGCACAACCGCTATTGGCCGGAAGTATGCCGCGAATTTGCACGGGCACGACGTCATTCTTCATACCCAAAGTCTAGCGAAAAAATAAAAAAAGACAAGCGCGCCTTTGCGCGAGGCTGGCGCGGCCGGTGCTTTTCATTGTGAGGGCTGCGGATAAATCTTGCCGCCCAGTGGCATCAAGTGCGTCAGTTACAAATCGTGACATCCGCGTTCAAAGGGAATGAGCGGAATATTAAAGAACGCCTGCCATGCGGAATTGTCAGCCTTTTCGTTGCAGGTCACGGATTTTGTGTTTTCCTTGTCAATAAACCTCACCACATTAGCTGCTAAAAGGAAGATAAACACTGGCAAATGCACCTTGAGCACATGTTTGTGATAACGCCCGGCGATACAATCTACAATTTGATCAAAGGTTAGCTGTGCCGGGCCGCCGATTTCAAAAAGTTTGTTTTTAACCGACGGGTTTTGAAGGCATTGGAACACCAACTCGTTGAGATTATCCACATGCACGGGCTGCCGGAAATATTTCCCGTTTCCGATCACCGGCACGGCTGGAAGTTTTTTAATGAAGTCAACGAGCACATGCATGGGCTGTTTGCGGGAATATCTGAAGGGAAGACGCTTGCCGTATGGGGCGGCCGGTCGGATGATCACGTAGTCCTGGGCGTGAGCAATAATGTGCTTTTCACATTCGACTTTGGACGCTTTATAGTCTGAATTTGTAGCAAAGTTAACTTGAGAACTGGAAATAAATATATAGCGCGCTCCGATTTTATTGCAGTATTCCACGACATTCCGCGTCATATCGAGGTTGTTTTCGGTCTTATGCGAACCGACAATGACGGAAGCATAGTGAATGACGCAATCGAATTTTCCGAGGCTGAAGAGTTCCGCCTTGGAACGGAGATTGCATCGCTCGGTACGAAAAGGCGCCGGCTCGGGCCGCGACGAAAGGTAGGTTCCGGTGACAGATACCCCCTTGCCGGCAAGATATTCCGCCAGATGCGAACCCAGAAAACTGCTGGAACCAAGGACGACGGCAGTGATCATAGAGTTGTCTTTACTTGAACGATTCCGCCCCCCGGGCAAACGTCCGGGGCACGAAAGCGAAGTCCTGTTTTAGGCGTTGCAGGTCTGAAGCCCGGTCCAATTCCATGGTGGAAAGTTGTTCAATATCCAGCCCGCCTTTGACGGAAAAAATGAATTTGGCGAAGGGCAAAGGCAGGTGAATCAGCGACACCTTCCTGCCCAGGGACCCGGCAAACGTTCTCAAGAGGTCGTTCATGGATAACGGTTCTGAAGAACCCACTTCATAGACCCGGTTGGTAAGGCGGTTGCCACTCAAGATGAGATCGAAGATAGCCAGCATGTCATCCAGATGCGTCGGACTGCGCAGGTACCGTCCGCTGCCCACCACGACCGCGAAGCCTTTTTTTATCATCCGCGCATATTCCATCATCTTGGCCTCATCGCGGCAATAAATCATGTCCGGCCGCAAAATGACATAGCGAAGACCTGAATCGCACAGGCGGTTTTCGCCAAGAAGCTTTGAGTGGGTGTATTGGATGTCGGCCGCGGTTGAAACCAGCGAACTGCTCATGTAGATGATGCCCTGGAAGTTCCGCCTTCGGGAAAGGCCGGCAATCAGGTTTTCGTCAGCGGCCGAATTGTTGGCCAAGATGTCTTTGGATTTTTGGTCGGCGGCGGCGTGGACCACATAGTCAAAATCCAGGTCGTCAAGGGACCGGACCGCCTGGGGGTTGCGCAAGTCGAGCGCGATTTTGGTCACTCCCGGAATCTCGGCGCGGATCGCATGATCAATCCCCAGGACGGTCCAACCCTTTTCCTTAAAATGGAGGACGGTGCGATGCCCAACAAATCCCTCACAGCCGGTTACAAGCAGCCTTTGACTCACAATTCCCTTTATTTACGGATTTGATTTTTTGTGAGATCGCGCTTTGGGGCGCTGGGCGTGATCTGCCGGTTTCGAAGGCCAAAAAAGGGTATTGCGGTTGTCTCTCTGAGACATAATGCGCAAGAATAAAATCCTGGCCCAGCGCGGTCAAGCACATTCATTTGAATTTTCCCCGTGCGAATAAACGGTCATTTGATCAGTCATAAATGGTCACTTTCCACAACGCGGGCGGGGTTTTCTATGGAACATCGCCAATGAAATGAACATTTCCCTTGAATTTTCCGATGGAACGTTTTTACTGTTCTGCTCTTGAAATCCAAAAAAAAGACAGCGCTGATAATTGGAGCGGGGCCCGCGGGGCTGACCGCGGCTTATGAGCTGCTCTCACGCGGAGAAGATATCCACCCAATCATCTTTGAAAAGAGCAGTTATATGGGCGGGATTTCAAGAACTTGCAATTACAAGGGAAATCGGATTGACATCGGCGGGCATCGCTTTTTTTCGAAATCAGACCGGGTCATGAACTGGTGGTTTAATTTTATGCCGCTGCAAACCGGAGCCGCGGGGGCCGCGCCGGCGATTGTCTCTTACCAAAATTCCAGCCGCGCGGTCGGACATGAACCAAAAATCTCATTCGAAGATCCGGAACGCACCAACCTGGTCATGTTGATTCGCAAACGAATTTCACGCATTTTTTATCTTCGGAAATTCTTCGATTATCCAATCAGCCTGAACAAAAATACTATCGGCAATCTGGGGATCGTTAGAATGATCCGAATTGGGGTCAGTTATATTTGGAGTTATTTGTTTCCGATACGACCGGAGAAAAACCTGGAGGAATTCTTAATTAATCGCTTTGGAAGAGAACTTTATCGGACTTTTTTCCAGTCCTATACTGAAAAGGTGTGGGGCGTTTCGTGCCAACACATTAGCGCCGAGTGGGGGGCGCAACGGATTAAAGGGTTGTCCGTCGCCAAAACGATGCTTTTTGCCATTAAGAAAATCGTTGGGCGAAAAGACGCGTCCGATATCCGCCAAAAGAACACAGAAACCTCGCTGATCGAGCAATTTCTGTATCCCAAATGGGGACCGGGCCAAATGTGGGAGGAAGTGGCCCGCCAGGTCAAAAGCAAAGGGGGAGAAATTCTTGAGCAGTGCGAAGTTCGGAGGATAATGACCAAAGACAAGGAAATTACGGGCATTGAAGTGACCGACAAAGTTTCCGGAGAGACGCGCGTTTACCACGGAGATTACCTGCTCTCGTCCATGCCGATCAAAGACCTGGTCCTGGCGCTGGATTGCGATAAACCTTCCAATGTTCTGGAAGTCAGCAATGGACTGGTCTATCGAGACTTTATTACGGTTGGGCTGTTGTTAAAAAAGTTCACGCCGCCGGCCGGTCGGGGAGGGCGGCAGGGGGACGTTCCGGATTGCTGGATCTACGTCCAGGAACCAGACGTTCAGGTGGGCCGAATCCAGATCTTCAACAATTGGAGCCCGTACATGGTGCAGGACCCTTCAAATATCTGGGTTGGGCTGGAATATTTTTGCCAGGAGTCCGACTCGCTATGGCGCAAGAGCGATTCGGAAATGATCGGGCTGGGGACCGAAGAACTGAGGCGAATGGGATTCATTGAAAACGGAGACGTGCGTGACGCAACGGTGATCCGAATGGAGAAGACCTACCCTGCCTATTTTGGCACCTATGATCGTTTTGACGAAATTCGCGCGTACCTGGATGGTTTCCGCAATCTTTTCCTGATGGGAAGAAACGGCATGCACCGATATAACAACCAGGACCATTCGATGCTGACCGCGATGACGGCTGTGGATTTGATCCTTGCCGGAAGTTCGGAAAAGTCGGCGCTGTGGTCAGTGAATACGGAGCAGGAATACCACGAACAAAAGTCGGAGAAACAATAACGTCATCTCAGAGTTTTTTTAGGCCTGGGCTGTGGGACAGGGGGATCTCCTGTCCTCTCCGGAAACCACAGAGCGGCTATCCCCAAAAACCAGGCGATGAAAAAGGGGTCAAAGATCCGCACACCGGCGCCGAAGGACCAACTAATAGAATGGTCCAAATGATTATGCATTTCGGCCAGACAGCCGGGGACAATTGAAAGAAACGTCCAGGTCGCAATGACAACTGCCGTCAAAACCCCCAGCATGATACGGCCGCGCGCCTTGTAAATAATTGAAATAATCAGCAATACGAGGATCAGCCACGGCAGGATTGAGAGTTGATCGTTTATGAAACTGCTTCCACCGGTCCAATGTCCGGTCCACCGGAGATGATTCCCGTCCGCCTCCCAGTTAAAAAAAACAGGGCTGAAAAAATGGGAAATAACGGTCAAAAACCATATTTTAGGGGCGCATTGCAAGGCTGCGTACGGCTGGGCCAGTCCGTCATGCAACCAGCCTGATTCAGGGCTCCAGACGGGTTTTGCCAACCGGTAGAATACATAGGGCAACAACGAGATAACGGCGGCCACGGAGCTTTTCCACAGGACTTTATTTTTCCACCAGCCGTACCGCAAACAAAACGGCGCCAGCGCACAAAAACAAAATCCCGCATAAGCCGCCCCTTCCAACTTGGTCGAAAAGCAAACCGCAAAGGCGAGAAGGATTGCCGGGGCGGCGGCTTCGTATTTATGATAAATGGCTCTTACGAGCAGCAGAGCCGCGATGTTGACGCAAAAAAACATTGGAATGGTTCCTCCTTCATTTCGGATGAACTCCAGGCTTGCCGGAAGAAACCCGATAATAGTCACGATCGCGACGGGCAGCGGCCCCGGTTTTTGCCACATGCGGGCGATCGAAAGCACAGCAAGGCAAAGTGCGACCATCATCCAAAAGGGCCAGACCTTGTTGACAAATTCATCCACCATACCAACGGTGCCATAACCCAGGGTATAAATACCCGGAACCAGCCAGGGGTAATCCGAGTGCAGGTAAGCCAGGTTGGGTTGCTGGAGCACGGCCACAAGATTCCTGCCTTGTTCGAGGAAGAGAATCTTTGCTTTAAAAACCCAAAAGGCGTTGGCGTCGTACTCGAGCGTCCCTTCCAGGGTCGAGAGCCGGCCAAATACCCACCAGGAATAAACCAAAGGCAGCAGCAGGACCAGCCACAGGTAGCCCGGGCGGAAGTGAAAATTCTTTAGAGATGACGGCGCGTTTTTTGCCAGCCACAGAAGTTCCACCGCGCCCCAAATGAGGGCAAGCCGGCCCAGGATTATCGAACCATTAAACCCCGCGAGCGCGGACAGCAAGACCGCCTGGGAAAAGAGCAGCATTCCCACGGCCAGGCCAAAGGCGAATCGAAAGCCAAAACCAAATTGGACGTTGAAGCCTTCTCCCAGGATCCATCGCGCCAGACGCATCCCGGCCAGGGCGGTTGCCGGGGGCAAAAGAAATGCGAGCAGCTCGTTCATTGGTGTGTGGGCAGGCCATTGGTCGTCAATGGAACCAATTGCATTTGATTGTTGGCGTACTGGATCATCAGATCGAATCCGTTGGTTTTGAGGACGGCGGGCGAATCACAGGGAACGCCGTAAAATCCGGAATTTTCAGTAAAGACCGCCTTGCCATCCAGCGAAATCCCGACGTACCGCGGGAAAAGGTAGTTTCTTAAAAAGAAGTAATAGCCCAGGGCGGGAGCATTGGTTTCGCCAAGCATTCCGGTCAAAAAAACGCGGGCGCCGGGTTTTAGGGACTGGTCCAACTCGCGCGCGTAGGCGGACAGCGGGACGCACATTTCATCCCGCTGGACCCAATTGGTGGCACTCTCCAGGAGCGCGACGCGGTCATTCAAATTTGCCAGCATCATTTGATTGTTCGGATCCTGAGGCTCGCCCAACTGTGGCCACACCAGGGCGGCCGCGAAGATCATGACTAAAATCGTCACCACCAGGCCCGGCACATCGAGGGCAACCCGCGGGGCCGGAACATTGGGTTTGGCTTTCTTCGTTTTCACGCAAAAAAATTATATTTCAGAATGCACCAAAAGGCGTGAAGGCCATCCTGCCATCCGACTTTTTTTCCTTCGGCGTAGGTGCGTCCATAATAGGAAACGGCCACTTCATACACGCGCACTTTCAGTTTGGCGATTTTGGCCGTAATTTCCGGTTCAAAACCGAAGCGATCTTCCTCAATTTTGACATTTTGGATGATTTCGCGCCGGAACATTTTGTAACAAACCTCCATGTCCGTGAGGTTCAGTCCGGTCGCCATGTTGGACAGCGTTGTCAGGACCCGGTTTCCCACCGCGTGCCAATAAAACAAAACCCGGTGCGCGCCGGAACCCAGAAAGCGCGAACCGAATACGACGTCAGCCTTGCCGGTCAAAATTGGCAACAGGAGGGAATAATACTCCGTCGGGTCGTATTCCAGGTCAGCGTCCTGGATAATGACGATGGGTGCGGTCGCCCGCGCCAGGCCGGCGCGCAATGCGGCGCCTTTTCCCTGGTTAAACGGTTGCCGGGCCAGCCGGACGCGCGGTTCTTTTTGGGCCAATGACTGCAATTTCTCCCAGCTGCCGTCGGCGGAGCAGTCATCCACAATGACGAGCTCCTGGACGGCTTTTTGAAGCAAAACGGTTCGCACGATTTGTTCGATCGTGGCGGCTTCGTTATAAACGGGCATGACCACCGATAGACAGGGCGCAATGTCCGCGTTGGACTTGATTTCTCTCGTTTCGGCGGGCGTTTCGGCAGGCATTGATTCCAGTTAAATTTGAAGCAGGCTAGGGCAATTGCGCCGGCTTTGAAATAAAAAAGTTCTTGATAAAGGTATTAAAATAGGCGTCCTTGCGCGGCGCGGCCATCAGCCCATCGAAACGGAAGCCCGGGACGTTGTTAAAAACGAGCGCGGGGGAGTTCCGGAATTTGATGTATAGCTGGCGTCCGCTTGTGATGTAACCGACCGCCTCGAACAAGTCGGCGTCCACGGGAACCATTTTCAAGACCGGCTGATTTTGCTGGTTCTGCGGCAACATAATATTCCTTCTCCGAACGTCTTCATTTAATAATTATTAAAATTGAAGAGCAAGCAAAACCTCCTGCGTGGGATTTGGCAGTTTCCTGAATCCGAAAAGTCCGGAGTGCAACTGGACACGGAAGAGCCCTTGCGGCCGCTGCGGCTGGTCTCCCGATAAATCGGGAGACACAGCCGCGCTCCGACCGAAACACGACACGGTCTGGGATTTTCCGCGCTGGCATCGCGGCCTTTTTGCATTAATATTCCGGCCGAATAATGAGCAAACCGTTTTATATCACCACGGCCATTGATTATGTCAATGGCAAGCCGCACCTGGGCCACGCTTATGAAAAGGTCATCGCGGACGTCATTGCCCGCACGCGGCGGAGCCTGGGGCGCGAGGTCTTTTTTTTGACCGGCCTGGATGAACACGGCCAGAAAGTCCAGCAGGCGGCAATTGCGGAAAAGAAGAGCCCGCAGGCCTATTGTGATGAATTGGCCGCGGAATGGCAGGCCTTCGCGCGAAAACTGGAATTGACGAACAATGATTTCGTGCGGACCACCCAGGCGCGGCACAAGCAAACCGTGCAGGCCTGCCTGGAGCGCGTCCGCGCCGCCGGCCATTTTTATCGGCAGACCTATTCGGGGTTTTATTCGCTGAAGGAAGAAACATTTTTGACGGAAAAGGACCGGCTGCCCGACGGCAGTTTCGATCCGGCGTGGGGCGAGGTCATCGAATTGAAAGAGGACAATTATTTTTTCCGGTTGGGCGAACACCAACAGTGGCTGATGGATTATATTGCGCAGAATCCGGATTTTATCGCCCCGGAATATCGCCGCAACGAGGTGCTTGGATTCCTGAAAAGCAGCGTGCTGGAGGACCTGTGCATCAGCCGGCCCGTATCGCGGTTAAGCTGGGGGATACCGATTCCCTTTGATGCCGAATACGTGACTTACGTGTGGTTTGACGCGCTCGTCAATTACATTTCCATTCCGGCGGCGCACGGCGACGCGGCGGTGATTGCCGCCGTGGGGGGGCTGGCTTCCAGCCTGCCGGACGCAGGCGGGACGCCTGCGCCACTACAGCTCTGGCCGGCGGATGTTCACGTGATTGGCAAGGACATCTTGAAATTTCACGCCGTCTATTGGCCGATTATGCTCAAAGCGCTCGGGCTGCCTTTGCCCCGCCAGATTCTGGTGCATGGATGGTGGCAGAAAGACGGACAACGCATGAGCAAAAGCACCGGAAACGTGGTGGATCCGATCGCCGTCATCAATGAATGGGGCGTGGACGCGTTCCGGTATTATGTGTTGCGGGAACTGGACATTGGGCCGGATGGCAACTGGACGGACGCGGGTTTTCGCGCGCGTTATTCCGCCGAATTGGCGCGCGGCCTGGGCAATTTCATCAATCGTTCGCTGACCATGCTGAAGCGGTATCGGAACGGCATTGTGCCGCAACGCTCGGATGAACTGGCGGCCGATACTGCCAGGGCGGTCGAAGAGGTCCGCTCTTTGCTGGAGCGCAGTCACCTTCAGGCGGCTTTGCAGGCCATCCAGTCGCTGATTAGCCGCGGGGACAAATACATCGAGCAAACGGCGCCATTCAAATTGGCCAAGGAGCCGGCGCAAGCCGGGCGCCTGGATGCGGTTTTGTATAATTTGGCCGAGACCTGCCGGATTGTGGCGATTTTATTCCAGCCGTTTCTGCCGGGAACAGCCGCAAAGATTTATGCGCAGCTTGGCCTTGCGGGGAAAGCCGACAAGTTTTCCGAGACGGCCTGGGGACAGCTTCAAGCCGGCCATAAAATTGGCGAGCCGGCGGCCTTGTTTCCGTTGAAAGAGGAGAAGTGACACATATTGCGTGCTGCGTGTTCCGTCAAGTACGGTTGGATGATGTGGCGTGTATGAGTACTTCAAATCGAAAACGAGCGTCTGGACCAGGGTTACTCCGAAAGAACAGGTCTTGGTAAAGCCGAGTCCGCGAGGCTCTGACTGAAAAGCCTGTAGGGCTGAAATATAATAGCCCAGGGCAAAGCGCGAGTCTGCGAGCGCGACGCCCTGGGTTACCAGTGACAAATGTCCAGCCGCCATTTGCGAAGCCGCGCGAAGCGCGCATCCAATCTGCGGCCCATTCGGAGTTGTATTGCCGTCCCGCTTCAGAGATGTATTGGGTGCCACAACCAGACGCGCATTCGTAACACGGACACACCCGCTTGCTCACGCGCGCGGCTCTGTTCAGAGCGGCACCAGCGGGCCGGTTTTTTGCCGGCGTAATTCTTCCCGCCGTTGCAGTAACGCAATTTTTTCCGCTTCGGGTACGCCGGGCTGGGCCGCCCTTTGCGGTAACGCGGCAATTTCACGGTCGAGAAATTGATTTCGCAGTATCGTTACGAGATCCGTCAATTGTTTTTCGGGGTTGGGAATTATTCGACTTTCGGCGGCTGCTTCAGTCGCCAAACTTCTGGCTTCGGTCGAATCGCATTTGTCTAGGAATGCCGTTAAATTTTGCCATGAACCGTTCCTTTGTGCGCTAAGCCGATCCGCGACTACTTGTCGCACAAGAGGATGCAAAATCCAGTTCGGTTCCAGATGGGACACCGCCCAGGCGGCGAGTTCCTCGTGAATGAAAAGCAGTTTAAGCAGCCAAAATTCCTGCGGCGAAGGGCGCTCGAGAGTTTCTTCTTCCTCGGCGGGAATGGAGTCGTCGTCGCCTGTTTCGCGGGCCGCCGACGGCGTCCGCCGGACTTTAGCGAACTCGGCGCGGACGGACTCGGGCGAAACTCCCAGTTGCAGGGCGGTTTTTTGGGCGCAGGCGTCCACCAGCACGGCGCTGCCTGTCTTATGCACGGCTTCCGCCATGGCGCGCAAAATAACGAGCCGTCCTTTGTCGCTGGCGGCGTCATTCTGCCGGCAAAGACGGTTCAGGTAGTAATCGAAAAAACCTTTGGCATTTTGGATCAGTTCCCGGAACTTCTCGCCGCCAAAAGATTTAATGAAACTGTCCGGGTCGTGCGGTTCGGGAACAACCGCCACGCGGACAGCCACGCCGGAGGCCAGGAGATGATCGAGCGAGCGGATGGCGGCATTTTGACCGGCCTCATCGGAATCAAAGCAGAGGATAACTTCCGGGACGTAGCGTTTTAGAATGCGCGCGTGCTGGTCGGTGAAGGCCGTGCCCTGGGGCGCGACGATATTCTGCACGCCGGCCATGAAGCAGGCGATCAGGTCGAGCTGCCCTTCGCAAATAATGGCAAATCCGGAATCCAAAATCGCCCGCTTGGATTTGTCCAGCCCGTAAAAAATTTTGCTTTTGGTAAAAATGGCCGTTTCCGGGGAATTGACGTACTTGGCGGTTTTTTCGTCGCCGGACAGAACGCGTCCGCTGAAGGCGACGACCCGGCCCGGTTCATCGCAGATCGGAAACATGAGCCGTCCGCGAAAACGGTCGTAATAGTTCCCGCCTTCCTCCTTTCGGATCACCAGCCCCGCCTTTTCGATGAGCGAGAGATCGTAATTTTTGGATTTTGCCCAATTGACGGTGTCGTCCCAGCTTTCGGGCGCGGCGCCGAGGCGAAAGAGTTTTATGGCTTCGTCAGTCACGCCGCGCTTTTTGAGATAATCGCGGCCGATTTGTCCAGCGGCTTCATTTTGCAGGCAATTTTGCCAGCGTTGCGCGATTTTCTCATGAATCTCCAGTAGTTGATCTTTGAGATGGCGGGATTCCTGTTCACCGGGAGAGGAATCCATTTCCAGGGGGATTTTCGCGCGGTCGGCCAGGCGCCGCACGGCGTCCACGAAGCCGATGTTTTCGTATTCCTTGACAAAAGCGAAGACGTCGCCGCCCTTGTGGCAGCCGAAACAATGAAAGATCTGGCGATGCGGATTGACGTTGAAGCTGGGCGTTTTTTCCTTATGGAAGGGGCAGAGGGCCGTGAAATTGGCGCCGGCGCGTTTGAGCGGGAGATAAGAGCCAATGACGTCCACAATATCGCTGGCCGCGCGAATGCGTTCGAGGGTTGCTTGGGAAAAACCGGCCATTTGCGCCGGCGCCGCGGGTGCGCCGTTTATTTGCCCATGTGGATGACCGGCTGCGGTTTCTGCGCAGCCGATTTTCCAGCGGCAACTCCGGAATCGGTCTTAATTAAGAACATCGCCAGATCATCCCGGATGTAAGGTCCGGTAAACGATTTTTTAAAAACAGATTCCTGCACGGTATGAAGGTCTGGAACGTAATCGCCGCTGTAAATGCCGCCGCCGTACCATCTTTCATTATAGGCTTTGGTGGCTGCAATTTCGGCGGTAGTGTAATGGCGGGCGCTCAGGAGCGCCAGAAAAAAGATAAGAATGCAGGCATAACGAATCATGCCGGCGGACATGCCCAGGTAATATTCGGCGCTGCCAAAGACATTGCTTCCCGCCAGGCGGCGCGTGACCGCTTTGCCGATGAACGAAAAAACCAGATAGACGATTAAAGCGATTGAGAGATAGGCCAGGATGGCGCCGGCCAAATTCCCCAGGCCGCATTTTGTCGCGTAATACGGCGCCAGGAAGCCATAACCCAGCCCGCCGGCGACAACCAAAACAATCCATTCGGTGGCGGGCACGACTTCTTTGGTCATCCCGTTTTTCCGGCCCCGAAAAATGCCGAAGGCCAGCACCGCCAGGACGGCGGCGTCAAACCAGTTGATCGGCAGTTTGTCCAGCGACAATGACGGTGATGTAATGGCAGCAATCATGATTGAAAAGCCTATTAATGTTTTTAGCCCAAATAGGCTGAAAACTGATTATTGTCAGCAATTCGCGTGCCTGATAGACGGCAATATTTGAAACAGAGCCGCGCGCGTGAGCCAGCGATGGGCTGGGCGTCGGTCGTGGGCCGACAAGGGACGCTCCCTCACGGTCGCGGCTCAGATGGCCACGACCGCGCGCAAATTCTGATTGTTTTTTTCGCGCAAAGAATTTTAATTGAGGCCGCATGGCCGGAAACATCGTCTATTTCGATCTGGAAACCCAAAAATCGGCGGAGGAAGTGGGCGGCTGGAGTCACATTTCCAAAATGGGGTTGAGCATTGGGGTGACCTTCAGCCTGGCCAGGGGCGAATATAAAATTTATCACGAGAAAACGGTGGACGACTTGATCCGGGAATTGCAGCGGGCGGATTTGGTGGTGGGTTTCAACAACCTGCGCTTCGATTATGAGGTGCTGCACGGTTATACGCCTTTTGACCTGACGCAATTGCCGACCCTGGACCTGATGGTGGATTTGCAAAACAAATTAAACCACCGTTTGTCGCTGGATTCAATCGCCACGGCGACCTTCGGGGTGGAGAAAACGGCCGAGGGAATGCAGGCAATCCGCTGGTTCAAGGACGGGCGGCTTTTGGAAATTGCCGAGTATTGTTGTTACGATGTGAAACTGACGAAACTGGTCCATGAACACGGGGCGCGCCACAAACAGGTCCATTACGCCAACCGGTTCGGCAAAAAAATGGCGGTCGCGGTCAGTTGGTAAAGTCCCTCTCAACAGAGCCGCGACCGTGAGGGAGCGTCCCTCTTCAAACGAAAACTAACGACGCCCTTGCGCAAAAGGATCAGGCAAACACGATCGAACCGCTTGCATTTTTACGGCCCGGCTTAGGTCAATACGCCGCCCGGTCAAACACGTAGGTGGCATTATCCATCTTGATCGTCAGGCGCAGTCCATCGGTCTGGGCCGTGGCGGCTTGAGTGCGGCCATTGGCGCTGAGAGACAGGTCGTAGCCGGCGCCGTTGTCGGACCATTGGCCGGTCCAGGTCTGCGGGGCGGGCGGCTTCTGCTTGAAATCGGGAATGTTTTCCAGAAAAGCCTGTCCGTCGGTGCCGGCCACAAACGCGGCCTGGGCGAAGGCCTGGCTCCAGAGCTCCCGAATGGCCTTCATCTCGGTGGGCTTGATCTTGGGCTGCTCCTGCCGCAAATCGGCCAGCGCAGGGATGAGATCGAAATTCCAGCGGCCGACGAGTTTTTCAGAATCGAATTTGGGAGATTTGCCGGTGATAAGGTAGTTGGTGATGTCCGCCATGTTGGTATTGACGCTGTCCCAAACGGCGATCGTCAGGTTGGTGTTCTGCAGGAGGCTATGCACCTGGCTATTATCTTCGATCTGGCTCACCGGCGCGCCGTCCCGCCATTCTTCCGACACGCTGCCGAGTTGCTGGACATCGCTCCTCTCGGACAGGGATATGAACGCGGGATAATTTGCCAGCCGCCCGACCACCGGGCGGTTCTGAAAAATGAGGCCGGCGAAATTGGCCATCCGATAAAAAATATTGGGCACCGAACCCACCGCGCGCCCGACTTTATCCAGGCCCGTGCTTTCCAAATCGTGTCCCATCGTATTGATGATTCGCGTGGTGCGCGACTCCTGCTCGGAAGGAGCGACTTGGGCGGTCCAATAGCTGAAATTGAAGATCAGAAACGAAATCAACGCCAGCCACGCAATGCCATTGAGCAAGCCGAGGCAGGCGCCCACGTGCGAATTGAGGCGCTCCCAAAGGCCCAGTTGCAAATCACCGGCTTTGTATTTGTAATACACGTTGACCCGGCGATGGACCTCAAACCCCGCCATTTTGAAAAGAATCCAAACCAGGACGAATCCCAAAATGGGCGCAAGGCACCAAATCGCGGCCGGATTTTGAAATCCCAGGTGCGGCAGGATGGCCTTGAAAATCTTTCCAGCCAGGCCGGCAAACAGCGTAGCTGCCACGATGCCCAAAAACGCAAACGCAACGCGAATGGCGCCCTGCCGAAAACCCAGCCCAAAACCCGATGCCAGCAATACTACCGCCAAAATCCAAATAGTCATGCCATCAATAAAAACCATTTCGCCGCAGCCGTCAACGCTTCCGCGCTGTCAGCGGCTCGGGTAAAGCCGGTTCCCGGCTTGCCGCCTTGGCGGCCGCTCGGAATTTCCCCGGCGTAGCGCCGGTTTTTTGGGTGAAGACGGTGTGGAGATATTCGGTGTGTTTAAAACCCGTGCGTTCGGAGATTTGGGCGAGCGGCCAGTCGGTGTCCGTCAGCAATTCCTTGACTCGTTCGAGGCGGAGGCGCAGGACCTCGGCTTTGGGAGCGCGTCCAATCTGGCTGACGAACCGCCGTTCAAAAACCCGGCGCGACATGCCGGCCGCCCGCGCCATGTCGTTGACCGAAATAGGCTCGAAGACATGATCGCGCAGGAAGCGGGCGCCGGCTGCCAACTGCCGGTCGTCCATGGCGAGCACCTCGGTGGACCGGCGGGTGACAATGCCGCCGGGGGGAACCAGGATGGGTTTTTCCGGGGGCTTTTCACCGGACATCATGCGTTCCAACAGCGCCGCCGCCTCATAGCCGATGCGCAACGTATCCAAAGCAACGCTGGTGAGCGGCGGGTCGGATAATTCGCAAAACAACTCGTCGTTGTCCACGCCGATGACCGCTACTTCTTCCGGCACAATCAATTCGAGGCGGCGGCAGGCGTTCATCACCTGCTGGCCGCGGATATCGTTGCAGGTCATAATACCGACGGGTTTGGGAAGGGCTTTGAGCCAGCGGGCGAGATGGTCCTGGAACAGCAGGCCGCGCTTTTCCAGTTCGATCGTGTGGGTATTGCGCGAAACCTCCGGCGGCTCGTAAATCGCACAGGAAAATCCCGACCGGCCAAGTCTTTCGCTAAACCATTGGCTGCGCGTGTCGGAATAATTGGCGCCCACAAATCCGCAAAACGCGTAATGGCGGAAGCCGCGCTGCATCAGATGCTCGGCCGCAAGCTGGCCGACGACTTGATTTTCGGTATCAATGAGCGGCAGACGGCAGCCCGACGACCCGCGCACATCCACCGCCGGGATGCCCAGGTCCTGGATCATGGCCGCCGTTTCGGGAGTTTCCAGCCAGGCAATGATGCCGTCGCCGCTCCATTTTCTGACCCAGTCCGGCACCGGATCGGTCCAGCGCCATTCTTCGCTTTGAACGGACCATTCATGATGTTCGCGGACATATTTGGCGACCCCCAACATGATGCGGCGGCCATACCATCGCGAAAAATCAATCAACAATCCGACCTGGCGGCGGTGTCCGATTTTAAAGCGGCGTTTCACAGGTTTCATCCTATCGGCTTTGGCGCAAAACCTCAATACCAAAGACGCAAAACCTCAATTTTGAAGCTTTTGAAACTCGCTTGTGATTGTCGCCGCAATCGTCTTATGGTACGCTCTATCAAAAAGCATCGTCAACGGCCGGCGGCGCAATGGCAATTTAAAGAACAGATCTGAATATGGAGGGGGCGCGGAACAATTTTCTTCGGAGCGCGGCTGTGTGCGCAGCACCAGCCGCAGCGCGTTGCCGGCCGGAAGGGTCGCGAATACGGTATGGTTCAATGCTTGCGGACGTGCTGCGACTGGTCGAGACGACACAGTCGCGCTCCGGCGCCCAATTGGACGCGATGCCAGGTATCAGCATTTTATGTGTCTTTCTGCTTCTCTTCACCGCCATGCAAGGACGCGCGCAATCCGCGGCGGTCACCGTAACGATCACCAACACGCCGGGTTATACGATTCCGTGGGACTTTACCGGCATGGGCTTTGAAGCGGGGGCCGTCAGCGGCGGCGCCTTTTTTAACGCGACGAACACGCCGTTGATCACCCTCTTCCAAAACATGGGCGTTCATTGCCTGCGGATCGGCGGCGGCACGAGCGACGGTCCCTCGGCCTCGGTCCCGAGCGATTCGGATATTAGCAATTTGTTTCGCTTTGCCCAAAGCGTGGGCAGCCTGGACATCATCTATTCCTTGCGGCTGCACAATGGCAACAGCGCAACGGATACAGCTATTGCCCAATACATTTGGCAGAATGACCGGTCGCAACTGTTCGCCTTTGCCCTGGGTAACGAACCGGATTGGTCCAGCGCCCAGAGCGAGGATCCGGCCATCACGAATTTCACTTCGTTTTTGGAGCAATGGGGAAGTTTCGCCGATGCCATCACCGACGCCTGTCCCGGCGCGGTCTTCGCCGGACCGGACACGGGCAACGACGTTGACAGTGGTCCGCCGGATTCCAGCAGCGGCAAATGGGCCAACAACGGCACCGAATGGACCACCGATTTTGCCGCCGACGAGGCTGGCGCCAATCTCGTTGCGCTGGTCACCCAGCACGAGTATGTGGCCGACGGCAGCACGATTGGCTCGGTCGCGTCCTATACCGGAGCCATGCTTTCCCCGGCGTGGGACACGGTCACTAATCAAACGCTTTACAATGTGATGGCGGCCCGCGTCCTGACGAATGGTTTGCCCTACCGCTTTACCGAAGCGGAGGATTGCGTGGGCGGCGTGCCCGGCGCGAGCGACACGTTTGCCGGGGCGCTGTGGCTATTGGATTACATGCATTGGTGGGCGGCGCATGATTGCGAGGGCGTCAATTTCCACAATACGCGCTGGCGAACCAACACGGTCATCACGGTAAATAATACCACTGCCGGCCAACTGAGCGTCTATCCGAAAGGTTACGGAGTGAAAGCCTTCGACGCAGGCGGCCACGGCAGCGTGGAACCCCTGGGAATGGCCAATCCGGACAGTTTGAATCTCACCGCCTACGCCGTGGCAGACTTTCCGAACTATTATGTGACTCTGATTAACCGCGAATACGGCGCGGGCGCGCGTGCCGCGAATGTGTCCCTGGCGTTCGATAATTTTCCGCCGGGAACCGTCTCGGCGATGTCACTGGTCGCGCCCGGCAATAACGTATCGGCGACCAACGGCATTACCCTGGGCGGCGCGGCGATTACCAACAACGCGCCGTGGGCCGGGCAATGGACGGCGTTGGGCTCGCTGACCAACGGCCAATTTACTGTTACCGTTCCGTCTGCGTCCGCCGCCATTGTCCAGGTCACGGCGGCGCCCGTCACATTGAACGTGCAGTCTGCGGGCGCGAACCAATTACAGTTGAGCTGGGCCTACGGCGTTTTGCAGGCCGCCACCAACGTCGCCGGTCCCTATGGCGATCTCTCCAACGCCGCATCGCCTGACACTATTTCCACCACCAACGTGCAGGAATACTACCGCGTCCGCGAAAATTGAGAATTACTTTGCGTCCTTGGCGTCCTTGGCGTGAGGTATTCTTTTATCCTCCATCCTCTTACCCTGTGCCTCCGTAACTAACTGCATAATTACGCCTTCAGACATTCACTTTTCAACCATCGCCGCAAAACCTCAATAAAAAAACGCAAAACCTCAATGGACAATTTTAGCCTGCCTGCTATGGTGGAGAAGTTCATCCAATGTTTACCTGCGACCAGACCGCCTCAGAGTCTCGCTGGCTCGTTCAATGGCCTCTCGTTGGCCTGCGGCGGAGGAAAAATCATTAGGCAACCTTGATCCTGGCGGCAACCGTTCCAACCTCGAAACTTATGAAAATCAATTCAGTCACTGCATTTGCAACCGCGGCAACCGTTATGCTGACGGCAGCCGCGGCCAGCGCCCAGTCGGCCTTTACCAACGCCCTGATGAATTTAAGCCCCGGTCCGGTGGCCTATTGGCCCCTGCAGGAAACCGTGCAGCCGCCCTTGGCGGAAGTTGAAACCAACTACGGCTCTTTTGGCGCGGGCGGCAATGCGTATTATTCAAGCACCGACGCCGTTCCGGGTGCCGTAGGTATCGGGAATGGCGATACGGCCGTCAGCTTTAGAGGCTCGCTCTCAGGTGCGTTTCTGGCCGTGCCCCAAACCAATGGACTGTCTTTGCCGGTGGGTCCTTTCACGGTGGAAGCCTGGGTTTATCCCACAAACGTCAACAGTGCAAACGCTTTTACGATTGTTTCCCAAACCGGCCCCTATGGCACGGGCGGCCTGAATGGCGGACCGAACTCGGGCGGTTGGTCTTTAAACGAAAACTATATTCCTTCTCACAACAACAACAACAGTCTCCTGGGATGGAGCTTTCACGTTTTTAACGGCCAGGGCGCGGCTGGAGGCGCCGAAGTGATTGCCCCAAATTACATTACGGTCGGTACGTGGTATCACGTCGTGGGAGTTTTTGATGGAAATAACGCGTATCTCTACGTGAATGGCACTAATGCCGGGACGGCACTGAGCCAGATTAATGGCGCCTATGTCCAGGATACCTGGACCCCGCTGACGATTGGCTCCGGTCGCGGTTTCAATAACAACGAATACTATGGGTCTATTGGGGAGGTCGCCATTTATACCAATGCTTTGACGGCCCTCCAAATATCAAACGATTATGCCCAGGGCACGTCCCCCACTTATGTGGCTACGGTGATGGCCAATAACCCTTATATGTTTTGGCGCATGAACGCGCCCGCCTATACCGCCCCGGCCACCACCGCCTATCCGGTCGCCAACAGTTACGGAACTGGCAACAATCAAAATGGACTATACCTGTCAGGCGACAAGCCCGGCGTGCCCGGCCCGTCCGGCCCCTCGTATCCCGGCATGCCTTCGCCAAGCCTTGCGTGCGCCTTTAACGGCATCGGCACGTCGGCAACCAATTACATCAATTTGTTCACCAATGGAGTTTTTACCTCGGCCAATGTGGCCGCTTCGGGCGTCATGATCACTAACCTGGATCCTTCAATGAACCTGAACAATCCGGTGGCGCATTTGACCAACAGCATCACGGCCATGTGCTGGTTCAAATCCAATCCGGCGGACGACCGGTATCAAGGTCTTTTTGGACACGGTGACAGTTCCTGGAAATTGTCTCTGTCCGCCACCAGCGGCCAGATTGCGTGGTTCCCGGGAATTGGCGGCGATTTTGACACGCCTTCCGGCATCAATTATAACGACGGTAATTGGCATTTTGCGGTGGGTGTTTATCAGTATTACGGCCCCGCCTCCGGCTCCAATTTCGTCTATGTGGATGGAAACCTGGTGGCCCAGGAAGTGATGACCACGGCTGTCGGCAATCCGAGCATCACCAATCTTCTCCTGGGAGGCGCGCCGGATTATGATCCCAGTGGCGGCTCTTTCGGCTATCGCAACCGGTTTTTCTCAGGCAGCCTGGCGCACTGCGCCTACTTTACCAACGCCTTGACCGCTGCCCAAATTGTCAACCTTTATACCAATGCCACCGGCGGCGCGTCATTGTCCGCGCCGATCAT
>JASHPN010000123.1 GCA_030038175.1 Verrucomicrobiia bacterium
GCGCGGATGCTTCTTTGGTGCCAAAACGGACCTTCTTGAACTCCTTCGGAAATTCCTTCGCCAGAAAATCCAGCACCTTTTGGCTTTCCGGCGTTCCGCCGGCATATTCGATTCCCGCGTAAATATCCTCGGTGTTTTCGCGAAAGATGACCATGTCCACCTTTTCGGGACGTTTGACCGGGGACGGCACGCCGGAAAAATATTGGACCGGGCGCAGGCAGACGTAGAGGTCGAGCATTTGCCGAAGGGCGACGTTCAGCGAGCGGATGCCGCCGCCCACCGGCGTTGTCAGCGGCCCTTTAATGCCCACCAAATATTCTTTAAAGGCTTCGACGGTGTCATCCGGGAGCCAATTGTTAAAGCGCTTGAAAGATTCTTCTCCGGCAAAAACCTCGAACCATGAAATCCTGCGTTTTCCGCCGTATGCCTTTTGCACGGCGGCATCCAGGACACGCACGCTGGCCGCCCAGATATCGGGCCCGGTGCCGTCGCCGCGAATAAATGGCAGGATCGGATTGTCCGGCACGTTTAGTTTGCCGGCTTTGATGGAAATTTTTCCGCCTGGCGGCGGGGTGATGTTTTTGTAAGGCATGTTTTCGTTTTAAATTCGGTCCAAAAGGAAACTGCCGAAGCCGACGAAAATCAAGGAAGAAAACGCGTCAACCGGAGCTCGGGGCGCATCTCAGTTTTTGTTAATACCGCAACCGACGATGTCACCCCTGCGGGGTTTTCGGGTTTTTGTGTCATTTTCTACAGAGATACCAATCCTACGGGGTTCAGCAACCGACATGGGATCGGCGTCCGGCAGCGGATTGGAAACGCCGTAGGCGTGGCATCTTTTTAGTAAAATCAATAGGAATCTCAAGCCCCGGAGGGGCGGCATATTCTGCCTCACAAAAACTGAGATGCGCCCCGGAGCTCGGCTGATCCCGCTCGGAGCGGGACACAGCCGCCCTCCAAATCTGATCTAGCGCCGGCCATCATACCAGTAATGGCAGGCATCGCGGCTTTGGAGGGCGCGGCGGTCGAATCCGATGCGAAACAACAGGCGCAAATTTTCCTTCCACGAATAAAGATGCAATTTGCGGGCGGAAGTCGAAAGCGGATGCCGGCACAGAATGACCATTTGTTTGTTGGCCTCGCGGGCCGCTCTTTTCAGGCGTTTGCTCAAATCCAATTCTTCGGCGGCGAACAATTTCTCGTTGAAACCGCCAATTTTTCGAAACGTGCCGGCTTCGCAGAATATAAAGGAGCCGGCCAGCAATTTAAAAATCCGGCTGGCCCAATTCCAGACAGCCAGGGCGGCGCGCGCCATCGGATGGCACGTGTCCATTTTTACGGTGGCGCCTCCGGCCAGGCATTTGCCGGCGCTGATTTGCGCCGCCACGTCGGCAAATAATTCGGCGGTCGGCTCGGAATCCGCGTCCACAAACAGGAGCCAATCACCCGTGGCCGCCGAGGCGCCGCGATTTCGGGCGCGGGCAATCTGGTTGACCGGTTCAAAAACCACCGTCGCGCCCGCTTCCCGGGCGATCAGAGCCGTCCGGTCGGTGGAATTATTGTCGCAGACGATAATTTCGGTTTGCCATTCGCGTTGCTCGAAAGCGCCGGTCGCGAGGTTTATTTGCTCCAGCGAACGGCCCAGCAATCGTTCTTCGTTGAACGCGGGAATGACAATGGAAATTTTCACGGGTTAAATCACGGAAGCCAGCCATCCGCTAAAAAACCGGGGATTTTGCTGTTTTCAACGAATATTGCGGGACGGTGCGAACGTTTTTTGCTGTTGGAAGTCGAATCATTGTACGCATAAGTAGTTCCACATCAGGTCAAAGATTGCAAAGGGAATCTTGCGCAGGCCCGCTCCTTCGTGAAGTTTCCATAAAAAAGATTTATTTCAGGGGCGGTTTGAGCTATGTTTTGCCGATTCGTGCCATTGCCATGAGACAATCACAATTTATATTCGTTTTGCTTGCTTTGCTTGCGTTGCCGTTTTTTATACCGGCCCGGATGGCTGCCGCGCCGGTGCGGACTTTGGCCGTTCCCGAGGGAGCCGATTCTTTCTCGTTGAATACGCCGCCGGCGCCCTTGAAACCCCAGCCCCAGGACAAGAACGTCGCCTATATCACCGCGCGTCTGCTTGAAGAGTATCATTATTCCCAGCATCCCTTTGACACGGAAATTTCGCAGAAATTTTTTGACGCTTATCTCGACGCCTATGATTCGCAGCACATGTGCTTTCTGCAATCGGACGTGGATGAGTTTTCCCATTACCGGACCAACCTGGACGTCCTGACGCTCGGGAGCCAGGGAGCCGACGTGACCCCGGCCTATAAAATTTTTAACCGGTTTCTTGAACGCCTGCAGCAGCGCGTCACTTACGACCGGGAATTGTTGAAAAACGACAACTTCAAATTCAATTCTGACGAACGGGTGCAGGTGGATCGCAAAGACGCGCCTTATCCCAAAAACATGGAGGAAGCGAAACGGCTTTGGCGCCGGCAGGTGATGTATGATTTTTTGCGGGAAAAATTAGACCGTGAAGACAGCCCGGGCGCCGCTCTCTCCGAAACCAATTTCGACGCCATTACGCAACTGCTGGACCACCGTTACGAACGGGACCTTCGCTACTTCTCGGAATGGGACAGCGGGGACGTATTGCAATCTTACCTGGATGCGTTGACGCATGCCTATGATCCGCATTCGGATTATCTGAACGATGAGCATGCCCAGGATTTTTCCATTTCGATGAGCCTGGCCCTTTGCGGCATCGGCGCCGAGCTGACGTCGGACGACGGGTATTGCAAAATCGCCAGCCTTGTTCCCGGCGGACCGGCCTACAAAAGCAACCAGCTTAAGCCCGATGACAAAATCATTGCCGTGGCCCAAAGCAATCAGCCGCCGACGGATGTTGTGGATACGGAATTGCCGAAAATCGTCCAACTCATCCGCGGCAAGAAGGGTACGGAAGTGCGGCTGACGATTATTCCGGCGGACGACCCCAAGTCGCACCGCATCGTGACGCTGATCCGTGACGAAATCAACCTCCGCGATGAGGAGGCCAAAGCCATGTTGATCGAAAAGCCGGACGGGAACGGTTCGACGGAACGCCTGGGAATCATTGACGTGCCTTCATTTTACGCTCCGGTTAACCTGGGCGGCAACTCCGCACAAACCACCAACTATATTTCTGATGACGTCGCCGCGCTCGTAAACAAATTGGTGAAAGAAAAAGCGGGCGGCATCATTTTGGATATGCGCAGCAATCCGGGAGGCTCGCTGGAAGAAGCCATCCAGTTTGTCGGCCTGTTCGCAACCAACGGCCCCGTCGTTCAAATCCGGTCGCCCGATGGACCGCCGGCGGTCGGCGGCAATGACCAGTCGCCCGACATTTACAATGGCCCGCTCCTGGTGCTGGTCAACCGGTTCAGCGCGTCGGCCTCGGAAATTGTCGCCGCCGCCTTGCAGGATTACGGCCGGGCGGTCATTGTGGGCGATACGTCCTCGTTCGGCAAAGGGACTGTGCAAAACCTGATGCCGTTGCGGCCATTTGTCTGGGAAGGCATGACGAATGACCCCGGGACGGTCAAAATTACGATTCGCAAATTCTACCGCATCAACGGCGCCTCGACACAGTTGAAGGGCGTCATTCCCAATATCATCCTGCCGGATGTGTTGAGTTATAGTGACGAGATCGGCGAAGCCTCGCTGCCCAATGCGCTGCCCTGGGACACCATTGCCGCCACCAATTACACCCCGATGAATTTCGTCCAGCCTTATTTGGCGACTTTGTCGGAGGATTCGCAGGCGCGGGTGGCCACCAACGATGACTTTGCCTATGTGCGGCAGGACATCGCGGACCTTCAGAAATTACAGTCTGAAAAGTCCGATACGCTCAATGAACGCAAAGCCTGGGCGGAAAAGGAAAAACTCGAGGCGCAGAAGAAGGCCCGCGATAAAGAAATCGCCTCGCGCCCCCTGCCGGACGAAACGTTGTATGAAATCACCCTGGCCGACGCCTCCCAACCCGGATTGCCGCCGCCCGTGCAACTCTTAAAAGCAACGCCCGACTCCGGCGCCGCGTTTATGGCGGTCTATCCTACGAACGCCTACAATACGATCGTCATCACTAATTCCATTGCTCCCGATCCGATGCTGGATGAAAGCGAGCGGATTCTCCAGGATTACATTTCGTTGCAGCAATCGAACGGGGGCATGGTCGCAAACCATGAATGAACGTTCTCATGAATGCCCATCCATTTTTAGGGATACGGCTTCGGGCGAAAATGGGCCGCTGGCTCACCCGCCTTCGCTGCGCTATGGCGTGGCAGGCGCGCGCGGCTCTGTTTGGCGCGCTGGGCTTTTCGGCGCTGGCGCAACCGACCAATTCTATGGAGACGAGTAAAACGGAAATTGCGGATTTTGGCGGCGGCTGCTTTTGGTGCATGGAAGCCGTGTTCGAGCGGCTGCCCGGCGTCATTTCGGTAACCAGCGGGTTTGCCGGCGGCACCACGGAGAATCCCACCTACGAGCAGGTCTGCACCGAAACCACCGGCCACGCGGAAGTGACGGAAATTGATTTTGATCCGTCCAAAATTTCCTACAGCCAGTTGCTGGATGTATTTTGGCAGGCGCACGACCCCACCACGCTGAATCGCCAGGGCGCTGACGAGGGCACCTCGTACCGCTCCATCATTCTTTACCGCGATAAAAAACAGCAGCTCGAGGCGGAAAAATCGAAGCTGGCCGCCCAGCAAAATTTCCGGAACCCCATCGTGACCGAAATCGTGCCGCTGAAAAAATTCTATCCCGCCGAGGGTTACCACCAGAAATACTACGACAACAACTCCAACGCGCCCTATTGCCAGGTCGTCATCACCCCCAAACTCGATAAACTGGAGAAGAAAAAAGTCATCCAGCCCGATCCGCAGACAAGCCGGTAGGTAAAGGGGTCGGTTCCTAGTATCATAGTATTTTGAGGTTGACGCTTAAATTTAGGTGGGCAGAATGCCGGCATGGCGCGAAAATTGAGAGTGCAATATCCGGGAGCCATATACCATGTCATGAATCGCGGCGACCGCCGGGAAGCCATTTTCCACGATGATGAGGATCGCCGGCTTTTCCTTGAAGCGTTGGGAGAGGCTTGCGAAAAAACCGGATGGCAGGTTCATGCCTTGTGCCTGATGCCAAACCATTTTCATCTGGTGGTCGAGACGCCTCAGCCCAATTTGGTATCGGGCATGAAATGGCTTTTGGGAACGTACACGTCGCGATTTAATCGGCGGCATAAACTATTTGGGCATCTGTTTAGCGGACGTTACAAATCATTGATTGTAGAGGGCAGCGGCAACGGTTACTTGAAGACCGTGTGCGATTATGTGCATCTGAATCCAGCCCGGGCCAAATTGTTGCGGTCGCAAGAGAAACTGTGGGCGTATCGGTGGAGCAGTCTGGGTCACTATTTGCAGCCTCGGCGAAAGCGCCCGGGGTGGCTGCGGGTGGATCGGCTCCTGGGAGAGCACCGGATCGCGGGTGACACCAAAGAAGGCCGGCGGGAATTTGGCCGGCGGATGGAATGGCGCCGGAAGGCTGAGGAGGATCCGGAGCAATTGAAGGCGCTTCGGCGGGGCTGGTATTTGGGGACGGAAGGATTTCGGCAGGAGTTGTTGACGCAGATGCGCGGGCGAATTGGGGAAAATCACTATGGGGATCAAAGGGCGCAGAGCCAGACCGAACAGGCTGAAGGCATGGTTCGGGAAGGTTTAAAGCGGCTGCGTTGGCAGGAAGCCGATTTGATGACACGCCCCAAAGGTGACCGGGGAAAGGTTAGC
>JASHPN010000124.1 GCA_030038175.1 Verrucomicrobiia bacterium
CCAAAACGATCGGCCTGGAGCGACTTGCCACGCGGTATCATTTGACTGTTCCATGGCCAGTAATCCATTTCCACGTTCGGCACCGGCTGTCCGGAATCGGCGGCGACAATGTGAAGCAAAAGAAAATTGCTCGTTGCATTAGCGTCATTGGTTTCAGGCGTCAGCGACCCGATGGATTGCTGACTGGCCAACAACCCTCCACGCGATTGCGGTGCTGTCTGTGCGGTGGGCAGAGCGGCGGCTAATGGGCGTGCCGGCCCGGAAATCGCCTTGGAATGGCGCGGCAAATAAAGCCACAAAGCCCCGGCAATGACGGCTCCGCTCAGTGCGAGTTTAACGAACAGCGATTGTGAAACCTTTGCCAATATCGGGACCAATCCACCGCTCGCCGCCGCGCCGGCCAGCGCGAGTTTTGTCGCTTTGGCCGCCAGGCCCGGCGGCGCCGCATGAACCGCCCAACCGGCCAACAACGACGACAAAAGGACAATGCCGGGCGCCACGCCGCGTTCTGCCAGGAGCGCCCGTAGTTTTTCGATCGCCCGGCTGACGCGTTTTTGGGCGGCGTCATCGCTGATGCCGAGGGCGTTGCCGACCGACCGAAAATCGCGCCGCTCGAAAAACCGCAACAAAATCGCCTGGCGATCCGGCGGATCGAGTTGTTCGATCGTTTCATCCAGCATGGGGGCCACCTGTTGCCAAAGGCCGTCGGGAGATTCTGAGATTGCATTCATTTGCGCGGCTTCCTGTTCGCGAATCTGACGGCGCTGTTCGCTGCGGACCAGGTTGGACGCGACGAACCCCGAGTGCCGGTGCAGCCAACCGCCCAAAAACTCCAGGTTTCGGAACATCCGCGCCTTAAGCGCCAGGTCGGCAAAGACTTTCTGCGTCACGTCCTGGGCCAGATTGGCGTCTCCACCCACCCGGCGAAGAGCGGTGGAATAAACTAAATCCACGTATCGTTGCACCAGTTCGCGAAAGGCCGTCTCGTCACCGTGCTCGGCGTATTTGCGGAGCAATTGGACACTGTCGTTCAGATTCATATCACCCATAAGAAACCGCAGACTGTGCAAATCCGACATCCGGCCGGACAATACATGGAGTTCAACGCGCGAACAAGGTATAGGGGAAGTCTTACCGAAAATTGAGATACGCCCTATTTGCAGGTCGCTTAAAAATCTTCTGGATTTCGCGCCATAACGGAGCACAATTCGGCCATTCCGTCCGTGAATATGAAAAACATTATCGTCTCCGCTTTAACGTTCGCCGCTATTTCGTGCCTGGCTCAAGAGACGCCGCTGGTGACACTGGCCAATCCGATGGAAGGGACCGATTCCCAATACAGCTTTTCCCACGGCAACATGTATCCGGCCATCGCCCTGCCATTTCCGATGAATACGTGGGCGCCTTATACCGAGCCGCAAAACGAGTCTTTCTATTACCAATACGAGCACAATACCATTTACGGGATCCGCCAAACGCACCAGCCCAGCCCGTGGATCGGCGATTACGCCAATTTTGCGTTCATGCCGGTGTCCGGAAAGCTGGCGGTTACGGAAAAGGACCGGGTTTCGACGTTTCGGCACGATGAGGAAGTCGCCCAGCCGAGCTATTATAAAGTGCATTTCGATACCTGGGACACCGACGCCGAAGTGACGCCTACGCTGCGCGCGGCGCGCTTCCGGTTCACGTTCGAAAAAGCAGGCGATTCCTACGTAGTGCTGGACGTTTTCAAAAGCAACCCTCTTTCTTCCGTCGAAATTATCCCGTCGAAAAACGAAGTCATTGGCATTGCCCGCAACAGCCGCGGGGGAACGCCGGACAATTTTGGAAACTATTTCATCATTCAATTCGACCAGCCATTTTCGGGCTATGGCGTCTGGTCCGGGGATAAAACCCAACCGGGCGTGGCAAAAATGGAAGGCCATCACGTGGGCGCATTCCTGCAATTTAATACGGGCAAAACGTTGTTCTCGTTGTTTCATCGCGGTTCGCGCAATGTGGTGACCTGCAAAGTGGCGTCTTCCTTCATCAGCCCGGAACAGGCGGCTTTGAATCTCAAAACGGAGATCGGCAGCGCGGACTTTGACACCATCCGCCGCCGCGCGGAAATCGCCTGGAACGACGATCTGGGCCGCGTACAAATCGAGGGCGGTCTGCCGGACGAGCACCGGACTTTTTACACGGCGCTATATCGGGCGATCCTTTTTCCCCATAAATTTTACGAAATGGACGCGAACAATCAGCCCGAGTATTTCAGTCCGTACGACGGCAAGGTGCATCAGGGTTATCTTTACACGGACACAGGCTATTGGGACAGCTTCCGCTCGGCGCATCCGCTTTACAATATCCTGTTTCCGGAGGTCAGCGCGGAAATCATGCAGGGCATCATGAATGTGTATGACCAGAGCGGGCATCTGCCGGAATGGACCAGCCCCGGGTTCCGGGTATGCATGATTGGCAACCACGCTTTTTCGGTGCTGGCCGATGCCTGGATGAAAGGCATCCACAGCTTCGATCCGCAGGCCGCCGTGGCCGCGATGGTGCATGATGCCAACAGCGATGGGCGCGATGGCACCCAATATTACAATTCCCTTGGTTATGTGCCGTATTCGAACGTCAAGGGCGAACCGAGCTTCACCGAGGCTTCGTCCAAGACGGTGGAATATTCCTATGACGACTTCTGCGCGGCGGAACTCGCCCAGTCCATTGGCGATACCGCTGACGCGCGGACGTTTGCCGAGCACGCCATGAATTACAAAAACGTTTATGACGCTTCGACCGGGTTCAATCGCGGACGGCGCGCCAACGGCCAATGGGACTCACCGTTTTATCCGGACGAATGGGGCGGCCCCTTCACGGAAGGCAGCGCCTGGCAGTGGACTTTCAACGCCATGCAGGACGAACCGGGGCTGGCTGAGCTGATGGGCGGCTGGAAAGCCTTCGGCGACAAGCTCGATTCCGTATTTACGACGCCCGGCACCTTTCGGGTTGGGACTTATCGCAAGCCGATCCATGAAATGACCGAAATGGCGGCCATCAATATGGGACAATACGCGGCCAACAACGAACCCGTGAGCCATTTGATTTATCTTTACGATTACGCGGGCCAGCCCTGGAAGGCCCAGGTGCGGGCTCGGCAAGCCATGACCTGGCTTTATCAGGCCACGCCGGACGGAGCCTCCGGCGACGATGACACCGGTCAGATGGCGTCCTGGTATGTCTTCAGCGCGCTGGGATTTTATCCGGCCTGCCCGGCGGATCCGATTTATTTCGTCGGCAGCCCCTTATTCAACAAGGCCACACTTCATTTGAAAGACGGCAAGACCTTTGTCATCAACGCCATCCATAACGGCACCCAGGAGTTTTACATCGAAAGCGCGGCGCTGAACGGACAGGCCTACGACAAAACCTACATCAACCACGATGACATTATGGCCGGTGGCGAGTTGGATTTTCAGATGGGTTCGACGCCGAATTATGATTGGGGCAGTTCAGACGACAGCCGGCCGGCGGCGGGTATTGCGAATCTGGCAAAATAAAACATCTCCACAAACACGAAACACGAAATAGACGGCCTATCTTATGAAAACATTATTCGGATACAGTGCGACGCTCGCGGCCATCGCCGTTGCGGCCATGATCACGGGTTGTGCCACGCACACTCCCGGTGGCGCTTCAAACGCACCTTCCATCACGCATGAGTCGTTTGGCGCCACTTCAGACGGATTGCCGGTCGAAATTTACACATTGCGCAACGACAATGGCATGGAGGCGCGCATCCTGACTTACGGCGGCATCATCCAATCCATCAAAGTGCCGGACAAGAACGGCCAAATGGGCGATGTGGTGCTGGGCTACGACACGCTGGACGGTTACCTGACCAACAGCCCCTATTTCGGCGCGCTCATCGGCCGTTACGGCAACCGCATCGCCAAGGGCCATTTCACACTCGACGGACAGGAATATACGCTGGCGACCAATAACGTTCCCAACTCCCTCCACGGCGGCATCAAAGGTTTCGATAAACGGGTTTGGACGGTCGTGGAAGCAAAGGTGGAAGACGATGGGCCGGAATTGAAACTCAGCTATACCAGCCCGGATGGCGAAGAAGGTTATCCCGGAACACTGAAGGTCACGGCCACCTATACTTTACTCGCGAAAGAAAACGCATTGCGCCTGAAATTTAGAGCGACTACGGACAAAGACACCGTCGTCAATCTGACGGGGCATTCCTACTTTAACCTCGCCGGGCAGGGGACGGTGCTCGATCAGGTGGTTTATATCAACGCGGACAAATATACGCCGGTGGACAGCACTCTCATTCCGACGGGAGAAATCGCGCCGGTCGAAGGAACGCCCCTTGATTTTCGCACCCCGACGGCCATCGGCGCCCGGATTCAGGACGACAATGAACAGTTGAAATTCGCGGGCGGTTACGACCACAATTTCGTCATCAACCACAAAATGGGCAAACTCGGCCTGGACGCGCGCGTCACGGACCCGGCATCGGGCCGCGTGTTTGAGATCTGGTCCACCGAACCCGGTTTGCAATTTTATTCCGGCAACTTTTTGGACAGCACCATTATCGGCAAAGGCGGCATCGTTTATCCCCACCGCGGCGCATTCGTGATGGAGCCGCAACATTATCCCGACTCGCCGAACCAGCCGAATTTTCCGTCCACTGAACTGAAACCCGGCCAGGTTTATCACAATACGATCGTTTACAAGTTCAGCACGACGGAATAGTCCAGGAGCGCGGCCTTCAGGCCGCTTCAATGTCCGACGCCAAGGGACGCCGAAGCGGCATAAATGCCGCGCTCCGGTTTATGGGCAGGGATCCCGCAAAGCGGGACAGGGCGACGTTCCTGTCCCTTTTTAGAACAGTGTCAAGTTGCACGCCCAATTGTACAATTGTAGAATCCCTAATTATTATCATTGACATCGCTTTCCTTTCCGTTCATGCTGTTTTCATCCGGTGGTGTCACCCGCGCCACGGGAGAAACCCTTAACAAAAACTATTGCGCTTATGGATCTCGCGTTCCATTGCCTTACGCGTCGTTGTGCGGTTTCGGTCATGGCATCGCCGTTGATTACCCGCGCAAAACTTCTGTCCTGGCTGTTGATCATTTTGGTTCCTGCATTCGCACCGGCCCAGTTCCTCACCTCGACCCAAAATAACACAATAACGATCACCGGCTATACGGGAACCAACCCGGTGGTGAATATTCCCGCAACCATGGGCGTCTTTCCGGTCACAACGATTGGGCCGCAGGCGTTCTATCAGAATGACACCATTACGGAGGTGACCCTATCGGCTAACGTCAGCATCATTGATTCCAATGCTTTTTCGTATTGCCCCAATCTGGCGACTTTCACGTTTCAGGGACCCGGCCTGATGACCATTGGAGATTATGCATTTGCGTCTGATTACAACCTGGGCGCCTTCACCTTGCCTTCCAGTGTGACCAGCATGGGACAAGGTGTATTCTATGAAGATTACGGTCTCACCAGTTTTAACATCCAGAACGGCGCAACCACTCTCGGACCCGATGCGTTGTATTATTGCTTTTCGCTGCCGAGCCTCTCGATTCCCCAAAGCATGGTGAACATTGGAAGCGACGCGTTCCTGGGGTGCTATGGGCTCGGCAGCATTATGGTAGATCCGGCAAATGCAAGTTTTGTAAGCTCGAACGGCGTTTTGTTCAACAAGGGCATGACCACCCTCATCCAATACCCGCCGGCGTCCCCGGCCGCCGGTTATGTCGTTCCGGATACTGTCACGGCGCTCGGCGACGGGGCTTTTCAGGGCACTTATTCGCTGCTGGAAACGACACTTCCTAAAGGGCTGACGACGATCGGGCAATACGCCTATTTCGGAGCGGGAATTGAAAATATAGATATCCCCGAAACGGTCACCGACATTCAGGACCACGCGCTTTCAGGTTCTGCCTTGACCAACCTCTGCCTGCCTTGCGGTGTCACCTGTATCTCGGATTATTTGTGTTACAGTTGCCAAAGCCTGTGCAAGGTCAGGTATCCAGGGGAGCTGAAGATGATCGGGGCGGATTCCTTTGCGTTTTGTCCGGCATTGGAATCGGCCGTGATCCCCGGCAACGTCACAAGCATCGGAGAATTCGCATTTTATGAAACCGCTTTGAAGTTCACGAAAATTGGCCCGGGAGTCAGCACCGTCGGAGAATTTGCCTTTTACGGTTGCACCGATCTCGTCACTGCTGTCATATCCGGTGGCACGACCAGCCTTGGAAATGACGCATTTTCTGATTGCCCGGCGCTTGGCAGCGTTTATTTCGGCGGCACTATTCCCACAGGGACTTCATCCGCATTTGACAATGATAATGCCACTTTTTATTACCTGCCCGGATACTCCGGTTGGAGCACCTTGAGCGGATTTCAGACGGAGTTGTGGAATCCTCAAATAAAACGCAATGCGAACTTTGGACTGCGCGGAGGTGAGTTTGGTTTCGATATCTCCGGCAACGATAACCTGACCGTAGGCGTGGAAGCCACGACAAGTTTGCGGTATCCGCGCTGGGATCCGGTTTCAACCGTCACTCTCACGGGTGGTTCGGCGCATTTTTCCGACCCCGATTGGAGTTTGCATTCCAGCCGGTTTTATCGGGTCAATTTCCCGTTTTGATAAATGGGGGGTGTGCAGTCAAACACACACTTGGCGAGCGCCCGAACCGGATTAGAATGAGCAACAATCTCCGTGACCAAGAGGATATCAATTATGGCCGCCCGACATACCGACGGGTTGGACTTTAGCAATGGCGTCGGGGAGTTGCTGTCATTACCCGTGAGCTTTCAAAGACCGGGTCTTTTGCCTGTAACATGCGGGCCGATTTCCTTTATAAACTGGTGGAAGCGTAACCGTGACAAGTTTTTGATAGACTTTGCGCAGGAAATGTTTTAGATAGAAACTCATTAAAGAAGGCCTGTTTTCTATGAACAATGCCAATTTACTCGCCAGGCTTTTTTTGGGTTTCTTTTTGTTCGCCGCTCCCCACGCCTTGGCGGTTGTTTTCACGAACGACGCGGCCATCTCACCTCTTAATACGAATTTTGATGGCCAGGATTTGATCCTCAGCAACTGCACCGTTACGGTGGACGGCCCGCACAGTTTTGCCAGCCTCTTGGTCGGCCCGGGCGGCACACTGACCCACACTTTTTGCCCCACCGGCGAGTATGCCATTACGTTCAACGTCACCAACGAGCCGCAGGTACTGAATGGAACAAACCCGGCAACGCTGTTGAATACCAATGTTTTACTGCCTTTGCTCGTAATGGATTCCAGCCAAACCATTGTCTATAGCAACGGTGTGGATTACGTGGAATTCTATCAAACCGGAGTAATGCAAATTGCGCGAACGGCCAACTCCTCCATCGCGGATGGCGCAACCGTCCTGGTGACTTATAGCTGGAACGAATTGTTTCCCGCAGGATTGAACCTCACCATAACCGACGCAGTATGCGTTGCCACGAACGGCCGGATTGACGCTGACGGTATCGGTTATGGAGCGGGCCTCGGCCCCGGCGCCGGATCGAGTTCCAGTGGCGATCCGGCGGATGGTTCCGGTGGGGGCGATGGCGGCGCCGGCGGCATGAGCGCTTATGGCGCTATTGGCGGCGGCTGTTACGATTCACTATATCAGCCTGGGTTTCCGGGCAGCGGGGGCGGCAGCAGCGACGCCGGCGCGGGAGGCAACGGCGGCGGCCTCATCCAAATCATTGCCGGAGGCAATGTGGGCATCGAAGGCATCGTGAGCGCAAACGGCGCAAGCGCGACGAATTCGCGCGCGGGCGGTGGCTCCGGCGGCGGGATCTGGATTTTGGCCGGGAGCATATCCGGTTCCGGAAGTATGAGCGCCGACGGTGGCACAGGCGCACCGGTTTATGGCGGCAGCGGCGGCGGTGGTGGTGGCGGGCGCATCGCGGTTATTTGCGCCACGAACAATTTTGCCGGGACGATGACCGCTTACGGCGGGGACGGCGCAACGTACGGCGGCGCGGGAACGATTTTTACGCAATTGACCGGAACCAACGGTTTGCTGTTGCTGGATAATGGAGGAAACACGGGAACCGATTCTACCGTCACGTTGCCAACGCTCGCGGACGTCGTTATCCGGGGCGGCGCGGGCGTGATTGCCACGGGGACTTTTGCGCCGAACAATCTGACCATTTGTTCAAACAGCCTGCTGACTGGCGTCCAACAAACGATCCTTTTCCTCGCCGCAACCAATCTAACCGTTCAGGCCGGCGGCGTCCTGTCTATGAATGGTCTCGGATGGGCGTCCGGCGGTTCTGGCCAGGGCGGCACATATTTAGATGATGATTTGATTTATGGCGGCGGCGGCGGCTACGGCGGTAACGGTGGGGCGGCAAGCGTGACTAATGCGGTCGGAGGCGGTGCAGGCTCTTATCTGATAAATCCGGGCAGCAGTGGCGGAGGCGGCCTAAACTCGGCTGGTGGCGCGGGCGGCGGGGCAATCGCGCTGACGGTTCAGGGAACGGCGCAGGTGGATGGAGTCATCTCTGCCAACGGCGTTAATGGCTCCGGTTACGCCGGCGGCGGCGGTTCCGGCGGCGGCATCCAGATTTCCGCAGGTACCCTTGGCGGCGCCGGCAGTATCACCGCCAATGGCGGCATTGGCGCCAACTCATTCGGCGGCGGCGGCGGCGGCGGGCGGATTTCAGTTAATGCCGGAACGAATACGTTCACCGGCGCGATGACGTGCTATGGCGGCAGCGGCGCGAATTATGGCGGCGCGGGAACGGTGTATCTGCAGCCTGCAGCCGGTCCGCAACAATTTATTTTAGACAACGGCGGCAATACCGGCGCTTTGACTCCATTGCTGTCGCAAAGTACGGAGAATTTGACGATTCAAAACGGAGCCACCGGTCTGTTGCCGGCGCAAGTATCCACTTTTGCCAATCTTTGGATCGGGTCCAATGGCTGGCTGACCATCCCGGCGGGATCAACCAGTTCGAGTATTTCGATCAGCAGCAATGCAACTATCCTGGCCGGCGGAGGTTTTATTGCAAATACTCTGGGTTACAACGCCTCGCAGGGATCCGGGAGCGGAGGTTATTCTACGTACTTTCCGTACCTTGGCGGCGGCGGCGGGCACGGGGGCTATGGCGGAAATTCGGCTTCAAACTCCGCGGCCGGAGGCCTGGCGGACTATGATGTTATTACGCATCCTTTGCAACCGGGCGGCGCGGGAGGCAGTTTTTCATCCTTTTCAATTGGTGGCCTGGGTGGCGGCTATGTGAGTATGACGGTCAACGGCACGTTGCAGCTCAACGGCCTCATCTCGGCGAATGGTGGAAATGGCTCGGGAACCGGCGGCGGCGGCGGGGCGGGGGGCGGCATTTTTCTGTCAGCCGGCGCTTTGGCCGGCACCGGTTCCATTATGGCAAATGGCGGCAACGGCGTGGATTCCATGGGCGGCGGCGGGGGCGGTGGTTGTATCGCAATTTTATTTTACACCAATCAATTTTCCGGTTTGGTTACCGCCTATGGCGGTGGCGGAGCCAACTATGGCGGCGCCGGCACCATCTACGATTCACCTTATGAGGGCACCGCGTCCCTGGTCGTGGATAACGGCGGCCACTCAGGGGCCGACTCGGCCATTCAATCTATTTCGGGCGTAAACCTGACCGTGCAAAACAATGGCATACTTCTTTATACCTCCGGCTCGATCAGCTTTGGAAATCTTCTTGTTTCTTCAAATGGCGTGCTGGCCACTACCAATAACACAACCTTGAGCATTACCGCCAATAACATCACGCTGCAAAGCGGGGGCGGCATCAGCGCCAATTTGGCCGGCTACGCGGGCAATAGCGGCAACGACCCTGGACGTTATGACGGTGTCAGTCCTTATTTCCCCGGCGGCGGTGGTGGCAATGGCGGTTGCGGCGGCATGTCTATCTCGAATTTGGCGGTTGGAGGATCAAGTGCGAATGCAGACATTCCTTCCCCTTCGACGCCGGGGAGCGGCGGTGGTGGCTATAGCGGAAACACCTCCGTGGGCGGCAACGGCGGCGGGGTGCTTCAAATTAACGTCTCCGGCACATTACAGGATAATGGCTTTATTTCGGCGAATGGCGGCAATGGTTCCGGGACCGGTGGTGGCGGCGGCGCCGGCGGCAGCGTGAATTTGACGATTGGCAGTTTAACCGGCTCGGGCAGTATCGCTGCCAATGGCGGCAACGGGGTCACGTTCGTTGGCGGCGGCGGGGGCGGCGGTCTGGTCGCGGTTACCTTTAGTCAATCGAGTTTTTCCAATCTTTTTACCGGAACCATTTCGGCTTACGGCGGCGCGGGAGCCACTTATGGCGGCGCGGGCACCGTGTTCATCAAAACCAACGAAAACCAGCTTTCATCTTTGATCGTGGACAACGGCGGCCATGCGGGCACAAATACAGTACTCGATTATTCGTACTATGAAACCGCGCTGACGGTTCAAAATGGCAGTATCGTTGCCCCATATTCAGGTGAGTATAACAGTCTTTTCGTCGGGTCAAACGCGTGGGTGGTTCCCGAAGGCCAATCAGCGGAACTCAATATTTCATTAAGTGGTAACGCCATCGTCCAGGCCGGAGGGGGAATTATCGCCAACGCCTCTGGCGACCCGGAAAACGACGGAAACGGTCATGGCAACAGCTACGGCACTTCGCCTTATTATCCTTGCAGTGGCGGCGGCAATGGCGGGTACGGCGGCACGTGCATTTCGAATTCAGCGGCGGGCGGATTGGGGGGCTATAATTCGGCGACTTCTCCTCAATCTGAGGGCAGCGGCGGAGGCGGGAATGGTTATTCAATTGGCGGCAATAGCGGCGGCCTGATTTATTTGAGTGTTCCCGGATTCCTGCAGCTCAATGGAATTCTCTCAGCCAATGGCGGCAACGGCTCGGGCAGCGGCGGAGGCGGCGGCTCGGGCGGCAGTTTGAACGTGACGGTCGGCGCGTTGTCCGGGTCAGGCGCCATTTCAGCCAATGGCGGCAGCGGGGCAAACGGCGTTGGCGGAGGAGGCGGAGGAGGCGTAATTGCGATCAATCTCAATTCACAAACGCTCAGCCAAACCAATCATTTTACCGGCAACATCACCGCTTACGGTGGCGGCGGCGCAAACTACGGCGGCGCGGGAACTATTTTTGTTCAGACCAACTATACTCTGCCCCTGGGGCAGACGGCGAAGGCTCTATTTTTGGTGGATAATGGCGGCAACCTCGGGACGAACACGCCGTTGATCTATTCATCCTCAAGTGCCAGTCTTACAGTTCAAAACGGCGGCGTTCTTGCAACCACATCGTCGAGCGAAAATGATTTTTACAACCTTCTCATCTCATCGAACGCCTGGGTCGTCACGCAACCTAAGCCGGGAAGCATTGAGTTTTCACTGGGTGGCAGCGCCACGATTCAGGCCGGGGGCGGCGTTATTGCTGATTCATCCGGCAACGCGCCCGGCAGCGGTACAGGGAGCGGCTCGGGATTTGGCAATTTACCATGGTATCCGTGCAGCGGCGGCGCGCACGGCGGTGATGGTGGATGGGCCTTCTCGAATGTCGTGGCCGGTGGAATTGCATCGGATTCGACCACGGAGCCAACCGGTTACGGCGGCGGCGGCGGCAGTTATTTGACCTCGGTCGGCGGGTATGGCGGCGGCGCAATTCAAATCGAGCTTTCGGGCGCTTTCCAATTAAATGGCGTGCTTTCGGCCAATGGCGGAAATGGCTCCGGTGGCGGTGGCGGTGGCGGTGGCGGCGGCAGTATCTATATTTTTGCAACTGCAGGCCTTCTTACCGGCGGCGGCTCGATTACCGCCAATGGCGGCAACGGATCTCTGATCTACGGCGGCGGCGGTGGCGGAGGGCGCATTTCGATTGTGCGCCTCTCGGACGTTAAAATACTTGGCACCAATTACTTTATGGGGAACGTATCCGCCTATGGCGGCAGTGGCGCCAGTTATGGAGGGGCGGGGACAATTTATTATGTGACCAATGGGCCGGGTCCGGCGATGTTGCTTTTGGATAACGATGGCAATGTCGGCACCAATACGGTCTTCAGCGTTGTGAACGAAAGCGTAACGGTTCAAAACGGCGCCATCGGCCAGTTGCCCTCGAGCGGTTCAATGATGCTGGATAACGTCATGATCCTGAGCAACAGCGCCTTGACCGCGCTCGCGCCGTGCCAGGATCCGACGATCAATTTTGAGAATCTGACCATTGCCGCGGGCGGTTCTATGTTTGTGGATGGCTGTGGTTTCGGATCACAGAATGGCCCCGGCGCCGGTACCGTTCAAACGCCACTTGGAAGCACCACCTATGGTGGGGGCGGGTACGGCGGTTACGGAGGGAACTTCTTCAGTGGCGGCCAGGCCTACGGTTCAATTCTGGCGCCGACATCCGAAGGCAGCGGCGGAGCCAACGCGGCTCCATATTCCGCGCAGGGCGGCAGCGGCGGCGGCGCATTGACGTTGAATGTCAGCGGTGCTCTCACCGTGAACGGAAACCTTTCGGCGAACGGTATCGCCGGCGGATACAGTGCCGGCGGCGGCTCCGGGGGCAGTCTGTATCTTTCCAATATTGGCGCCCTGGCCGGGAGCGGAACGATCTCGGCCGATGGCGGTTCGGCTTCAGGCGCCGCGGGCGGCGGGGCCGGCGGGCGCATTGCGCTTTACTGTTCGAACAATAACTTCGCGGGCCAGCTTTCCGCCAGTGGCGGCAATTCTGCTTATCCCGGAGGCGCCGGCACCGTATTCACCGGCGTCGGCAGTGTCCAGGCATTGCTCATCAACAACAATGGAATGACGAACGGCGCCCAAACGCCACTGAGCAGCGCCTTTTCAATGCCTACGAATTTATTTGATCTCGATATTTCCGGCGCGGCTTCGGTCACTCCATTAACGCCGTT
>JASHPN010000125.1 GCA_030038175.1 Verrucomicrobiia bacterium
GGTTTCGTCCACCTGGAAGGTCGTCGTAAATGTGTAGTTTCCGGCGCTATCGCCGGAGTTTTCATGAGGTCCGATCCAAACGGATGCCCCGTTGCCGGGCAATATGTAATATGGCTCAACGGGCGAATTATCTGAGTAAACGATAGCGTCGGGAATAACTGCCGTGGGATCCGAATCCACAGGAAGCAGCCAGTGCAAATCCACCGAACCGGGCGCCGTCTTGTCCAGTGGATTATTATTGGCGTCGCACCCGGTATTAAACAGACCCTGGAAGCCGGCGCCCACCGTCACGTTCGCCACGACGCTGGTAACGCTGCCAAGGTAATTGGTGGCAATCAGGTAATAACCCGCGTTGTTCGCATAGGTCACGTTGCTGATGACCAGGCCCTCATTGGTTTGCCCGGACAAAGGCATGCCATTTTGATACCATTGAAATGCAGGGATTGGCGTCCCGGTAACTGTCGGAGACAAGGTCAAGGTCTGGCCGTAAGCTACCATATCACTTGTGGTGGTCAAGAAAGTCGAACTTTGAAAGCTCAGCAGCCAGTTCGTCGGCGGCTGGACGGTAATGGCCGGAGCGACGGGATCTACCATCGTATTGAACTCGAACTGGTTGGAATACCGATAACAATCGCTGATACGCACTTCCGCAATATTCCCGATCCATGCACCGCCACTATTGAGGCCGCGGGCACTGTTGCCAATGACAAACGGCCCGGTTCCAATAATCGAGTTGGAGGGATACGGGAGCGAGTAAACGGTTCCCTGGCCGGTATTGGTATAAGTAAAGAAGTTATAAAAATTCGTCAGCATAATGGCATTCGATTCCCCGGGATTAAACGGAGTCCAATAGAGCGTGAGCTTATAGGGCGGATCGCTGTTGGTCGGGGCCGTACCGGTAAAAGCCACCGCCACGTGATACCATTGGCCTTGCACTACAGGAGGAAGAAACGCAAAAACATCGTGGAACATGCTGCCGGGGCTGGAAATGTTGCCATTGAATTCGAGCTCCGCCCCCGTGGGTCCGGTAACATTATCAAATCGGAATTGTACGGCCCGTTCCGTATAAGGGTTGGCGCCGGGTCCCGTGTCGTTGCCACCGTCCGTGCAAAGAATTTCCGGATTTTTATTCCCGGTATAAGTTGAGGGGTTGAAAGCCGGCTGAACCAGGGCTTCCCAGGTGAAGGCCCCGGTGTTGGTATTGACAAAAGTATTTCCGTTATTGGTCTCAGCATACAAAAGGCTTGGGTCGCCACCATTGAGCGGCGCATATAAGCCGGCGGAATTGGTGGTCTGAACGGACAACGTATAGCCGAAGTCGGTGCCGTATTGAGCCTGTAGCGGCGCGCCCGGCCCGGGCTGTCCCGCCAGGTCAAAATTGCCGCTCTGGTAGTTACTAATCACTAACGGAACGACCAGCGCGTTGTTGCTCTGAGCATCGAAAAAATAGACTCCATTGGTGACGGGCGGGACAGTGCCATTGGTGTCCTGCAAATGCCAAAGGTGGACCGTGTAAAAATCAGGCGTGTAAGGAGGGTTCATCCCGGCATAACTGTTGGGCGCCACGGCTAAGCCAAGAAGGCCAAGGGCCATCAGCCACAATGACAGGATGGGCACGCGGTTCGTCGGATTTTGAATTTTCATGGGATTAACATTTCGGATTTCGTTTACGATTTTTCACCAGGTTGATTTGATAACTCATATACGACATCGGTCCCACGAACCAAAAAGGACGCAATGGCGTTTGTTGTGGATGTTTTGGCCAAATGTCGGATCATCTTTGCTTTGGGTGTCTGGCTATTTCCAATAACTATACGCGAAGAGAATTTTGAGGCGGTATCCCCGCTTTCGGGGATGGCCCACCATCCCAATGGGGATTGCGGATTATCAAATCTGAAGCCGGCCGACAACCGCCTACGCGCCAACGCGATGTTTGGCCACGGCCTCCAACCGGCTGCGGACGTGCATCTTTTGGCAAATGTTTTTCACATAAGTGCGGACGGTCTCGGAACTGATGTTCAGTTTGCTCCCGATTTCTTTATAAATAAAACCCAGGGCCAGCAAATCAAGGACTTCCTGCTCACGCGGCGACAAGTTCTCTGATTCCTGGACGGAGGGTCCCAGAAGATGAAAATGTTGCACGACTTTGCGGGCAATGTGACTGGACATTGGCGCGCCCCCCTTGTAAACGTCCCGGATCGATTCCAGAAGCTGTTCCGGGGGGCTGGATTTTATCAGGTAACCATTGGCTCCCGCCTTCAAAGCTCGAAAAATGCGCTCGCTGTCCTCATAAACGGTGACCATGAGGATCTGGATGCCGGGCATGGCCTTCTTTATCTCGGCCACGCATTGGATTCCGGACATCCCAGGCAATTTGATATCCATAAGCACAACATCAGGCTTTTTTTGGAGAATTTCCGGAAGCGCCGCTTCACCCGAAACATATGCGCCGGCGCACTGGATGTCCGGCGCCGAATTAAGAATTTGCAAAAGCTGCTGGCGCAGCCCTTGATTATCTTCAACAATAATGACCGTCTTTTTAGGTATCATTTCAATTCCGATCCCGATCCATTTCGAGTGGTTGAATGCGCCCAGGAATTGCCCACCGTTAAGCGCAGATAAATCGTCGTCCCTTTGCCTGGCTCGCTCTCGATGGAGCACGTCCCGCCAATTTCTTCGAGGCGCCGCTTCATATTGGTCAGTCCATTGCCGGCGGAAGCGCGGCCGGACGCCTGAAATCCGCAACCGTCGTCACTGACGGAAATATGCAACACCTCCTCGATGAGTTGTATTCGAACGACGACTTCCGAGGCTGCGGCATGTTTGATGACATTATGAACGGCCTCCTTCACCGCCATGCTGAAATTATGCCTTGTTTGACTGGATATCTGAGGTTGCTTCGGCAGGTCTGACACATAAAAGCGGCAACGCAACCGCGGCGGCTCGCACAAGGTGGCAACCATCTGGCAAATATAATTGCCCATCGCATCCAGGTTGTCGTTTTCCGGATTCACCGCCCAGACCGTTTCATAAAGCGCGGCCACCAGGTCACGCGACATTTGGGAAACCTGGGCAAATTGCGAGCGCGCCGTTTCGGAAAATTCCGGATTGACCTGCGCCATGGCGCTGAGCAACGAAATTTGCGTCACTCTTGCGCCCAAATCGTCATGGATGTCCTGGGCAATCCGCAAACGTTCGCGTTCCAGCGCCTGCTGGCTCTTGAGCACCACCAGTTCACGCTGTATTTTACGCCAAGTTAAATAACGCGCCAGGCCGATGCCCGCCGCCACAAAGATGGCTGATGCCGCTCCCAAAAACCAGGCCGTCTTCCAAAAGGGAGGCGAAACCACGAGTTTTAGCGATGCTTCGGCGCCCGTAGGCACGCCAAGAATATTGACTTCCTGAACGTGAAAATCGTAACGGCCGGCCGGGAGCCTCTCGTAGGTGACGCGGCTGGTATCCCCCTGGCCTATGCTATACATCTCGTTCCATTCCAGGACCACCTTGGCGCCGGGAGTTACCTTCGGCGCGGCGGTATGACTGGTTCGCCATTCCGCGTGGCTAATCGGGTCGTCGTCAAGAACCGCAAAGGCCCTTACCACCGGATCGCGGCCAATATTCACAATTTTGGCCATACTTGGATGCGTTCCATCACGCGTCCATCCGCTTGGAGACTGTTCCGGCTTATCATCATCCTGCGGCTGGTCCAGGGGAGACGCGATTAAAACGGTACCTGGAAATTTGTTTGATTCAGTTTCATATACCATCAGATTTGCCACCACATAAACGCCTTCGGTTTCCGGCGGCCCGGCGGACGAAATCACCACCCATAGCTGCGACGCCCCCGGAGGGACGGTCACCGTCTCGCGGCGGTGAGTTAATGACGAATTTTGCAGCGAGCCGTTCCAGCCGGCGCTGTCGCCAGTCACGGTAAAAACCTTCTGGCTGACCTGGTCCCCCGTCCCATTGAAGAATCGAACCGTGAAGCTCATTTCGCCGGCGCTCGCACGCCAGGCGCTATCGTAACCGTCTAACTTGTAGCGCAGCCGGTTTGGAACCCAGTTCGAATTCGTGGCTGGACCAAATCGGAAAACGACGTCTTCCGCATTTGGGCCAAGTTTCAAGGCCTGGTTCATACGAATGGGAAAGGTCCGGTTGCCAACTTGAACGGCTGAGATGATGAGTTTTCCCGCGCCTGTGCCGCCGGTTTGTGCGATTGAAACAACGGCCCCAAATGACCAGAGGACGATGGCTAGAAACGCCCTCCACGCGACGTGCCCGGGCCAGGGTCTTTGTCTCTGAAATTTCTTCATCACAGCACCAGAATAGGGCGGCCCTTTTTGCATTCAAGCGACAATCTTAGGCTCAATTCTCAAACATGCTGTGGGAAAAATCCCTTTCGATCCGGGCGCTGGCCGCCGTTGTTTCTGCCCGGATCAATTTTGTCCCCTGGCCCACGACCTTTAAGTAAAAATCTGTTGGCAAACCGTCAAACGTCAGGAAACGCGAATTCTCACCCTCAGGAACGTCATTGGCGCACTTGAAAATGGCGGTGCCTTCGTCCACTTCATCGAACATGGCCACATAGACCATTGAAACTCCGGCTCTTTTTGCATTTAAAAATTGGGACCATAAAAACTGCCCCCGCAATCTGGGAATCTGATTCAATTCTCCCCCTTTCAGGTTGTGCCAGCTAAAACCCGGAAAAACGACTGGCATCAATTCAAGGCCCTGCTGCCGGCACCATGTTAAATCGGGCATTAAGATGTTTTCCGCGTATTTGCCGGCTTCCGCCGGGTTCGTGTAACGCCCAACCGTCCACGGGCTGATAACATCCGCCATTTTAAGAACGTTAAGCAATTCGGGATCATTGATGGCGTCCCGATCCAGCTCGCGCCAATACGCCGGCACGCCAAGAACCACCGTGCACTTGCCGGCATCCGGATCCTCTTTTAAGAATTCAATCAATTTGCGGCATTCCGCCAGCGTGTAATCCCGGCCATCGTTAAACCCGACGCCCCACACTGCCACGACGGGCTTTCCATGATAATGGAGATAAGCGGGATCATCGGTGATCGCCATTTTTCTCCTCAATTGGCGCCAATCATTGATGACCTCGCCGATGTGTCCCCGTGACAGCCCGCTCAGGTCGTACATCACCGAATAAGCCCGGCCATAACGATTGGCCCCTTGACGGCAATGAGCCAGAACCGCATTGCAGAATTCGAGCCTCGACCGTGCCGACAAATGCGTGGCGAAACGCTGGACAAATACGCCATCAATGCCGTAATCACGCATCCACTGAAAATGCCTCAAGACGGTTTGTTTATTATAGGAGCTGAAGACTTCCGCCGGATGGCCATCCGACAACTTGAAACCGGTGATAAACCGCTCGCCTGGTGTCAGTTCCGACACATCGGGCCAAAGGTCAACCTTGGCATTGCCGTCTGCAAATTGCCCCTGGCCCCTGGCCCAATGCCGCCAGGCCGAAGCCGGGCTGCCATCACCGGGCGCGCCGAACCAGCCCTGATAACCGCACATCACTTTGCCCGCCAGTGTCGCGGTATCCACGCCTTTGACGACAGGACCTTGATATGGCCCAAACATGGCATAAACATCCTGCCGTAATTGTGATGGCCGCGTGGAAACATTGGCAGGTCCAGCCGCACTTTGGCCACATGGCGCCTGATTGGCCATCACAGTCAAACCCGCCACAAAAGCCAGCTGACAAATCCACACATTAGCGATGTTCGTTTTCAATTATAGAATTTTGACCGCTGATTTTAAGGTCAGCGTGAATTCTATTGCATCCCCGAAAGCGGGTAGTCTCGATGATCCGCCCTAAGCCGTGCGTTTAAAGGATAATTTCAATTTGTGGCGCGCAAGCGTCCGCCAAAATCTCGTTTTATGGATAAATCAGGCGGTAAAAGACGCCGCCGTTCGTCAGGTTGATCGGAATGATCGCCTGATTGGTGCCTGTCGAGCCGGTCACATTGACCCAGTTGGTGCCGATGCCCACCGACAGGTTGTTGGTTTGCGCCTGCAACTGCCAGCCGGTGTGGTCAGCCGGCCAGTTCAAATACAATTGATTGTTCGTCACGCCGAACACAATGTTCGTCGGATTAGTGTTAATGCCGTTGGTAATGGTGAGCGTGAACAGGACATTGGTTGTGCCCCAGACATTGGTCACGGTCAACTGCAATTGGTCGCCGTTCCAGTTGAGAGGCACGTTCGGGTAGCCCAACGCGACATCGCCGCCGGCGTTGTTGGTTGTGCCCGAGGCGATACCAGCGCCGGTGGTCACATTGGTCCACCAATAGCCCAGCGGGGGCGATCCCAGGGCTGTGACCGGGATGGCCAATGTTGAATTGGCGGCAGCGCCGCCGCTGGTTGGGAGAGGCGGAGCAAAATAAGGCGCATTCGTGCCGCCGCCGGCGATGTACTCGTTCTCCACCTGGGGCGCGCTCAAAGCGTAGTTGAAGATCGCCACATCATTCATGTCGCCTTCGAATTGAAAATTAAAATTGCTGGTCTCCGATCCCATTCTCGCTCCAATGCTCATCAGATAGGTGGACGAGAGAACCCCGCTTCCAGAGGCAACCGACGCCGTCCCGACGCTTTGGCCGTTAATATAAAATGTGACCTTTTGATTCGAGATTTCGTCCACGACGCCGACCAAATGATACCAATTGCCGAACAACGGCTCAACCGTGCTGCTTACGCCGTGAGTATTGCCGCTGGCATCGCGGATGAGAAAGCGAAAACCGTGACTTGTGGGCGCGGTGTCCGCACCGCAATCCAAATCAAATTGCTCCCCGCCGCCGCCCCAACCCAACGTCACCATGCCCGCGTCGTAAGTCTGCGCATAGCCATTTACCCAGGCTTCTACCGTAAAGGCCACGCTGGTGCCGGAAGGCGATCCAAAGTTAATGCCCGCAATCGAGTTGGCGTCCTCATCGCCATAGTCGCCGCTGCCGGTCGGATCATCGCCGAAATAGGCGGAAGTGTCCGAGGGATCGGTCGCCGGATTGTAACCCGGCTGGCCAAGCAAAACGTTGGTATAGATGCCATCGTTGCCGCCCATGTAATCGTGGCAAACGGCGCCCGGATTACCATCATTTAAATTGTCATCCGGCTCATTCAAACGCCAATAGCCGATCGGATTGAGCGCAAGCACGGACTGTGGATAAGGCGCGGCCGAATCGGCGATGACCTGCGCGTTCCACACGACGCTTGTCCCGGCGCCATATATGTTTGTCACGATACAATAGTTGCTGAACGTGCCGGCCTGAACATTGGTCATTTGCAAGATGTTGGCAGTATCCGCGTTATCCAGGACGCCGTTGGTAAACCAGAAGTAGGCAAAGGGCGGCGGAGCCTGGGAAACCGAGACGGAGAATTGCGGGCTGGCCCCGGCGTATAAAGTGAACAGGTTGGTATAGGTGAGAGGCAGGCCACTCACCACAGGAAAAGCGTTGACGGTCAGCGTCGCTATCGCGCTCGTGGCCGAACCGACATAATTACTGACCACTACCTGATAACTATTGGTCCCGGGCGGGGGCTGATCGCCGTTGGCGGTACTGAGGGTCAACAGACGGCTATTGGCTCCCGGGTAGTTTGCCGGGTTCAGCGGCACACCATTTTGATACCATTGATAAACGAGCGGCGGCTCGCCCAGGGCCACCACGGAAAACATTGCCGGGGAGTCGTATGTGTTGGTGAGGCTGGTTGGCTGGTTGGTGATAATCGGAGCATTGGTCAGCGCGTTACCAATCGCGGATGAGATGCCCACTTCAAGACCCATGGCTGAAGCTATCGCACCGTCGTATTCAAAATCGATCACGTTGGTGCCGGCCTGGAATCCATTCGTAAGAGTGAAGTTTACGGGATTTTCCGCTGGATTCGATGCCAGAGTAATGTTGGTTTCCTGGCCATTGACAAAGATTTCACAGGTGGCAAAAGCGGCGGCTCCGCCTGCCTTGACATTGCCTGACACGACCATGGTGTCGGGGTCTGCCTGATCAATCAGGAATGTCGTCTGATATTCGTAATTTCCCTGCGCGGTCCCGGCATCATTCTCGGGGCCTATCCAGGCCGAGCCAATGCCTTCTCCATATGTGTTGGGCAAATTGGTGCCTGCCCAGATAATGGCGTTGGGCCCGGAATTCTTGGAATCCGCGCTTTGAACGAGAGCATAATGCAAATCCGCCGACCCTGGCTCGGTCAAATCCAGCGGATTGCCATTGGGATCTACTCCGGTGCTGAAAAGACCCTCAGGCGCTGCTCCCACCGTGACGACATCAACCGTGCTATTAGTGCCTTGAACACCGTACGTTGCGGTGTTGTTGGTGGCAAAACATTGATATGTGCCATTGGCCGCGAAAGTGACATTGCTGATCACCAAAATTGCATTGGTTTGACCGACAAGATTTGTGCCGTTCTCCTGCCACTGTATTTGTAAAGGCGCGGTTCCGCTGGCGTCCGAGTTAATCGTTAGGGTCTGGCCGTAACCGACTATCGTGGCGGCGGGCAAGGGTTGGGTAAAATATGGCGTGACGTCAGGAATCGTGCTATTAAACGCCATTTGATTGGATGCGCGGCAAACATCACTGATGCGGGCTTCGTCAACTTTGCCTTGAAACCCTTCACCATCAGTGGTTGTGGAAGTGTTGTAGGGATCGCCGCGCTCATTGCCACCAACGGCAACGACCGGGAAACCTCCCAGACCTGTTCCGATATTGGTCACCAAAATCGAATCGCAGTTTGTCCTGGTCGGGTCCAGTTTCGTCCAATAAAGAGTCACCTGATTCGCCGGCTGGCCGTTGGTCGGGCTGGTTCCCGAAAAAGTCACAGCTACATGATACCAGGTATTGGCCTGGCCCGCGTCCGGTCCAGTGCTGGGAATGGTCCCAAAAACATCGTGAACCGGCGTGGGCGAACCGCTCACATTAATGTTGATGTTGGCTTCAAGTTGTCCGGTGTTTTTAATGCGAAATTGCCAGGCGCGATCCGCTTCACCGCTGTCTCCGCAAACAATTTCCCCGTTGGCTGGAGGCGCGGTTGGGTTGAAGGACGGGCAAATCAACGCTTCAATGGTAAATGCCCCGGTGTTGGTGCTAATGAAATAGCTCAGATTTGTATATATATCGGAGATATTGGCGGCCGTGGCCGTGGCCGTGAGACCGGTGATCTCCATTCCGCTGGTGGTGTCCAAAACAATAAATGGCGAAAAGCAGCAGCAATATTCTCCGTTCGTTTCGGAATAACCCAAACCTGGAAAAGCCGCGGGCTGCTGACCTAAAGCCAGCTCCGTAGGAACGGTATTCGGATAAACCGTATAGGCATTGGTAGGACCCGGGATACCCGTCAGTGTTATTTGAGGCGCTTGTGTTTGGTTTGTAGCGCAGTCAAAAAAATTTGTGCCGGTCGGTTCATCGAAATGCCAAAGATGAAGCGTATATTGGTCAGGATTATAAGGAACATTCAAACCCGCCCTGGCGGGCGTTGCCATGAAACCAAAGATGCCAAGGGCGATCAGTGAAAATGACAACCCGGAGATACGATCGAAGGATTTCAAGATATCCATAATTCAAAAATACAGTTTTGCTTTGGCCGGCCAGGACGTCAAATTCTTTACGCTTGATTCATTGATTATTTAGCCAATGCCGAACATATATCAAATTCGAGAGTGAAAGCGCATTCCCGCGCCTTCACGCTCGAGATTAATCCGCCAGAAGCCGGGCTCCGCCTCCCTGACAAATCAACCAATCCACCCGGCTTGGTAGCGGAAAAACATGTTAATTCTTGTAGCGGTTCTTTTTGAACTGTTCGTTTCACTTACGCCCACTCTACGGCGCGTAAATTAAGCGGTAAAAGACGCTGCCATTCGTCAAATTCATCGGAATGGCTACCTGATTAGTACCGGTTGAACCCGCCACATTCACCCAATTGGTGCTGACGCCCACCGATAGACGATTGGTCTGCACTTGCAACTGCCAGCCGGTGTGATCGGCAGGCCAGCTCAAATACAGTTGTTTGTTTGTCACGCCAAATACGATATTCGTCGGATTCAGGTTGCCGGGCGGAACGACATATTGCGAGGCTCGGAAATTTGCCGCAATCTGCGCCGCGCTCATCGCGTAATTATAAATGGCAACGTCACTGATGGAGCCGTCGAATTGCTCGTTATAGCCGCTACCGCTTTCATTTTCCTCCCTGCTGCCAATGGTCATGGGCGTTGTGGAGACATTGAAGATGCCGCTGTCCGGCGGAATCGCATTGCTGGCGACTAATGCGCCATTGATGTAAAGCGACACCAGGCCATTGGCTTCATCGCAGACTCCAACCAGATAATACCATTGGCCGGTGTCAGAGGTTGAGACAGTCGAGTTTGCGGCATACGAGTCGCCATTGGCGCTGTAAACCAGGAACCGGTAGTCATCAATGGGAAAGGCGCCGCCGGCGTCCAGCCCATATTCTTGTCCCACAGTTGCGTTACCTTTGCCCACGATCGTTGGGGCCGGCAGACCATTGTTTTGCGTAGAATTCGCCCAGGCCTCAACTGTGAACTCCGCGTTGGAGCCAGAGGGGGTTGAAAAGTCCGGATTGACCGCCCCCAGCACACAACTATTGACTGACTCCTGAACGTTGTTATTAAAGCCAAACAAGGCCGCCGTGTCCGTGTTATCCATTGAAAATCCCGACACGTCAAGCTCGACATTGGTATAAACACCGTTGTTGTTACCGCAGTAGTCGTAGGCGATGGTCCCATCATTGCCCTCCCCATTGTCCGGCCCTTCATTCAACCGCCAAAATCCAACCGGATTATTGCTCAACACCGTCGCGAGATAGAGATTGGTCGGACCAAACGCGACAGGAGGCACAATGCCGCCGAGTAATGTTACAGGCCCGGCTTGTGTGATGGTTAGGCCATCATAGCCATTGCTCACGGTGCAGGTATAAGACGCGCCGCCGGAGGTGGCAACAGCCGTGTAGCTGGCATTGGTCGCGTTGGCAATGGGGGACCCATTCATAGACCATTGATAGTAAAACGGCACGTTGCCGGAGGCCTGCGCCGTATAGGTTATTGCAAATCCTGTATACACGTCCAGGCTTGGCGGACCGAGGCTTACATTTAGACCCGTGTTGACGGTCACAGCGACCGTCACATTGGTGGAACCATAAGCGTTGCTCACAGTTAACATATAACTATCATTGCCCGTAACGCTGTTGATGGCCAATGTGGCGTTGGTTTGTCCCGCAATGTTGGTTTGGCCATTTTCGTCAAACCATTGATAAGACAACGGCGGGGTGCCGTTCGCCGACGCGGAGACCGACAAAGGCGCGCCCGAATTGAGGTTGATGCCGGCCGGGGCCAGTTGTGTAAAGTACGGCGGAATATCATTTATGACGTATTCGTTCACCACCTCGTTCTGGCTCAAGGCATAGTTAAAAATGGCCACGTCGTTGACGCTCCCATAGAACTGGTCATCATAGTTTGTGCCCAGGGTTCCGATTCGCGACCCGATGCCCATCAGATTCGTGGCGGCAAGTATCCCGCTGCCGGACGGCAAGGCTGCCGTCCCCGCGAGTTCGCCGTTGATATAAAATGCGATGTCCTGATTGCTGATTTCATCCACTACCCCAACCAAATGATACCAGTTGCCATATAGCGGCGCGATTGTGCTGTTGACGGCATGCGCGTTGCCCGCTGCGTCGCGGACCAGGAACCGAAAATCATGATTCGGATCATTGGCGCCCGTGTCTATATCGAATTGTTCGCCGCCGCCGCCCCAGCCCAGCGTTACAATACCGGCGTCGTAAGTTTGGAAATAACCATTGGCCCACGCTTCCACCGTGAAGGCCGCGCTGGCCCCGGCCGGCGCGCCGAAATTGATGCCGGCAATTCCAAAGGCCAAACTGTCGCCGTAATCGCTGCCCAACTGGTCCGCTTCGCCAAACAGCGCCGAACTGTCGGATGGATCCAGCGTTGGATTGTAACTGGGCTGTCCCAGGTTGCAATTCGTATAGATACCGTCATTACCGCCGGCATAGTCGTCGCAGATATAACCAAAATCGCCACCGCCGTTATCGGGTCCGTCCAAATTGGTATCGTTCAAACGCCAGTAGCCGACCGGGCTGAGAGCCAGGACGGCCTGCGGATAGGGCGCAATGCCGGTCGAATTCGAGTTGGGGGGATCGGCTATCACCTGGGCCTTCCAAAGGCTCGTCACTGAACCGTACAGGTTGGTCACGACGCAATAGTTCGTAATGAATGTGCCGGCCTGGACATCCGTTAACTGCAACGTGTTTGTGGTTGCCGCGGCATCCAGCGCCCCGTTGGTAAACCAGAAATAATTCGTTGCCCCAAATCCAAGAACCGATACGGAGAAGGCCGGGTTGGCTCCGGCGTACAAGGTAAACAGGTTTGTGTAGGTAATCGGAAACTGCGCGGTCAACACTGGTGCCGGATTAAACAACGCGATTGTGCTGGTAACGGTGCCATAGGTGTTGGTAATACGAACGAAGTAATAGTCCAGAATTTGGGTCGTGTTCAAAGTGGCGGTCGCCGAACCGGAAATGCCGCCGCCATCGCTCAACGCCGTCGCGCCGGTGTAATTGGAAACCGTGTTGTAATACCACTGATAAGCCAGCGGCTGAAGGCCGCCGGCCTGCACATTGAGTTGAAGGTATGCATTGTTCACATTGACGGGCACGGGTTGCGTTATGATAGCAGGCACCGGGTTTATTTGCACAATCGAGCTGGTAATGGAACCGTAATTGTTCGTCACGATGACGTAGTAGTAGTCCAGGAGGTTGGCTGTGGTCGTCAGGTTGCTTGAGGTCGCGCCGGAAACGCCGTCGCCATTGGACGACATCGTCGCGCCGGCGTAATTGGAAACCGTGTTATAATACCACTGATAAGACAAAGGAGGCGTGCCAATGGCCGATGAGGAAAACATAAACGCATTGGTGAGGGGGTTTGCTTGATTCTGATAAGTGAAGAACGGCGCGTAAGGGTAGGAATCATCCTGCAACGTCGAGCCATAGACCATGGCCGCTCCGTTGCCAGTCAGGTTGGTCATCACGCAAAAAACGTTCGTCGCCGTTGCCGTGAAATCATATTCAAGCATGCGGGCGCCATGACAGATCTCGCCATTCGGCAGCACGCCGTTGGTTCCTTCGTCTTCAATCAAAGGATTGCCTGAATAAGGCTGCCAGAATCCTTCGCCATTGAAAAAGACGTTTAGATTCCGGTACGGGGCCGTGCTGCTAAAATAACGGTAGTAAATGCACAGGGAATACGGGTGACCGACGGTCAGGTTGTCATACTCCTGCAGGAGCGCACTGCCGGCCGGCGCAGAATTGCCCGTGTAAAACAGGTCGTATAGCATCAGCAGCGTATTACCGCTGGCCTGGTTGGCCGGACTGCCGGTCGTGGTGCTGTCGGTTCGGTCAACATCCTTGGCCGAAGAAAAAATCACTCGCCCTCCATAATTGGGATCAACGTTCGTAATACTGATGTAAGTGTTATTTGCCGAGGCAGCCCAGTGCGTCAGGGGCACGCCGTTGATACTGTACGTGGTGGTGCTGTAGTTGCCGTAATCGAAGGCGCTCACGTAGGTTTTGTTGGTGGTGATTCCCGTGGCGATGTCGGTGTTGGTGGGCGGAAGGTTCACGACGTAAATGCTGCCGGCACGGGCGGACATGGTCGTTAAAAGAGCCAAAAACATTGCAACCGCCGTCACCTGCACATTGAATGATTTTGATTTCATATTGGGATCTGAGGGATTTTTCGTTGGACCTTTCTGGAGTTTTTCAGATTATTTCGTCTCTGCGGTTCACTCATTTCGATGGATGATGAAGCGATTATTTCACGAAACTATCACACTGTCATTATCCCCAAACAGGGATAGTGGCCTGACATTGGAATGGTTTCCGCCTATTTGCCTTGAGAAGACAGGTATTTCGCCGCGGCTTCGGCGCGCGAGTGGACGTGCATCTTTTTATAGACGCTTTTCAGGTAGGTATGGATGGTTTCAGGCGTAAGGGACAGTTTGCCGGCAATTTCCTTGTTGGAATAGCCCCTGGCCAACAACGTCAGCAGTTCGGCCTCCCGTGGCGAGAGGCAAACCATCTCGTCCCGGTTCTTTGCCCGCTTCCGAAAATAATCCGCAACATGGCGGGCAATGTTGCTGGTCATCGGCACGCCGCCGTGCAACAGTTCCAGGAGCGCCGCGCGCAGCTTCGCCGGATCTCCCTGTTTGAGCAGATAGCCATCGGCGCCGGCTTCCAGCGCCGGAAAAACCATCTCTTGATCCGCGGAGGCCGTCAGAATGAGTATGCGGGCGTTGGGCAGCAATTCCTTGAGCCGCGCCGTGCATTCAATCCCCGACATGCGCGGGAGAAAAATGTCCATCAGCACCAAATCGGGTTGCGCCCGCGGGATTTGTTTAAGCGCCTCTTCGCCCGAAGCACAAACACAAACGCACTTCAGGTCGGCGTACATTTCCAGCAACTGGATTAAACTTTCCTGCGTTTCCGGTTTATCTTCGACTAACGCGATTTTTTTGAAGTCTCGAACCGGCTCGGACGACGGCAACGGCATGGCGGGAAGCTGATTCATGGCGCGATTTTTTCTGAATTGGCCGGCAGAATTTGAACTTGAGCAGGCGGCTGGGGCCCCCAAAACTTCAGGCGGTGGCCGTTGGCCGTCCGTGGCACAGTAAATTCAACGCGACATCCGGCCCCCGGCCGGCTGATAATGCAACAAACGCCGCCCGCTTCCGTGGCGCGCGCCATCATGTTGGAAAGACCATTGCCTGATCGGGCCGCCAAAACCGGGTCAAATCCGTTGCCGTTGTCCTCAATGGTCACCACCATTTGCCCTTCTCGACGTTGAATCCGCAAATACAGTTCGCTGGCGCCGGAGTGCCGCAGCGCATTGTTTAGCGCCTCCTTGACGCCAAGAAATAAATTTCGCCGGACCCTCAAATCGCACTGAAGATCGGGCATCGTTTCATCCACATCAAAGCGGCAACGAATGGGCGTTGCTGAGAGAAACGTTTCGGCATAATCGCAGACGTAAGACCTGAAATCGCGAAAAGTGTCGCGCTGCGAATTGACCAGCCAGACGATCTCCTCCATGTCCATTGAAAGACTGCGGGCTTTCGCGCAAACCCTGGCGACCAACCTTCGTGCTTCCGAACCTTCCGTCAGTTTGCACAGGGCCACCTCCCCGAACAGGACCAGTTGAGTCAAACCGCCGCTCAGATCGTCGTGAACGTCCCGGGCGATTCGGTTGCGTTCGACCTGGAGCGCGTTGTGTATTTTGGACTGGCTCACAAATTGGATCAGCAGATAAAGGCCGACAAAAATAAAAATCGCGCTGACGGCAAATAGCAGGAATTGGAATTGGCGAGTTTGCCAAAATGGCACGGGTTTGGGGAGTGAGCCTTTAACATGAACCACTGCCGTCGGAATGGCATACCAGGGGCTCTGGCCGAGGGTCGCAATGAACGTTGCCGCCGGCCAATCATCTCGTGGCTGAGTTGCGGTCTGCCAACCAGACACTGGCTTAGGAACGACACGCCACGTGGTGTCCGATGAGATCTGTAACACCTGTCCGTCCGCCAATTTCAGTTGCAATCCGGCAATCACGCCAGCTTTGTTGTTATCGTTAAAACCTTCCACCGCCAGGACGTGAGTGCCCGGGTCCAATCTCCCGCTTAGATCATAGATGCTGATTGTTCTCCAATCGCAGCCGCTTCCGATTTCCTGCCCGTCCATCCAAACGGTGAAAGCATTATCCGCCGAGATACTGAGTTTGGCATGCACGACGGGATCAGACTGAGGGACCTGGAAGGCTTTCCAGAGCCAAATGGTTTGTTTATCCAGCGTTTGTTTAGCCCAAATCCAACAGCCCAGCCCGTTCGTTGATTCCCTTACCGCCTGAAGCGAAGCCTCGGTATGACCATAATCCACATAAATATTTGGACTATTGGTTTGAGCGCCCGGTGGATCACTGCTTTGTGCAACTGCTCCTGCGCAGGAAATGAGTAATAGTGCCCAAAAAACGAATCCGTGCTTCAGACAAAATAACTTTGATACATGCTTGCTTAACTCAGGAAGGCGCGGGCGCACGCGGGAAAATCCGTTTTTGACGGTTGAATTTCTAATATTCGTTATCTCAAAATAAACAATTTGTGACTTATGTCAATCCTGGAAGTTCGCTTTCAATCAAGGCGATTGCCCTTCGCGCCGGCTTTGAAGATATCCAATACTGTTGCCGCGTCTTTCACAGAAAAGCGGGCACGGTTCCGACGGTTTTCCGAAGCCACCATCGAAAAGCTGAACCGCCCACTAACAGACACGCACAGTTTCCAGCCCGAGCAACGACCCGAATTTGCCAATTTTGCCGGCAATCTGCCCCACGCCAATCGCGCAGTGGTGCGCCGGCCCCTGGAGGTTCCAATTCTCCACAAATCTGCGGGCGCCGATGCTGAATTTATACCGGCTGTTGGTATTGCCGATTTCCAAAATCGGCCCCGGAACCGATTCACCTTCGGCCACCAGCAATTTCAATTTTCCCTCGACGGTTTGAACGACCGAAAGCAGAGTCACCGGGCCGTGTTTCACCGACATCTCAACGGACAACCCGCGGCCCACTTTGCCGTGATAGACTTTCAAGGGCCGGACCTTGGTTTTTCCCTCGGCGATTTTAATATGGCCGGGACCATCATGTCCCATGAGCACAACGTCATCGTTGAAATCCATCGCATAGTATTCCGTGAACGAACCGCCAACGCCAAAGGCATCCAAGATTTTCATCGCCTGCGCGTTTTTGACTTCATACTCGCCGGCCACAGGAACTCCACGCGCGGTCAAAAGTGAATTGCCCAATATAATGGAACTGATGGCATCCTCGTTCTCAACGTTTCCAGTCCCCATGTAATAATAAGCCAGCGAACCCAGGTCGTGCTCCGCCACAAGCCGATCCAACGCGACGGACGTTCGAGCGGCGCGCTCTAATTCCGATGGCGCGCAATCGGGCTGAACCTCAAAAACCGCCCGGAACTCGGCCACGCGCGATTTGATTCGCTTCGCGCTCACCTCGCGGCGAAAGGCCGCCAATTCATCCACCTCCATGATTTCCATATGGCCGCCGAAACTCGCGCAATGCTGGGTCAGATCGGAATAAACATCGAGCATTCCCCCGTAATAATGCCCCATTAACCCCAGCCGGTTATGAAACATGACGTTAGCCACCCTGGCGGCGTCCACCCAGGCATCCACTTCATTCCAACAAACCGGGTCGTCAACCAGCGTCCCGGTCACTTGATGAAACGGGACGCGAGCGCGATTGAAAACATTGGCAATCTCGGGCACGGGACATGCGACGCAATGGGCAAGCCATTCATTCGTCATGGCCGTGCGTTCGCCGATGCGGTTGAAATTTTGGTAATCAATCGCCGCCGCGGGTTGAAGGTTTAAAATAATGACTGGCACTTTCGCCCGTTGGACGGCAGGCAACACGGTGGAGGAAAGCGCATAAGTGGTGACATGCAGGAAGATCAAGTCAACATCTTCGCGGCGGAAACGGTGGCCCGCCTCAAGCGCTTTCACGGGATTATCCACTAATCCCGCATTGACCACCTCCACGCCTGGCCGAACCAGCCTTTGCTCCACCGTGCGAAGATAATTCTCCAGCCGGACTTTTAGTCCCTTGAATTGGGGCCAATAAGTATCGAGGCCAATGCCGAAGACGCCCACGCGCAAAGGCGGGCTGGACCTTCCAAAAGCGCCGCTCCACGGGGCGTGAGACAAAGCGCCCTTTTCGGCATTCCGCGAAAGCTTTAACTGATCGGCCTTTGCGCGCGTTCGTACTAATGAACCGCCATTGAAGTCCATCTTCATTACCGTCAAATCTAGCCGTCTGCCCGCGGTTCGCCAATGGATATGTTGAAGTTTTTAGTGGACTTTTTGGCCTTTGGCAAATGACTATCTAATGACAAATACAAATTTTATCGAGCTATGAGATTCACTGCCATCCGAATCGCCTTCTTTGCCTCTTCATTCGCCTTTGTGGCCACGGCCTGCGCCACGCATGCGGCCAATCCGGTCGTCCAAGGCGTGGGTTTGTGCGACCCGAAAGTGCGCATTTATGACAATCATGCCTGGCTCTACGCGACGCACGACGCAGTCCCGGGCAGCGCCCATTTCATCATGAACGACTGGTGGGTGTGGGCCTCAGACGACCTCGTCAAGTGGAGGCTCGTTTCCGTTCTTAAACCCGAACAGACTTATTACAAGAAACCCGAGAACAGTTGCTGGGCCACGGATGCCATCCGACACCATGGCAAATATTATTTCTATTTTTCGCGCGGGCCCAAAGAAATTGGCGTGGTCGAGGGCAATTCCCCGGCTGGGCCGTGGCGTGATCCCATCGGAAAGCCCCTGATTGCTGAAGGCTCAACGCCTACGACCGCGCGTGATCCGGCGATATTTCAAAAACCGGACGGAACCACGTATATTATTTTTGGATGCTGGAATTATTATATCGCCAGGCTCAACGACGACATGGTTTCCCTGGCCGAGAAACCGCGCAAACTGGAGGTTTCGCCGAAGATGGGGCCTTATGGTCCGGGCAAGCTGGATGACAAACCATTTCTCTTCGAACGCAACGGCAAATATTATCTTTCCTGGGGTTGCTATTATGCCATGTCCGATAATCTCTATGGCCCATATGCCTATGTGGACACCATCATCCACAAAGACCGGGTTGAAACCATTTTTCAAAAGGGCCTGACATTCGATCGGCATGGGTCATTTTTTGAGCTCTACAATCAGTGGTATTTTATCTGCAACGACCAGAGCTGGCCGGGCACAAGCGCCCATTACCGCGACTCGGTAATGAGTTACGTCCATTTCCGGGACGATGGAGAAATAGACCCAATCTATCTCAACCGGACCGGCGTTGGCGAATATGACGCGCAGGACGCGATCCAGGCTGCAAACTATTTTCAGGGGGAAGGCGTCCTGCAAAAGGAAAGTTCTGATGGCGGCTTTGAAGTCCGCGAGATTCACAGCAGTACCGCATTGGTCTATCCGAACGTAAAGAATGTCCCGGCAGACGCGGTAATCTCATTTCGGCTGGCCAATGGAAATGCCCGGGGAGGAACCATTGAAATCCGTTCCGGTTCAGCGGATGGGCCCGTGCTTGGCCGGTGCAAGGCCCCGGGCACAGAGGATTGGACGCATTATCAGGACATTTCGTGCCCGCTAAAGAACCCTTCCGGAACTCTCGATCTTTGCCTGTTGTTTCGAGGCCGCGGCCATGATTTGCTGCACTTGAAATCGTTCAGTTTTCATCGCGGTGAATAATCCTTTTGACGGCGCGCCGCATATTCTATACATCTAAACATATTTATGACACCATCCCCCTCCGCCAGCGTCGCAGCACAACCGGTCGTTTCAGTGTGGCGCAACGGCATCCTCGCCGTGGCTACCTTCGTGGGCATCCTAGGCGGATTTCTATTCGGATATGACACGGCTGTCATCAACGGAGCCAACCAGTATCTGACCGCTCATTTTGGCCTGGACGCCGCTCAGCAGGGACTGGCGGGCGCCAGCGCGATCTTCGGCTGCATTCCGGGGGCGATGGCGGCCGGATTCTTAAGCGACCGTTTTGGCCGCCGAAAAATGCTCTTTGCCTGCGCCCTTCTGTATGCCCTGTCCGGCGTGCTGTCGGCTGTCCCGAGCACGTTCGCCGAGTTTTTTGCGGCGCGTCTTTTGAGCGGCCTGGCGATCGGCATTTCATCTATGATTTGTCCCGTCTATATCGCCGAGCTGGCGCCTCCCCTTTGGCGGGGAAGGCTCGGATCGCTGTTTCAGCTTGGCATTGTCAGCGGAATTTTCATTACGCTTTTCATCAATGCCAAAATTCAGGGATTCGGCGACGAGGCCTGGAACACCGCCAGCGGCTGGCGCTGGATGCTCGCGGCGGAAGTTGTCCCCGCGGTGTTGTTGCTCATCGTTTTAGTTCCCGCCCGGGAAAGTCCGCGCTGGCTGGTCCAGGTGAAGCGTGAGAACGACGCTCGCCGGATCCTCGAAAGAATTGGCGGCACGGCCTATGCGAGTGAAGAGATTGCCGCGGTGCAAAACGTCTTGAAGCAGGAAGAAGGAAGCTTCCTGGAGTTGTTGTCGCATGCCCGCTTTCGCCGCCCGCTGATTATTGCCGTCCTGCTGATGGCTTCCTCTCAATTCAGCGGCATCAATGCGATCATGTATTATTCAACCAACATTTTCATCCAGGGCGGTGTCGGGGTGAAAGATTCCTTCGCGGCGTCGGTGGACATCGGCCTGGTTAATTTGCTCTTTACCTTTGTCGCGATTGCGCTCGTGGACAAGGCTGGACGCAGGCCGCTGCTCCTCATCGGGCTGGCGGCCCAGGTCATTGCCTTGGGTTGTTCGGCCTGGATGTTTCACGCCGGCACGCATGGCGCCGGGCTTCTTCTGGCAATCATCGCTTTTATCGCCGCCTTTGCCATGGCCCTGGGGCCGATTCCCTGGATTTTATGCTCTGAGATTTTTCCGATGAGGATCCGCGGCCGCGCCATGTCCGTCGCCACCTTTACCATTTGGACCTCGTGTCTCATTGTCGTTCAGACGTCTCCCATGCTGAATGATAATCCGCATATCGGTCCGGCGCTGACGTTTTCAATGTATGCGGTTTGCAGTGCCCTGGCCTTCCTGTTCGTTCTTGTTATGGTCCCGGAAACCAAGGGCCGAAGCCTTGAGGAAATTGAAATGCGTCTGACCCTTGACAGTCCACGCTAATTTGTTTATACATTTGACAGACGCTATGTTGACCCTCGATCATCAGAGTCCGATACCACTCCGGGCGCAGGTTGAAATGTTGCTTCGCAACATGATTCGCCAGCCGGAGTACCAAAAAGGCGCCCTCTTGCCCGATGAAGTCGAACTGGCCGCGCGCCTGGGCGTCAGCCGCGGAACCATCCGTTCAGGAATCAGCAAGCTGGTGTTCGAAGGTTTGCTGGACCGCAAGGCCGGCGTGGGAACGCGAGTGACGAATCGAAACGTGGAGTCCGGCATTCGCGCCTGGCACAGCTTTACCCGCGAGATGGCTTCCAAAGGCATCACAGTGCAAAATTCCCGCACGACCTATCATCAGGCCGAGGTGACCAAAGACGCGATGCAAGCGTTGCAGTTGGACGCCCCTAAATTCCTTTGGCGCCTGGACCGCGTGCGGGGATGGGACAACACGCCGGTGCTGCACACCATTTCCTGGTTTCACCCGCGGCTGGGTTTGAAAGGAAACGAAGATGTCAATGAGCCGCTCTATGAAATGATCGAAAAGGCGACGGGT
>JASHPN010000126.1 GCA_030038175.1 Verrucomicrobiia bacterium
ATTTTTGCGGCTTTGCCGGCGGTGACCAGAGTATCGGTCGCGGCGGCCTTGCGGCCATTTCGCGCCACCGCTTTGAGCGTGCCCGGCGCATACACAACATTCCAAATCCTGGGCGAAGCATCGGCATGAATTTCCTGCGCGCCCAGCGACTTTCCATTGAGAAATAATTCCACTTCTTTGCAATTAGAATAGACTTCGACCGTTTCCGGATGGGGAGCCGGGTTTCGGGGCGTCCAATCGGCGAACAGGACCTGCGAATAACGTTCAGGTCCGCCATAGCCCGGATCCTTCGGCATCGCATCCGTCCGGGCCACTCGCCGCGCCATAAAAACCATCGGCTGATTGCTCCACCAGCTTTGCCGCTCGAAGGCGACGGGCCGCGGCGCCCCCGTGCGGTCCAACAAACCGGAGCCGGCGCCCACGAGCGGCCACCGCCACGATTCACCCAGATAATCCACGCCGGTCCAGAGGAATTGTCCCGCATAAGGCGGATTGTCCCGCAACGCCAGCCAAGTCGCCCGATCCTGGCGGTTTTCCGTGCCGATGATTGCGCGCGTGGGTTTTTGCCCGTGCGCCGCGAGGATTTCATTCTCACGATAATTTTGGCCGACCACATCGAGCATATCGGCGAGGCCGTCCTCATAATCGTGGCTTTGATTGGGCCGGAACAGCGCCATGGTGACCGGACGCGTCGGATCCGCTTCATGCGCCACAGCGACGAGGCCGGCGAGGATTTTTTTTGCCTTATCGGCCTGGGGCGTGTCATGGATTTCATTGCCAACGCTGTAGAGGATGATGCCCGGATGATTGCGATCGCGGAGGATGGTGTCACGCTCGTCCGTCTGCGCCCAGTCCTTGAAATACAAATGGTAATCGGCCAGCTTCACACGATCCAGGCCCTGCTTGCCGACGGTCCAGCAATCGAATATTTCGTCCATGACCAAAAAACCCATGCGGTCGCACAAATCCAAAAATTCCGGCGCCGGCGGATTATGCGCCGTGCGAACGGCGTTAACGCCCAGGGATTTCAGCGCGGCCAGCCGCGATTCCCAAATTGAAAGCGGCACGGCCATGCCAAATGCGCCGCCATCCGCATGCAAACAAACGCCTTTGATTTTGAAATTTCGGCCGTTGAGCCAAAAACCCGTGGCCGGGTCGAAATGAATATTGCGGATGCCGAAGGAAACTGCGGCGTCATCCAACGCTACCGGCGGCGCGGCGGAGGGCGCTGCCGTGAACCGGTCGGCGTCTTCGTTTGAACGATTCTCCCTCACCCCTGCCCTCTCCCGCCCGGAGAGGGGGAATGGTTCGCCGGCGGATTGCGCTTCGCATACGTCCACCTTGGCTTGGTAAAGTGCCGGATGCTCACAGTCCCAAAGTTGGGGGTTTTTGAGAGCGTTCTCCTGGTCAAATAATGCTGAGCCAAAGCCGGTGATGGTTTGTGGCGGCGTTTGGGCCGTCGCGACGGTTTTTCCTTTCGCATTCACCAGGATGATGTTCAGAAAAATTTGCCGGGGCGCGCTGTCGCTGTTCGTCACGGCGGCTTGCACGCGGACGATCGCCTGATCTTTGCCGGCCTGCGGCGTCGAAACAAACAGTTGCCATTGCGGAATATAAACCGGCGAGGTTTCCACCAGCCGAACATGGCGATAAATGCCGGCGCCCGCATAAAAACGGGAGGCTGGTTGCAGGGAATTATCGCAGCGCACGGCCACGACATTATCGCCTCCCGGATTCAAATGGCCCGTTAGATCGCAACTGAAGCTCACATACCCGTAAGGGCGATGGCCCAAATGAAAACCGTTGATCCACACGTCGCTGTTGGCCATCACGCCGTCAAATTCGATAAAGACGCGCCGGCCCGAAGTTTCCGAAGGCAACGTAAAATGTTTTCGATACCAGCCCACACCCGCAGGCAGAAAACCTCCCGATCCCCGCGTCGCGTTTGTTTCCGCGAACGGGCCGGCGATGCTCCAATCGTGCGGCACCGAAATCTTTCGCCACGCGCGGTCGTCAAAGGCCGGTTTTTCGGCGCCGGGCGCGTCGGCTTGCAGGAAACTCCAGCCGCCATCAAATGATGTCATCGTGCGAATGTCGGAGGCCCAACCGGATGGGAAACAAGAAAGCAAAACGGACAAGACGGCTGCAATGCGGCAACCGTCCAATTTGCGAGCGCGTCGTGGAGTGCGGCGGCAAACGAAGTGCGACGCCGCTTTCGAAAGGCATGCACATTTGGACAGGGAATTTGCCGGCGGAAGAACAACACAGTTCCAAAGCGGTGTCATAGCCACCGCAGTCCAAGACCATCGGCAGTTCGACCAGTTCATGGAATTTTCCTCATCAATTTCTTGCTGTTTGCTCCTGGCCCCGCGCCGCGCAGGGTTGGCCCGAGTTCAGTTCCAATCTCAGGTAATCGTACATCACTCCACTGGTGAGGCTGCCGCCGGGAATGGTGAGCGTCAAGACGTTCGATCCGGCTTTCATCAAAGTAGCGTCGAACGAAAGATCATGCTCGCTCCATGACCCTTCGATTCCATCGCGATTAATCGTGGCGTTATAGACGAGGTTGGTCACCCGGCCGGCGGATTGTCCGTTGACGTTGACAGCAATTTGACGCGTACCAACGCCGCAGATAGCCAGGCGCAAAATGGCGGTGCCACCCGGAGGCGCGCCAAGGTTAAAGGCGATGGACCAGGTTGTGCTGCGTCCCGGTTCCGCCGCATTGGTGTCGGATAAATCTTCGTCATGGGGCACCTGTTCAAAAAACCAATCTTTGCGAAAATCGCTCTTCCCGATGACGTAATTCACGTCATGCGGAAAGAGGCGGGGATATTGAACATACCAGCCCCAATGATAATAATCGTTTCCTTCAAAAAACTCGCCGGCCGTGCGATTGGGAATGCCGATGTCCCAGAGCTGCTGTCCATACCGCACCGGTTGCCAGGCCAATTTGCCCAAATCCAATTTGCCCCCGGCGGTGACCGTGACGTTGGACAGAACAAATTCTCCCAGGACGCCATCCGCGATGGCATGGAGCGTGTATTCTCCCGGACGAACGTTGGGGATGGAAAAACTGCCATCCGCCGCCCCGCGAACCCAGAACTCGTAATGCTTCGCGTCATTTTGCCAGTCCACCCCTTGAGGCCCGAACATTCCGCGCCGAAACAGGAATCGCCTCCGATTCTCTTCGCTATTCCAGAACGGGTAGCTGTTCGTTTCCGGAGAGGAACGCATTCCGTTGGCGCCTGCGGTTTCCCCACCCATGGCGCCGGCGGGGGGATTAAAATTACGAAACCGATTGAAGACTACCGGGGCAACATAAGCGGGTGCCGAAAGACCTACCAGGTAATTGGACGCCTGCAAACCGGGCGCTTGCGGGTCATGCAACGCCAGTTGCCCTGAAACCGTGCCCCGCTCGTGGCGATGCGGATAATCAATGCCGTTCACCCAGTGATAGGGCCATGCGGCGGATTCCCGGCCGGCCCGTTCCAAGGCATCTTTCCACATGGCGTCGTGGCCGGCGGCCGCGTTGCAGTAAATCAAAAACGGCCCAATGACTTTGGTCCACGCTTCACCCTGGGCAATACTACAGATACTGCCCCCGTAATGGCTGCTCCGCCAATAATTCAGGAGACAGGGCGGCGCGGGGGCGTTTAGGTCGTCCGTAAACGTGCAATCGCGATGAGCGCACAGCTCCACTTTGGTCGGGCCGCCGCTGAGATATTCGACGGACGGATTGATGAACCAAATGCCGATGTTATGCGCGCTGCTCGACCAACCCCAGGCCGGCGTATTAAATTGGTCGGCGGCATAGTCATACTTATGCTCGACGCCTCCCTGGTAAGTCCCGGTGTTCATCCGCCGCGCCTCGTCAAAATTCAATACAGTGCCATGGTCCCAGTCATAGGCCGTGATGGCTTCCATATTTCGGTTTGAATCCACGGTCATCCAATCAAAAATCGCATCGTTGAGTTTGGCGCAGAAGCGCGCTTCTCCAACCGAGGTAGCCGCATAATTTGTCGGATGCGAAAAAATGCAATAGGCGTACAGCGCCGAATCGCCGCGGGCCAGCGCATAACGCATTTCGATGTCCGCAGTCACGATTCCTCCACCGGGCCGGGCCAGGACGCGGCCGTCGAAAAATCCTTTGATGGAGACCTCGGCGCGCTGTCCGCCGTTGGTTTTTGGATCAATGGTCACGCACGCGACCCGGCGCTCGCGTGAGACGTCATGGGACCAATATCCTCCCGAACTTCCGCCGAAGCCTTGATCGAGCATCTCCACATGCTGGTACGTCAGCGAAACAAGGTTGCCCGACTGTTTGGATACGCGCGCAGAGATGACGCCGTTCTCGAGCGTGAAACCGGTTTGGTCTTCCACGACCCGCACGTTATCTTCAGCCGCTATGGCCGCGCACGAAAGCTGGAGCACGAGAAAAACCGTAAGAAGCCACGCGCCGCGCGTCGCCGGATGAATCAAGCGGGCGGATATCCGATAAAGATGGCTGGTATAATGTCTCGTCATTGCCGTTGTCCTGTTTTCTCCCTAAGCCGCAACCATGCAGTCAGTCCGGTCGCGTTTGCCCGACCCTTTCTCGAACGCGAAGGCGCGTTCGAGCACACGCGAGGGCGCGTATGCTCCCCGGACCGGAGATTCCAAAGATTTTAGACAAATATTCTTTCCCGCCTATCGCCAAAATTGGTTATGCGCGGGTTTCCCTTTTAAATTGTTTGCGGCGGAAATTCCATTAACGTTGATGTCCGTTACCGAAACTATGGCGCCAAAATGAATTCTCTTCGCCATCTGTTTGGGGCGCATCTACGCATTCTTCCTGGTAGGGACGGCGCGCTGTGCCGTCCGCGCCGCGTTCAGCGGCGCAACCGTATGCCGAGTGCGCGTCCGATTTACCAGGTTTCTTCCGCCCGCTTTACGGGCGGTGACGCCGCAGCGCGGCATCCCTACCAAGTTAAGTGCCATGCGCTTCAGTTTTTTTCCCGGCTCACCGCCGGCCTTGTTTTTTTCGTGGCTCTTCGATTGCCGGCACAAACCAATTCTTTGGACCTCTCCCCTGCGTCCGTCCTGGACGTGATGCAGCGGGCCGCGGATTGGCAGCTCGCTCACCCGGTCACGGTGCGTCCCACCGGCTGGATTTGCGGCGTGGGCGATATCGGGATGATGGCGCTGGCCGGTGTTTCCGGAGATCCAAAATATCGCGACGCCATGCTGGCCGAGGGGGAGACCAACGGCTGGCAATTGCCTTCTTATCAGGGCCGTAAATATCATGCGGACGACCAATGCATCGGCCAGGTTTGGACCGAGCTTTATTTCCGGTATCGCGAAGAGGAAATGATTCAACCGATGCGCGCGAAAATGGATTTTATCCTGGCCAACCCTCCGGCCAACGAAAGTCTCGAGACCGAGCGGGGCAAAGGGCAGGAAAACTGGTCGTGGTGCGACGCCCTTTTTATGGCTCCGCCGGCGTGGGTGCGGCTTTATGCGGCCACGGACGACCCGCGTTATTTAAATTTTGCCGTCAGCAATTTTTGGCGCACCGTGGATTATTTGTATGACACAAACGACCATCTGTGCTTTCGCGACAGCACCTTCTTCGACAAACGCGAACGCAACGGCGCGAAGATTTTCTGGAGCCGCGGCAATGGCTGGGTCTTGGGCAGCATTGTCCGGATGCTCGAATTTTTGCCCGCCAACGATCCGGACCGCCCCCGCTTTGAGCAATTGTTTACGGACATGGCGAATAAAATTCTTTCGTGCCAGCAGGAAGACGGCCTTTGGCGGGCGAGTTTGCTGGATCCCGCGGATTATTCCATGCCTGAAACCAGCGGCTCGGCCCTCTTCACCTATGGATTGGCATGGGGAGTCAATCAGGGCCTGCTGGACCGGGCGACGTTTGAACCGGCGGTCCGAAAGGCATGGGTGGCGCTGGCACAGTGCGTTGATGCCGACGGCAGGCTGACGCACGTCCAGCCGGCCGGTCCCGGCCCGGCCCAATTTTCCGGAGATTCAACCGCCCCCTACGGCTGCGGCGTCTTGCTGCTGGCCGGCAGTGAAATGTATCGGATGGCGGTTTTGGAGGCGAAAGACCCCATCATCGTGCAGGTAACCAACCCGGCAAATTTTCGGCGGGATTGCGAAACCGTGGAAATTCACGTCAAACAATCCTCGTCCCCGGACGCCTTGGAATCGTTGTGCCATTCCGGAAAACCGATGGCGGTTATGGACGGCCTCTCTTCGCGCATCCTGGATTCCCAGGTTTATAGCCCATCGCCCGATGAAAAAGAGCTGCTCTTCCAGGTTGACCTGGCCCCGGGCGAAACCCGAACATACGACATATTGGACGCTTCCACTCTCGCCGCAGCGCCGCCGCCCATCGTCAAAACGTTTGCCCGCTACGTTCCGGAACGTTACGACGATTTCGCATGGGAAAGCGATCGCATCGCCCACCGCATGTATGGGCTGGCGCTCATCCCGGCGGAAGGCACAATCAGCAGCGGTCCGGATGTCTGGATCAAAAAGCACCGCCAGTTGATCGTGGATGTCATGTATAAAACCGGCCATTACCATCACGACAACGGGGAATTTATGGACGATTATCGCGTGGGGAACAGCCGCGGCTGCGGCGGCATTGGCGTGTGGGACGGCAAAAAGCTGTTTGTCTCGAGCAATTACCGGACCTGGAAATTGATCACGACCGGCCCCATACGTTCCGAATTTGAATTGACCTATGACGCCTGGGACGCGGGCAATGGGACGCGCGTTTCGGAAACCAAGCGCATCAGCATTGACGCCAATTCCTGGTTCAGCAAAGCGCAAAGCTGTTTCACCAGCACGCAATGGCCGCTTACCATTGCCGTCGGATTGGCCGAACGCGCCTGCGGCACGAACGGCGTGGAAATGATCTCTGAAGATAAATCCGAAGGCTGGATGAGCTATTGGCAGCCGGAAGACAAACCCAAAGGCCGCATCGGCACGGCGATTGTCCTGCCGCAAGACAGCGTGCTGGAATTTACCAATGACAAGCCCGGGTTGCCGGACTCAAAAATCCGTGCCGAAGTGCCACAGCCCACGCATGAAGGCGCCCCGCCCATCCGGAACTTGCTGGCGATTACCACCGTCGGGGCCGATAAACCATTGGAATACTATTTCGGCGCGTGCTGGGACCGAAGCGGCGATTTCACCAACGCGGCGCAATGGACGGCCGAGGTCCGGCGGTTCGCCGAACGGCGCGACGAACCATTGCGGGTCACAATCGGAAATTGAATCCAGGAATGACAATCCCGGAGAAACGGCTTGCAAATTCGCGCGGGCGGGCGGAAAATCACGAAAATCTCTACAAAATATGAATCGCTACGTTGTTTTGCTGACATTGATTGCCACGCTGGGAGGACTGTTATTCGGGTATGACACGGCGGTCATTTCCGGGGCGGTGGACAGTTTGAAGTCCTATTTCATAGAACCTCGGAACCTGAGTGCGGGCTGGGCAAACATTTTATGGGGCGCCGTTAGTTCCAGCGCGCTTATCGGGTGCATTATTGGCGGTGCGGTCGGGGGATTGGTTAGCACGCGTGCGGGACGCAAGGGTGGACTGATTATTGCGGCAGTGCTCTTCCTGATTTCAGCCCTCGGCGCAGCGGCGCCGGAATTTCCATTTGCTCCCGTCGGCCACGGCGGGCCCGGATACATGTGGAATTTTGTGATCTATCGAATCCTCAGCGGCATCGGAGTGGGTTTGGCTTCCATGCTATCGCCGATGTATATCGCCGAAATTGCGCCGGCGAAGGTTCGCGGCCATTTGGTTTCATGGAACCAATTCGCCATCATCTTCGGCATGCTGATCATCTACTTCGTCAACTATGCGATTGCGCGGGCCGGGAACAGCGATGTTTGGCTTAACACCATAGGCTGGCGATATATGTTTCTCTCCGGCGCGGTTCCGGCGGTTCTCTTCCTGCTGCTGTTGTTTTTGGTGCCGGAAACTCCACGTTACCTGATGCTCAAAGGCAATGAAACCGGCGCGCGCGCGGTGCTCGCCAAATTGACGCCGGCAGAAGAAGGTGAGCGGGAGATATCCGAAATCCGTGCGTCGTTGGCCGAACATCATTCCGGCCGGCTCCTGTCTTTTGGAGGGCTGCTGATTCTCATCGGCATTATGCTGTCGGTTTTCCAGCAATTTGTGGGCATCAACGTGGTGCTGTATTACGGGCCGGAGATATTTCGGAACGTGGGGTTTGATACCAACGCTTCGCTGTTTCAGACGATCATTGTGGGCGCCGTGAAT
>JASHPN010000127.1 GCA_030038175.1 Verrucomicrobiia bacterium
GGCCCGTTGTAGCCGAGCACGCGCTGTGTTTCCTTTTTGAGATATTCGGAGACCACGGTGACGGCATCGGAATTGGTCAGCGCATGATGGATGGCGGGGGCGTAGCCGGGATCGGCGCCGAGCAGGGTGATGTCGGTGCCGTGCATGGTGGTGACCACGCGCGGCCTGGTTTCGGGCGGCAGCATGGCGCGCGCGAGGATGGCCGCCGTGGCATGAGGGACGGCGTAGTGGACGTGGAGGATGTCGAGTCCGTATTTCGCCGTGACCTCGGCCATTCTGACCGACAGCGGCAGCGTGTAATCGGGATATTTGAACAGGGAATAATCGTTGACGGCCACGGGGTGAAACGTGAGCCGCGGGGCATTTTCCGGCAGGCGAAACGGGCGTTCGTAACTGAAAAAATGGATATCGTGGCCGCGCCGGGCCAGTTCTTCGCCCAGGGCGGTGGCGAGGATGCCGCTGCCGCCGACACTGGGATAACAGGCGATGCCGATTTTCACGGGGTCCTCCGTTTTGCCCCGGGAAGCGGACGGAGCGCGGCTGTGTCGGAGACCAGCCGCAGCACACCCGACTTTTCAACACGCTGCGGCTGGCGCCCCCCTGCCCCCACACAGCCGCGCTCCGGGTCATGGGTCCAATGGGCGTCCGCCTTTGGAGATAGAAATTTTTCATGGGCCGATCGAACCGCCGCAAGGTCCTGGAGTGTCCCGACTTGTCGGGATGAACCGCTTTGGAACGCTGTTGCTCGTCCGGCGACTATTTGGTTTTCCAAATGTGTATGTCGTTCGAAAGCGGCGTGGCACTTCGTTTGCCGCCGCACTCCACGACGCAGGCGCGCCATGAGCGGTTCATTGTCACAATGCGTGCAAAAAGGATTGAATGAATGCTCTCCATCAACGGGAGTGGGTTTGCGAAATTGGCCGGATATCAGATTCGCGCTATCGCGCGGCTTCGCAAATGGCGGCTTGCATCTTTGGGCGTTGTACCTGGGGCGGCGCGCTTCCGCCTTCGCCCAGAGGCTACGGCGCGACAGTCCCAGAGTCGCGCTCTGCCCCAGGCTACTATCGTCTGCCCCTTCAGGGCACTCAGATAACGGCTGCGCCGGATATTTTCTTTGGTCCAGGGCTCGATGCGCGTCTGTTTTTAGAGATCGAGGCTTTCGATGAACCGAAGAGGGCTTGTGAATTCGGCCGTACATCAAATGCGCGCTATCGCGCGGTCCCGCAACGCGGGAAATTAGCGGCTGGATATTGCGCATCGCAAACCCAGGGCGGCGCGCTCTCCGAATCGCGCTCTGCCCTGGGCTACTATATGTCACCCTTACAGGGTTTTGAGTCAGCGGCTGCGCCGGATGATTCTTTGGTCCATGGTCTCGCTGCGTATCATCACTTCTGTTGGGATAATCGTTCATCAACAGGCGTTAAAAATGGCGGGATGAGTGACTGCCGCGGGGCAAGCCATTCAGCACGATGGGGTCGTTGGGAAACAGGGGGATGGCGTGGCTGATGCCGGCGCGCAGGCCGCGCAGGCGCGCACGCGTGAGCTGCAATTCCACATAGTTGCGCGTGGAGATTTGACTGGCATGGGCTTTCATGGCGCTCGTCCAGGCGGCAAGAACGTCCGGCGCGGAAACATCAATCAGGACCGGGGTCACGCCGGTGGGTTCGGCGTCGGCGGTCACGGCATAGTAAAATAAGTGCTCAATTGCGTGGGGCGCGGCAGCGCGCAGTTCGCGAAGGCCGCCATAGCGGGCCAGGCGGCAGGCGTCGCGCACCAGTTGTCCCAGCCGCGAATGGTCCGGATGCTGGTTTTCCACGAGGCTGGGCGCCAGGACGATTGCCGGGCGGCGACGGCGAATGATTGCCGCCAGTTTGATGGCGTGGGCGGCGCGAACTTCCAGATGTCCATCGCCGTCGAGTTGGAGAAATTCAATGGTTGCGCCCAGGAGCGATGCGGCTTTTTTCCCCTCGGCGACACGTTGTTTTGGGGTGCCACGGGAACCCGCCTCGCCGCGTGAGCACACAACGAAATGGGGCGCGCGACCGGCGCGGGTTTCGGACGCAATGACACCGCCGCAGCCAAATTCGATGTCGTCGGGATGCGCGCCAAAGGCGAGCAACGGCGGCAGATTATGACGGGATTTCGGTGCAGGCTTCATCGGATCGGTCAATGGTTTCTCGATCTATAAAGGTGATCTCCGGCGTTTGTTCGGGATGAAGATAGGCTTTTTCGCCCGGCCCGGCAACGTAATGCGTGCAATGCAGCACGGATTGCATCCAGCGCAGCCGGCTGTCGCGAGTCGGGCTGATTTGTTCCTTGCCGAAGCTGGTGGCCGGCCAGGTACGGTAGGCGTTGCCGCCTTCGTGCAGTTGGAAGGTATCATTGATCCGGCGGGCGCGGACGGTTTCGCCCTCGTAGGGGACGTCCACGTAAAATTCCGGCACGTCACATGCCGCGCGGCGCACGGCCGGGTCGCTGGAACGCACGACCCGAATGCCGTCCAGCCAGCCGAGGACGCGATACATTTCGAGACAGAAATCGGCGACGGTGGGCGCGGAAACGCTTTCAAAGAGATGGATCAGGGGATGACCGACGTAATTCGGCAACTGAAGGATGGTTTTTTTCTGCCAGTCCCCGGCAATTTGTTTGAGGTATTGCGGTGAAAATTTGCGCTGAATCCGGTTTTTAAAGGCGAAATTGAGCAGGGCGGGTTCGCCGGTTTTGCGATGAGGAAGAAGGGTGTGCGTCTCGCGCGGATCGTGGTCGCTGTCGTGGCAGAAAAAAACAATTTCACCGCCGAGTTCGGATTGGAGGCGCCGGGCGGTGCGGATTTTGGCGACGAAGAACCGTTTCGGAAAAAATCCGCATAACTGCTGGCCGAAGCAGATGACCGGGGCGTTCATGGAATACGACCGGCGAAGAGGGAAGGTGGAAGATTGACCCGCCTTCGTCGGACTACGGCGCGGCAAGAGAGGGAAGGCGGAAACATCGAACAATGAACATCGAACGCCGAACGCCGAATCAAAGGTTGCGCGGCGGTTGCGGTTCCTGTTCGATTACGAGGGCGAGGACGATTGAGATTCATGACTGGGCCTCCCGCGTTTGGGCGTTGGGGCCAAGAAATAATTGGATAATAAGGCTCAGCAGCACGCAGGCGGCGCAGCCGATGAGGTTATACCAGAGATAGCTGATGTGCAGGGAAAAATAGAGAGCAAACACCAGCGCCTGCGCGACGAGCGCGGCCCAGAAGACGGCCGCGCCGCCGATGCGCTTTAAAAAAAACGCGACCAAAAATAGCGCCAGGAATACGCCGTAGAAAACCGAGCCAACGATGTTGATCGCTTGAATCAGATTTTCGACCAGGTTCGCAAAGAGGGCGAACGCGATGGCAACCAATCCCCATAGAAACGTAAACCAGCGCGACGCCGCCACGTAGTGGGCATCGCTGGCCTCGCGCTTGATCAGGTGCCGATAGAAATCCACGGTGGTGGTCGAGCCCAGGGCGTTTAATTCGGCGGACTTGGATTGGAGCGCGGCGGCAAAAAACGCCGTGATGAGCAGGCCGATCAAACCGTGCGGGAGATGGCTGAGAACAAACGTCACAAAAACGTAATCGGCATCGTTGCTTTTGACGCCGGGATCGTTCTTTTGCATATAGG
>JASHPN010000128.1 GCA_030038175.1 Verrucomicrobiia bacterium
GCCGGATCGTTGACGTGATGGGCCAGCGCCCCGCCACCGAGCACAAATTCGCGCGCCCCGGCAACTCCGCCCACGGCGGCCAGCCAGGCCAGCGCGATACCGCCCGACGCCATCCAACCCACGGCCGCGCCGCCCATGGCGATCGCTCCGAATGCGAATCCGCCAAACGCGAGCAGGCCAAAGCCGATTCCGCCGAACGCAAGGATCCCAAAACTTGTCCCGCCCATGCTGATCGCGCCGATGGAAAAAGCTCCACTGGCAAACAAAATTCCATAGGCCCGCTCACCGCACGCAATCCAACCGACGGCAGGTCGGGATTTTTGTCCCCGCAAACGTCCGAAACGGCAATGGACCAGCGGCAATCCCAACAACGTCGTGCGGCTGCGATATTCCCATACTTCGCCGGTGATCGGCCAGCCGCAGGTGAAAGGTTCGTCGCGAAACAATTCCGGGTGAAGTCGCCGCTCCTCTTCGCGCAATTCCGCGAACGCGTGCGAATAGCGCCATCCGATTACGGAGGTGAATATGCACCAACCCACCGTGATGCCGATAGCGATCATTATGACGATCATGGGATGGCGATCCCAATGGAGAAAAGGTCTTGGCACCAGGATCCACGACAACAAGGCGGCACAAAAAACGCAGCCACCGGCCGACATTTTCTTTGCCAGGCGGTTTCTTAGTTCGCGCTCGCGTGGCGTCCGGGCGTATTTGCGATTTTCACGGTAACCCCAAAAACCGAGTAAAAGACCCAAAACCGGGCCCAGCCAGACAGCGAACAGCGAACCCAACGTGGCGCCCTTTACGGCCGCCGCCCCGCCTTTTGCCACCGCGCCAAGCGTCGCGGCCTTCGCGGAAATTGTGACCGCCGGCAGCGCAGCCAGGACGCCGAGAGTAAATGCCTGGCTCGGGCCGGTCTGTTTCAACGCGCCCTCAACGAAAGCCAGGATTTGTTCCTGCAACAGTTTGCGGCCGCGCGACAATCGTTGCCGGGCCGCTTCCTCCGATAATTCCAGCGTGGCGGCGACGCGTTCGATAGATTCCTGTTCGCGATAAAAGAGGACAAGCGGTTCGCGATATGTCTCGGGTATGTGTTGCAGCGAACGCCACAAAATTTCCTGTTCTTCGCGGGTGATGGCGTGGCCGGCGGGAGTAGAGGCCGCGGGCGCAGCCAGATTTTCGTCGAGAGACTCGGCCCCGGCGAGGGGATTGCGGGTTTGCCGGCGGATGTTGTTGTTGATGAGGTTTCGGGCGATACCAAAGAGCCAGGCCTTGAATTTGGCCGGCTCTTTTAGGTCGGCGAGTTTGCGCCAGGCAATGATAAAGGTCTCCTGGGCGAGGTCCTGGCTGTGGGCGACATCGCCGCAGGCGCTGAAGGCCACAGCGCAAAGACCCGATTGATAGCGCGCGACGAGCCGGCCAAAGGCGTCGCGGTCCCCTTCCCGGCCCAATTGGACCAGGCGGGCGTCATCCAAAGTGTCTGTTTCCGGCACGACATTTAAATTCATAGCTACTTAAAGAGTGGCTGGAAATGGAAAAGTGTGACAGAGCGCCGATCGCAAGACGTGTTGCGTCAGGCGATAATAGGACAAATACGACAGATAAGACCTATAGAATACCCTGCGAGATGCGGTCAAAACTGCTTTAAAAATCGGACATCGTTTTCGTAGAAGAGGCGGATGTCGTTGATTCCGTAGCGGAGCATGGCAATCCGCTCAATGCCGAAGCCGAACGCCCAGCCGCTCCAGAGATTGGGATCGTATCCGACATTTTCAAACACCTGCGGATGCACCATGCCGCAACCGGCGATTTCGAGCCATTCCTTGCCCAGCTTTTTGACCAGGGCATTGCTGAAATCTATCTCGTAGCTCGGTTCGGTATAGCTGAAATAATGGGGCCGAAAACGGATTTTTGTCTCCGCCCCGAGCAATTGTTTGAAGACAAATTCGACGGTGCCTTTGAGGTCGCCGACGGTGACGTCTTTGTCCACGTAAAGCCCTTCGATTTGATGGAAGGTCGGATTATGGGTGGCGTCGGCATTGTCGCGACGATAGACGCGTCCCGGCACGATGATGCGGACGGGTGGCGGCTGCGATTTCATGACGCGGATTTGCACCGAACTGGTATGCGTGCGCAGCAACCATTTTGAGCTTTGAGTTTTGAGTTTTGAATCCGGTTGCAAATAAAAGGTGTCCTGGGCGTCGCGCGCGGGGTGATCGGCGGGCGTGTTCAGGGCGTCGAAACAATGGTATTCATCCTCAATTTCCGGACCGTCGGCGACGGCAAAGCCGATCTTGCGGAAGGCGCTGACGATGTCATGGGTCACCTGGGTGAGCGGGTGCAACTTGCCGATGGGGCGGCGGCGTCCAGGCAGGGTGAAGTCGGTGGGCTCTTTGGGCAGCGCGGCGGCGAGTTCCAATTCTTCGCGGCGGGCGGCCAGGGCGGCTTCAAGTTCGATTTTCGCGGCGTTGATGGCCTTGCCGGCGGCGGGTTTTTCTTCCCTGGACAGTGCGCCGAGCTGTTTCATGAGGGCCGTGAATTTTCCATGGGGGCCGAGCCAGGCGCCTTTGGTTTGCTCGAGCGCGGCGGAGTCCGGAGCGCTCTTCAGTTCACCCAGCGCCGTCTGTTTCAGCGGTTCAATTTCTGCAATTAACGACATCCGAACAGTTTTGCGTTTTGGAGCGGTGGTTTCAAGTTTTGAGTTTGGCTGAAGGCGGCGTGTTCCGTATTGCGTCAAGTATTTGGGGGAGATGAGGGTGTGACAGGAAGCCCACGCGTCGGCTGTGACAGATGGGACACATACAAAAAGCGCAGAGAAGTGGAAAAAGGGGTAACATCCGCTACATCATTGCGTGTCAAGCATTTAGCCCGCTACATTTGGGGTAACACAGGGGTAACAGAGCCGTGACATTCTCGACTGCGACGGCCAGGGACGGAAGGGACATAAGGGACCGGAAAGGGGGTTGTTTTCTGGAAAGCTGCCTCGTTTTGCCGGCTCAGACCCGGTGGGGCCGGCGATCCCGCTTGCTTACGCGCGCGGCTCTGTTCCGCTCCCTCAGCTGCCTTCGCCTTTTCTATGGCGCGGCGAGCATAAATGATGCAACCCCACCGACCTGAGGGCC
>JASHPN010000129.1 GCA_030038175.1 Verrucomicrobiia bacterium
AAGAAAGCCGGCTCAATGTCAACGTCGCCACCGCCGATGAACTCACCAAAATCCGGGGCCTTGGAAACGACGTGGCGACGGCGATTCTGGGCTGGCGTGGGCAGGGTGATACGCCGGGGGAAACGGAATATTACATGTCGCAGCGTCCGCCTTATCGGCCGCGGATCGGCCCTTTTGAAACAGTGCGTGAATTGCTGATGGTGCGCGACGTCACCCCCGAGCTTTTGTTGGGAGAGGACATTCACGACGATGGGATGCTCGATGATTTGTCGGACACGCCGAACGGCCCTCCGCGATACGCAGATGATGTGACGGAAAGCGATTTGGGCTGGGCCGGCATATTGACGGTTAATTCCGCCGTGGATAATACCGATGCCTCGGGCGACGACCGCGTTAATATTCAGACCGCGGACGAGAACGCCTTGGCCGAAATTCACGATCTTCCACGGAACGTGGCGCACGCGATTGTCGCGTACCGAAGCCAGAATCAATATCAAACGATCGGCGATTTGCTGGATGTGACGGCGCCCGCAGGTGGCCAGGGCGGTCAAAGCTCCAATGGTCCCAAGGTGATTGACACGGACCTGTTGATGGAAATTGGAGACGAGGTGACCGTGACTGACAATAAGACACTCAACGGCGCCATTAATGTCAATACCGCGGGCGCCACGGTGCTCGATTGTCTGCCCGGATTGGATCCCGACCTGGTTCAGCGAATCATTTCGTACCGGCAATCCTCGGGATTTTTTGCAAACATCGCCGAATTGTTCAAGGTGGATGGCATGACGCCGGACATCTTCAAACAAATTGCGCCCCTGATTACCGCGCGGTCGGAAACCTATCGCATCCTGGCGGAAGGCCGGGTGAAATCAACGGGCGTTTCGCAGCGCATCGAGGCGATTGTGCGCGTGAATCTGGACGGCGTGAGAACGCTTTCCTACCGCGAGGACGATTTATGATGGAGATGTTCAACTCGCCGCCGATCGCAGCCGAAATGACGCCGGCCGTTCTTCGTGTTTTGCGGGAGAGCGGGGGCATTGAGCTGCCGTTGCAACGCGGGGCGGATGGGAAATTGACGGCGGCGTGCCGCGCGGATGTGATTGCCGGTTTGCGGCAGTTTGCGGGACATCAAAAATGGCAGCCGCGCGTCCGGGCGTTGTGCGGGATCGGCGCGCACGGGGTTTCGCTTCGCAAAATCAGCCTGCCGCCCGCGGGCGAAAACTTTGAGGGCATTTTACGGCTCCAAATCGAAAAGGAATTTCCACTCTCGCCGGACGAACTCGCCTGGGCGCGGCTCGAACCGGCGGTCGGCGCGGCGCCCGGCGAAAGCCTGATCGTGGCGGTTCGCAAGGAAGTCATTGACGATTATCGCGGCATTTTTTGGGAGGCAGGGATCCGCGCGGAATTTACGCTTTCGGTTTTTGCCCGTGAATTGCTGTGTTCCTGGCCGGAGGCGCCGCACGCGATGCTGGAGGCTTCGGGCAGTTATTGCGAAGTGGCGTGGTTTGAGGCGGGAGTGCCGGCGGGCGTAAAAATCATCTCCAGCGCCGGCAACGTGGCCGCCGCGCTGGCGGCCGCCACTTCGGCCAAAATTATTTGCGTGTCCGGAGACGCCGCGGCGAAAACGGTAATTTGCGAAAAACTTTCGGCGGGCTTTGATTGTCGTTCAGTGCACGTTCCCGGAGCGACCGGCGTTTCGGCCGCGACGCTGGGATTGCGAAAGGCCCTGGCGGAAAATCTGGCGCTGCCGCGGCTGCAATCCACCCGGCCGCCGGCAAAGGTATTGCATGGTTTTTCACGGGAAGACTTTGTGCAGGGAGAAAATGGCCGGCGCCTGGCGCTGGCCGGGGCGCTTTTGGTTTTGTTGTTGCTGCTGCCGTTCGGGGAGGCGCTGTTATTCAGGCCGTTTCTGGGCTGGAAGCTGGCCGCCGTGAAAAGCCGGCGCGAGCAGTTTATCTCCATCGTCGATCCGGAAATGCATTTTTTGCAGGCGTTGAAGCAACGGCAGCCGCCGTATCTGGACGCGATGTATTTATTCGCGCAGGCGGCGCCGCCGGGGCTTTCGATCAATTCACTGACGATCAATGAACAGGGGGAGATCGCGCTGACCGCCACGATGCAAAGCGCGCAACAGGTAACCGACTTCCGGGCGCATCTGATTGCCTCCGGCTTTTTTTCCGCCATTACCGTGGAAGACCAAACGTCGGCTCCGGGTCCGCAGAAAGTCAATGTGCGAATGACGGCGCGTTGGAAACCGGCCGGCCAGCGTACGGCGGTGAAAATCAAGCCCGAGCCGGGCGAGGACAAACGCGGTCCGGAAGGCGGTATGGCGACTATCGCAGAAGGGAATCCGCAGCCATGACTATGAAGCGCACATTGACGGCGAGCGAAAAGCGCACCATTCGCTACGGGGCGCTGGTGATTCTGATCTTTCTGGTTTTGTTTGGCGGCCTCAAGATCTGCAAATTCTTTGCGGGCCTGCGGACTCATTATCGGACGATGGTGGCTGAGGCTCATCAATTGAGAGTGGATGCCGCGTTGGACGCGGACGAAGCCGCGGTCGTCAGAAAAATGATGACCGATTTTAATCTGGATCCGGCCGCGCTTACGACCAACTCCGCTGTGGCGAACGCAAACGCCGCAATCCAAAATGCGGCGAAAAGCGGCGGAATCCAGATCGAAGCAGTTCATGAATCAGCCGGAGGCAATTCGGCGGAAGAATTGGGGACGATTCAATTTCAAGGGTCAGGGCCGTCCACCGCGGTCGTGACGTTGATCCGGCAATTGCCGTTGCTGGGAAGTCCGCTGGTGATACGGTCGTTGCAAATGACAGCCGACCCGATGCGTCCGGGGCAGGTAAAACTCAATGTCACAGTCGTCGTCCTGAATTTTGACAATTGGAAAAAAGGAGGCGCGCCGCATGCGTGATCGAGCCGAAAAAATTTTGCGCTATGCCGGCCTGACGCTCGGCGCGCTCGTCGCCTTGCAACTGATCATTGCTCTTTTTCAGGCCTGTCAATTGGTCGGGGTGAAAGTTCCCGCGGTGCCGGCGTTGGAAACGGAATCGAATAGCACGGCGGTCGCCGTGAGTCCACAATCCACAGTCCACCGTCCACAGTCAGGGCCGGGGACAAACACGGTTATGCCAGAGCCGGCAAAGAGCAATAAACCCGGAATAACCAACCTGGCGATGCTGGACCCGAGAAACGCCAATTCAAATTTTGTTTCGACGAACGGCATCGCGTCGGCGGGAACGAATACTTCGAAAAAGCACTATCCGCGGCGGAATCAAATGCCCGGCATGGCCATGAACGGCGCGCCCATGATGCCGGGAATGCCGGGGCATGGGCCGGCGTTGCCGCCGGAAATCCAGGCCCAGGTGGATCAAATCGTAAATAGCGGAATCTTTGGGCCGGTGATTCGTCCGCCGCCGATGGGATTGCTGGGCATCGCCGGTGACACGGCCTTTTTGCGGACGGACAGCGGCCAGAGCGGCCTGGTGAAAGAAGGCGATTCGCTGGGCGATCTCAAACTTTTGAAGATTGGCGTCAATCGCGTGCTCGTGGAACAGGACGGCCAGCCGAAAGAGCTGACCATTTTTGACGGCTATGGCGGTGACAGTTTGCTTTCCAACAAGACCGAAAACTCAAATGAAAACATCCAAAGTAAAAAACAGGCTAATTAGGACCACGCCGGCGCTTCTTTTTCTGGCGATCGCGCTCGCAGGCTGGCTGGAGCCGGCGATGACGCAACCGATTTTTTCGCGGCACATGCCATCGGGAGGAAGCGATGCCGCGCCGGGAGGCGATAATTCGTCCGGCTCAAAAAATTCGGCCGACGGTCCGTGGATTCCCTCCGAGCCCTTGACGGAGCCGAAGGGTTCGACCAATGCGGCGGACCAAATCGAACTGAGTTTTCAGGAGGCCAACGTGGACATGGTGGCGCAATGGCTGGCGCAAACGACCGGCAAGACCGTCATCAAAGATCCGCAGGTGCAATGCCAATTGACTATCATGAGTTCGAAGAAAATGCCGAAACGGGAAGCGATCAACATGATTTATCGCGCGCTGGGAATCCAGGGGTATTCGGTGGTGGAGTTAAGCGATTCGATTCTGATCGTGCCCGAAGGCAAGGAACCCAAAATGAGCCCGGAAGTGGTGAGTGGTTCGCTGGCCAACGTACCCGCGGGAAGGCAATTGCTGGTGAAGGTATTTCAGCTCAAACACGCCCAGGCCGCGGATGTGAAAGATCGCATCCAAACCGCCCTCTCGGACAAAGCGTCGGTGGAAGTGGACGAAAGCGCGAACCAAATCATCGTTACCGACTATAATGACAATTTGCGGGTGGTCAGCGACTTGATTGACGCGCTGGACAGCCAGCATCCGCAGGACGTGGCGGTTCGCGTTATTCCCCTTAAGCATATCGCGGCCGACGACCTGGCGAAGGAAATCACCCCCCTTTACGAAAAGATGAACGACAAAGGGCCCAGCAAAAACACGGTGGATGTCGCGGCCGACGACCGGTCGAACGCGCTAATTGTTTTTTCGGACCTGACCCAGTTCGGCACCATTGAAAGACTGGTGGAAATGCTGGACACGGAAGACGCGCAGGCGAAGGTGACGCAAACGTTCGTCCTCAAAAATGCCGATGCCGAAGACGTGGCCGACCAGTTGCAGCAATTAAGTCAGACCCAGCAATCCACGGCCCGTTTTGCTTATTATTTTGGTTCGGCGCCGAATAATCCCAAAACCTTGAGCGTCGTAGCGGACCGTCGGCGCAACGCGGTGATTGTGCAATGCCCGCCGGCGCAAATCGAAAGTGTGTCGAATATGATTACTGAACTGGACGCGCCGGTGTCCGACAACAGCCTCGCGCCGGAAATCTTTCCGCTTAAATACGTCAACGCCTCGGATATCGAAGACGTGCTCAATGAATTGTTCCTGAAAAAATCGCCGCAGCGTAATTATTGGGACTTCTTTTTTGGCGATGATAATTCGGACAATACCACCGGAAACAACGACGTGGGACGGCTCTACGGCAAAGTGCGGATCACGAGCGACCCCTATTCCAACGCGATTATCGTGACGGCCAATTCTCGTGAAGATCTTGACGTGATCGCAAACGTCCTGAAACAACTGGACCAGCCATCTGAATCCGGCGAAAGCACTCTGCGCGTCGGTCTGAAGTACGCCAAGGCGGACACCGTGGCGAACAGTTTCAATATTTTGTTCGCCAAGAACGGATCGCCGGCCCTGCACCAGACGACGCAGCAGCAAAATCAAAACAACAGCAACAACAACACGCAAAATGGCCAGCAGTCGCAGACGTCGGACCAGTCACAAACGGGTTTTGACATCGAGCAGGACGTGAAAGAGGAAGGTTATTATCCGTGGCTGGGCGGCCAGCCGGATATGGCCCAGGGAATCGAAAGCAGTAGCCAATCATCACCGTGGGATGTGAGCGATCTGGTGGGGCGGGTGCGTTGCGTGGCGGACGACCGTGGCAATGCCGTGCTGGTTTCGGCGAACGTCCACTTCTTCCCGCAAATCCTCGAATTGCTTCGTGCGGTGGACGCGCCTTCGGACAAGGTCTCGATTGACGCGCGGATTGTCCAGGTTTCGAGCGATTACCTGCACCAACTCGGTGTCCGATGGACGCCGAACGGCAGCACCGAGTTTTCCGGAGAGGACTTTGACGATTCTATCCTGGCCAGCAGCGCGGGCAGTTACCAACAGGGATTTGGCGGCCAAACGCTCGTCAACAACCCGCAGTCAAGCAGCGCCGGGACGGTTGCGCAGACGCTGGCAGCCCTGCGCTCCGGAGTCGCAAGCAGCTCGCTGAATATTGATTTTCTGGTTCAATTTCTCCGCGAAAACACCGACGCGACGGTTTTGGGCGAGCCAAGCATTACGATTGATGACAACGAAATGGGCAAGCTGTTTGTGGGACAGGAAGTGCCGGTGCCGCAAAACAACCAGATATCGTCCGTCGGTTCCACCAGCACCCAAATCACCTACCAGGACGTCGGCGTTACGCTGGAAGTGACGCCGCATATTAATATTGACGGAGATGTGCAGCTCAAGATCCACGCGGAATCTTCCACAATAGATACCTCCAGCGGACAGGTGCTGGGCGGGGACGTGTTTGACACGGATAATTTTCGCACGGAAGTGACGGCCAAAAACACCCAAACCATCGTGCTGGGCGGCATTATCCAAAAGCAGACCTCGAACCTTGTGCGGAAAGTGCCGATCCTGGGAAGCCTGCCGGTGGTTGGTTGGCTCTTCAAAAACAACAACAAAACGACGCAAGACGTGGAATTAATGGTTTTTCTGCGGCCCACCGTCATTCACACCGCCAAAGACGCGCAGGAGCTGGAGGAGGAATTGGAGCGAAAGACACCGCTTTTGCAGCAATGGCGGGAAGCGCCCAGCCAGGCCCCTTTGCTGAAATGAAATCTAATTCGGATCGCTCAGCCCCGTGCCTTCCACGTGGGATTCGGTAAGAAAACGTCCCTCGTAATTGGTTAAGTTGATGTCGGCGAGCGCGACGTTTTTCATATTGGCCATGGTCAGCGCGTGTTCGCAGGTTCCATGGACGTCCGTCAGGGTAAAACCGTCAATCGGCCGCTCGGGCGGGACACCCTGGGCGCGCAAAAAATAGGAAACATTGTCCACGGTGATATGCTCGAAATGAATGCCGCTGACTTCGGTCCATTGATTGGTTTCGTCCGTGACGGGGTCGCTGGCCTGAATGCCTTTATCCAGCAATTCAATGCCCAGAAAAGTAGCCGAATCCCGGATGGTCAGGTTGCGCCCGGTAAAATTCTTAATATAGCCGCCGCGTCCATTCCGGCTTTTTAAAAAGATGCCGTTTTGGACGCCCGAAAGAACGCAGTCTTCCAGGAGCGTATTGCTGATGCCGCCGGACAACTCGGTGCCGATGCCAATGGCGGCGAAAGTGCTGCTGATCAGCGTGCAATTTTTAATGGTCACATTTTCAGTCGGCCGATCCATGCGCGCCGCGGCTTCGCCGCGTCCGGATTTCAGCGAAATGGCGTCGTCACCCGTGTTGATGTCGCAACCTTCGATGAGAACATCGCGGCAGGAATCCACGTCAATGCCATCGCCGTTGAGGCTGACGGAACGGATGGTCAGATTTTTGATCACGACATTTTGGCAAAACAACGGATGAATGGACCAAAGCCGTTCATAGTGGGTTGAAAAATCGCTGAGCGCGACGTTGGTGCAACCCACCAGCTCAATCAGGACGGGGCCGCGCGGATTACGGAGCCGGCCGATATCCAGGGGCGGGCCCAAAATTGAACCATTACCGGTAATGGCAACGTTGTTTGCATTCTCCGCGGAGATGAGGGCCCGATGCCCGGACACAAATTCGCCCTCGAACCGCACTTGCGTGAGAGGATAATCGGCGATGTCCGGGCTGCCTGCCAAAGTGGCGCCGTCCTGCAATTGCAGCGTCGTGTTCCCTCCGAGAACGACGCTGCCGATGAGATAATGTCCCGGGGCGACGGTTACGGTTCCTCCACCAGCCGAACGGCAGGCGTCCAGGGCCTTTTGGAAGGCCGCAGTGTCTTTATGGGTTCCATCCCCAGTCGCGCCAAAGGCGCGAACATCGAAATTCCTGGCATCAGCCGCAGCCGAAAAGGCAAGCCCGCCAAACCCAAAAATGACGGCAAATGTTAAAAGACGCAAACGGTTCATTACCTCCAAATTTCGCAAGCAACGGATTATCTGTCTATCGCCACAACGGGTGATATGGGTCAAGACCTCTTTAAACTCGGGCCTTCACCCCGAAACCGCCATCGTGCTTTTTAACCGGGCGCCAAACCCGCCTTTTGCGATTCTTTAACCGTTGCCCGGTTTGACCACAATTTCTCCATTTGTTCGAGCGAGCGGCCTTTGGTTTCAGGCACGATTTTCCAAACAAAGATTGCGGCGAGAATGCTCATTCCTCCGTAGATCCAATAGGCAAAACCATGATGAAAACCGTTCACCAAACTGTTGTCATTGAGAATGGGGAACGTCGAGCTGACAATATAATTGGCAATCCATTGCGCGGCTACCGCTACCGCCATCGCTTTGCCCCGAATCTGGTTGGGAAAAATTTCGCTCAACAAAACCCATGTCACCGGTCCCCACGATACCGCAAACCCGGCAATATAAAACAGCATACACAATAACGCCGCCATACCCTTGAGTTGCATCGCAAATGTGCAGCCCAGCGCAATCATCGCCACCGCCATCATTAACGCCCCAATGATCTGCAGCGGCTTGCGCCCAAAACGATCTACGGTCACGATGGCCACCACGGTGAAAATCAGATTCACGGCGCCCACAATGATCGTC
>JASHPN010000130.1 GCA_030038175.1 Verrucomicrobiia bacterium
GACGTCGAAATGACGAAGGAAAAGAAAGAAGGCGAGGAAGGCGAAGCCAAGGCGGGCGAGAAAGCGGGCGAAAAAGCCCCGGCCAAGGGCGAAGCCAAAGCGGAAAAAGGCGCCGAAAAGAAGGCCGAGGCCAAGCCCGAAGCCAAAGCCGAGAAAAAGAAATAGTCCGCGCGCCCTGCCGCCGCGGACGGCGGCCCGGCGCTGGTCCCGGCACAAACCGGTCGCATGGAAGATGTTTTTCTGATCGTGGGCCTCGGGAATCCGGGCGCGCAGTATGCCGGCACGCGGCACAACGCCGGCTTTTGGCTCGTCGAGAAACTCGCGGCCAAATGGCGCTGCGACTGGGCGAACGAAAAGAAATTTCGGGCGCGCATCGCCAAAACGGCGCGCGACGGCAAGCGGATTTTTTTGTGCCAGCCGCAAACGTTCATGAATCTGAGCGGCGAGACGGTGGGAGCGCTGAAGGATTTTTACCAGGTGCCCCTGGGGCGACTGATGGTGACGGCGGATGACGCCGATTTGCCGATCGGGACGCTTCGGTTGCGGGCCGGCGGCAGCAGCGGCGGGCATCACGGCCTGGAGTCCGTGGAACAACACCTGGCGTCGCGCGAGTTTGCCCGGCAGAAAATCGGGATCGGACGCAAAGACGATTCGCGCGAAATCACCGGGCACGTGCTGGGCCGGTTCGACGCGGCCGAAAACGAATTGATTAAAACAGTTTTGGACCGCGCGGCAGTCCAGGTGGAAACCTGGCTGGACGCCGGAATTGAAAACGCAATGCAGTTAAATGGAAATGTGGAAGATTTGAAGGATTGAAAAAGTTAAAAAGGTTAAAGTGTAAAAGAGTTGAAATAGGAAACGCTTCATACTTCAACGCTTCAACGAAACGAATATAAATGAAACGATACGAAGGTTTGTTCATCTTGAACACAGCAGGGCGCGAAGACGGCGCCAAGGATATCCTGGACCGGATTTCCGCCGAAATCTCCGCCGCGGGCGGAAAAGTTGAGACGGTGCAAAAAATGGACCGCAAACATTTTGCCCGCGTCGCCGATAAAAAGCACAACGCCGGTTTTTATGCGAACGTCATTTTCAACGGCACGCCGGCGATCGTCAAACAGTTGAATTCCAAATTTACGCTGAACGACGAGATTTTTCGGGTGCTCTTCACGCAATCACCCGAGCCTGCGGCCGCCAAAGCGGCTTAGCGTCAACGCCCGCTCACCCCAACCCCCACTCATTATGGCCAACTTCAACAAAGTGATTCTTGCGGGAAATTTGACGCGCGACCCGGAATTGCGGTACACCCCCAAGGGCACCGCCGTGGCACGAATTACCCTGGCCGTCAACCGCACGTACACCAGCGGCGAAGGCGGGGAGAAGAAGGAAGAGGTAAGCTTTGTGGACGTGGATGTCTGGGGCCGGCAGGCGGAAGTCATCTCCCAATACATGAAAAAAGGCCGGCCATTGCTGGTGGAAGGCCGCCTCAAGCAGGACACCTGGGAGGACAAACACACCAAACAAAAACAAAGCAAATTGAAAGTGGTGCTCGAAAGTTTTTCGTTTATTGATTCGAACAATCGCGGCGGCGAAGGCGCTCCCGCTCCCGCGCGCCCGGCCGCCCCGGCGGCGTCCGCGCCGGAAACTCCCGACACCGAACCGCCCCAGGACGACGATGTTCCGTTTTAACGCCCGCACTTATTAAACTCCCTGGTTACTCTTTATGAAGACTGAAGTTATTCTTACGCACAATATTATCGGACTTGGCGGCGAATCGGACCACGTGAAAGTCGCGCCCGGGTATGCCCGAAATTTTCTCTTTCCGCAGCGCCTGGCCGTCCCGCTCACGCAGGCCAACCGCCTGCAAATCGAAGCGCTCAAGCGCAAACGCGCCGAACGCGAAGCGCATGAATTCAACACCATGACCGAACTGGCCAAGGGCGTTCAAAAGCTGATTTGCGTCATCAAGGTCAAGACCGGCGACGACGGCAAGATGTTCGGTTCGGTGACGTCCGGCATGATTGCCGACGAATTGAAACATCAATTCGAAATTTCACTCGACAAGAAAAAGATCCATCTTGAGCACGCCATTAAGGCGCTGGGTGACTATGAGATCGAATTGCACCTTCATCCGGAAGTAAAAAGCACGCTCAAAGTCCAGGTGCAAAGCCTGACGCCGATTACGGCCCCCGCGGAAGCCCCGGCGCCGGCCGGGACAAAGCCCGAGGAAGGCAGAAAGCCCCGGACCGAGAAACGCGGCCATAGCAGGCGCCCGGAGACCGAAAGAGGCGAAAAAGCCGAAAAGGCCGAGGCCGCTCCGGAAGCCAAAGAGAAAAAGGCCCATGTCAAAGGCGAAAAGGCTGAAAAACCCGCCAAAGCAAAGCACGAAAAGAAGCCAAAAGGCGAATAGAACGGGGATTTCAGTCACAATAACCGGAACCCGGATTTTCCGTGTTCCTGCTTTTTGTTCGTCAAAATGGCGCGCGGCGCCGCCGAATCACCGCTCCGGCCCAAGCCTGATCCCCAAAAAAGTCCACGAAGCTTTATGCGTGGCTCCAACGTTCATCACGAAAACAGGCATGGACGGGTCTTCCTTTTCCGGCCTCGGAAACGCCGACCATCCCGGATATGCCCCGACTATCTGCGTCCATGGCCGCGAACTCATTCCGTCCACACGCTCCACCCGGGACTTTACCACGGGTTTGGAGAAGGTAAACAGCGTCGTGACTTTTGCGCCCGCCTCAATTTTTTTTGGCGTCCACGCCGGCGGCGGCGAAGTAGCGGTGAAATGCGTTCCTGAATTGTGCGAAGGAGGACCGGGTGGCTGCGCCCGCGCGGCCACGGATGCTCCTGCAATGGCCAACATGACAATCATCCTTTTCATACATAACCATCGTTCCGGCATTCCTTTCCGTCAAGTACCTGAAGCGTGTGAGCCGGAAGGTATTTCAGGCCGTCGGACGATAATTCCCCCTCTCCCAGCCTGCCGCGCCATAGCGCAGCGACGGCGGGCGGGAGAGTGCCGGGGTGGGCGAGCCCCTCAATAGCCGAGTCCGCGAGGCTCTGACTAACACGGTTCATGGGGAGCTTCGACCTCCAAAATTGGACGCGCATTGAGGCCATGAACCGGGGCGCGACCTTCAGGTCGCTTCAACGTCCTATGCCCAAGGGACGCCGAAGCGGCATAAATGCCGTGCTCCCAAGCCGGTTCATGGAAAGGGAGAGTCGTTCGAATGAAAGCGCCGCCCGGCTGATGGCGAGGGAAAGTTGTCTGACACCCCTCAAGTGATCACCCGCATCTGCACCGCATCCACAATCTCGGTTCCCACGGAAATGGCGCCGATAATCACCACCGTGGCGCCTGCGTGCAGCCGGCCCATCTCAACGAGCTTTTTCAACGCCATTTCCACCGTGTTCTGTGGTTCAATGAAATCAAAGGGCATGACGAACGGCATGATGCCCCAGTTCAACGTCAATTCATTGGCGCAGACATTTCCGTCGCAGATGGCGTAAATCGGAGAGTAATGCGGCCGCATCCAACTGGCATAACGCGCCATGCTCCCATGCCGGGTGAATACCAGGATTGCCGCCGCCTTCAACTCGTTCGCCATCACCACCGCGCTTTTGACCAATTTTTGGCGTGCCGTCGTCAGGGCCGCCGATTCGTGAAACTGCGCGCTGCCGCTGCGCTCGATCCGCACCGCGATCCGGTCGAAAACTTCAATGCATTTCACCGGGTATTTGCCCACCGTCGTCTCGCCGCTAAGCATGATCGCATCCGCCTCCTCGAAAACGGCATTGGCCACGTCGGTCACTTCCGCCCGCGTCGGCATCGGCGACTCGATCATGCTTTCCAGCATGTGCGTGGCGACAATCACCGCCCGGCCCGTGCGCAGGCACGTCTTCACGATCCGGCGTTGGACAATCGGCAGTTCTTCGTATGGAATTTCAATCCCCAAATCTCCGCGCGCCACCATGATGGCGTCCGCCTCGGCCACAATCGCCTCAAGGTTCTTGATCGCTTCCTGGTCTTCAATTTTGGCAATGACTAAAGGCTGGTGATTCCCGTCAAACAGCTCGCGCAATTGCAGTAAATCACGCGCCTCGCGCACAAACGACAGCGCCACAAAATCCACCCCCAGTTCCAGGCCCAGTTTCACGTCCTTGATGTCCTTGGCCGTGAGCGCCGGCAGGCTCACTTTCACGCCCGGCAGGTTGATGTGACGGCGGCTGCCCAGCTTGCCTTCCGTCAAGACCTCGCACTCCACCTTGTTCCCCGATTTGTTGAGCACCTTCATCTCAATTGCCCCGTTGTCAATCAGCACCACGTCGCCGATGCTGATGTCGTTGATGAAATTTTCGTAATTCACATCCACCGAATGTTGCTCCAGATCCCGTTCGCCGCGCACCGTCAGGGTGAATTTCTGGCCGGGCTGCAGGTCCAGCGGCACGCCCAGGTCGCCCGTGCGGATGGCCGGACCCTGGGTGTCCATCATGATGCCGATAAACTTTTTCTTCGCGTCGGACACCGTCCGGATGTCTCCCACCACCCGCCGCACCCAATCATGCGGGGCGTGCGACATGTTCAATCGAAAAATGTCCACGCCCGCGTCAATGAGTTTGCCGATCATTTCGGCGGAATCGGTGGCGGGGCCGAGCGTTGAGATGATCTTCGTCCTGCGGACGGTGCCTCTTTGCATAGCCAAAACATACCCACCCCGCACCGGATGAAAAGCCTTTTAATTTACCTCTTCCCCCTTTCTGAACAGTTCTCGTTTACTGGAACACCCGCTTCGTTTACCAATTTCGTTTACCTGATTTCCGGGCATTTCCCCAATAAAACCGCCGGTTTTTGCCGTTTCCAGTTTCCCCGCCGATACCATCAAAAAACGTGCGCGGCCATCCGACCGCCGACCCTTGACCTCTGCCATCCGACATCTGGCCCTTGCCGCGCCGAAGCTTCCGAGCGAAGGCGTGTTCGTTTCCTCGTTGCCAAACCCGCGCACAAAAAATGTGTGCGCCAGCATTCCGCCAGCCAAACCAGTTCCGCGCGCCTCTCAGCCCGATACTTGACGCAACACGCAATACGCAACACGCGTTCCCTATTTCAATGCTGCATTTAATGGTTTAATTGAAAGTTTGATATTTCGCCGAAACAAGTGGAACTAGAGAGAGCCTACTGGTCCCAAAATTTCTTTTAGACCCGTCAATCTGCCCGCCCGGCGTAGATCGTGTAACGCCCGCAAGCGACCTCGTTCTGTAGCCAGGGCGATTCGTCTTTCGGCACGGCTCTTACGCATCGCCCACATCAACACTTTCATCGAAAAATATTTGAACCGCGTCGGCGGGATTTGCCCGGGGATTGGATGCCTGGATTCGTATCTTTTTTCCGGATCATGGATTCCCTCCATCAACGCCCCGGCGTAGCCAAGACACTCGTAAAGATTTTCCAGCGATTTTAAATTCAATTTTCGCGCGGGAACCAGGTGGGTTAACTCAAGTTCGGGAAACATCCCGGTTCCCAATCCGATCTGAAAAGCGCACAACGCCAAATCCGTATCTTCCCCGCCGCGAGGCGGATTATTACCGGGACCCAGCGAATTTCGCAGCGGATCATTTATCACCTGATTTCGGTAATAGAACGCCAGCGCCTTGCGGACGACCATCCCGGCTCCTGGCGGAAGGGCCCAGTTCCCTCTGGGAATTTTTGACCAAACTGCAACGGTTCTCTTTTCGATCACGAGTCCAACCAAATGCGGACGCAGCTCGGCCGGAGGTTCAACCTCAAATTCGGGAACGCAACTTCCCCCCCAGGCGCCCAGCCACGGATATTTTGCGCCAATGTTCAGGGCATTGCTCAGATAGTCGCTTCGAAGCACATTATCGTCATCAACGATCACCAGAAAATTGCCCCTGGCCTCGAATATGCCCCGCAGCATCCTGTGAGTTTTATCGTGATTTTCGTCCAGAATAAAGCGTGCGTTGCGATGCCAGGAAATGTCGAATTTACCCTCAAGAGGACCATCGGCGGCAACGCTCAAAACGAGCAACTCCCATTGATCCATTGGCAGCGTTTGAGCACGTAACGCAGCCAAAACGCGGTTAAGATGATCTTCTCGCGGTTTCCGCGTACAAATAATCACTGTAATTGCCAACATAGTCCCGGGTAGTGAAAAATACTATTTTTGGCCGCGTCAACAAGTTCCCGGAGGTTAACTATTGTCGGTGGCCCTTTCTTCGTTAATCATTTTCCCGACCGCTGTAAATCCTGCCGCGCGGCCAGGCGTCCGCGCTCTTGGGCCAGCCTGATTCGTCTTTCGGCACGGCTCTTTCCAGCGGCGAACATCATCATTCGCAAAAGAATGTTTTTCAACGCGCCGGAAGCATGAGGATGACTGAGGCCGCTATCATCAGAATCAAGATTTCCGTTCGAGTTCGGAATCATGCCTTCCCTTAAGACCCGGCGCAAGCCTTTCCAAACCAACAAATCTCTAAATAATCGCGTCTTATTCCGCCGCCATGGTTTCCATCTGCGGCAATCCGCCGTCTGAATTGCTGGCCGTTGGCGTGTCTATGTCCCCGACGCGACGGGCATAGTCCTGTTCCATGGCCGCGATCTTTTCAAGGTTTTGTTTGATGCACTCCAATTCCTTCAGCAAACCCGATTGTTCGGCGGCCAAATGCTCAGCCAATTGAGCGATATGCGCCGGCAGATTCTGTCCCTGCGGGTCCTGCGTCAAAAAAGCGCCCAGATTCGTTCCATGTTTCCGAAGCAAAAATCCAATTCGCACCACATTGGCGATTTTGGATTGCTTGACCTGGTCGGACACCATGCTTGTGGAGGCATTGACGCTTTTAAGCATTTCGCCCACGCCTTGCAGGACCCTGGACGCAATTTGCGCCATCTCGGCCCGCCGGGAAACGGTGTGGAGTTCCCAGCGCGCGGTCTGGGCTTCTGATTCCATCCGCTTGCGCTCATCCATTTCAGCCTGCAATTCCTCAATGGCACGCATCAAATATTCGGTCTTCTTTTTGACTTCCAATTCCAGTTCTTTCCGCAGTCGCTGTTCCTCGCGCTCAGCGCGCATGCGTTCCTTGAGCAGGGCCTCCAGATGAACCATGCCAATCAGCAATAGCATCGAAATCAACACATTCATGACATCTACCTTGACGCCCATTTCCGGGCCCAAACCGCCGTGCATGATGGATTGCATCAGGTGCAGCAAGGCCAGCAGCAAAAAAGCCCAAAAGAGCGACCAGCCAACCCGTTTGGTTCCAAAGAGACGATTCAATCGAAGGGCATAGCCGGCAACGACAAATTGCAACACTCCCGCGAGAAATCCCATGACGGTGGTAAAATTCATATGAGTGTCCGGTTCTTCGTCCGAAGGCTGCCCGCGTAAAATCGCGGCTCTTTTCCAGAATCAGGACAATCGGCGTCCTGTTCCTGGGCGAACTTTTTATCGGCTCCAGCCTTCATGGTTATTGCCTTGCTCGGAAAGCAGTTCAGGAGCCAAAAATCAGCCCCCCTGAGAGGCAACGCGGCCTGACACGGCACAGGAACAGCTTCGTGCCCTGCGAACCGGCGCATGGCCCGGTTTTGCGCAATCAGGTAATTCTCAAGTTGCACTATGGATACACGTTTAAAGGAAGAATTGGATCGGCTGTTGGCCGCGATGATTGAAAGCGCCGAAGGCATTTCAGACCTGCTCTTCGTCGCCGGACGGTTTCCTCAGGTTGAAGTTCACGGGCACCTCGAATCCTTCGGAGATTCGGTCTTTACCAGCGACCGCATCGAGGGCCTGGCCAGGGTGATGATGAATGACAACCCCAAATTGATTGATGACTTCACCAAACGAGGCTCCTGCGATTGCAGTTATTCTCTTTCCAATTCATACCGGTTCCGGGTCAATATCTACCGGCAGAATGGAAATTTTGCCATGGTCTTGCGGC
>JASHPN010000131.1 GCA_030038175.1 Verrucomicrobiia bacterium
ACCATTGGTCGTCACCTGCACCGGGCCGGGCTGTTGGGAAATCGAAGGAGGCCCGCTTACCGTCGTCGAATGCCCCTCAACCGTGATGGAAGAAATGTTGAGGCAATTCGTGGGCCCGCTGGTTTTTTCATAAAATCCCATGCCCAAAGCATTAAATCCCAGGACCAGAGCCGAACTCGCATTGGTAGTGCCGCCAAACTGGGCCAGCGGCGTACCGTTGGTTGTGCCGCCTGAATAGAGCGCGTTGGTAATGTCCAGGTCGCCGTTGGTATCGAGGAACATCGTTAGAACTTCGGTGTAGGTTCCATTAGTTGCCAGTATGAGGCTGGACGTAACGCCCGATCCCACATCCACGCCCGTCGGATATTTATAGCTTTCACTGCCGCTTCCAGTGGTCACGGCGTCCTGGGCATTATTTTCGAGCGTTCCCTGGTTTTGCACCGGGCGCGTTACGATCGCCGAGCTATTGCCCGTGTAGGCAACCTGCGCAAAATAGCCGTCCCAGAGGATCGCATTTCCCGTAATGGCCGTGGCAGACGAGGTCGTCGCAGTGCCATTGAGACCGCCGGGGACCGGATAATTTGTCTCGGAGCTGGTATTTTCAGTGTTATAAAGGCCAAATCCCAAATAGCTTTGTCCGTTAAGCAACGGTCCTGAGGTGTTCGTGAAAACAATGACCAACTGGATGTAATCGGTTCCCGGCGCGACCAGCGGTATGGGTTCGCCCGAAAACAGGGCCTGAATTTCCTCCGTGCCGCTGCTGGTCGAAGTAATGCCAAAGACCAGATCATTGGGCGTTACGTTGGTAACGGTCCAGGGCTTGCCCGACATCGTTTCATAACTGGTGGCATTGGCGGTCGGAGGAAGTGGCGTGGCCGAATTGATGGTGCTGCCATTGTTAAAAGTGTCGCTAAAAAATGTTGTGACTTGCCCGCGAGCCAAAGAGAGGGACAAAAGGACAACCAATAGACTGAGGACCGACCGGGAACAGATCGTGTTTTTCATAGTTTTTGATGGCGTTTCAATGTTTGACTATATTGGGAGGATTTTTAATCGGGAAACTTGTTAACGTTTTAAGGCTGGAATCCGTTCATTATGATCAGGGCAGCCGGCGGGCTGCTGCCAGATGAAGTTTCGCCGGGACCGCTCGAGACGCCCGCGGTGGGTACGAGCGGGGCCCAAAGCACAGGGTCAAACGGCAGGTTAGACCCTTTGGCATTATTCCCATTGACGGTCTCGAAGCGCACGTGACCGTCCGGAAAAACCGCATTCAATCCGTAAGGATTGTTGCCGTATTTATGGTTCATTTGCACCCACTCCTTCAGGGCATCAACTGCCATGGCCAGATTTTGATTGACGACGGTGATTTTGAGCTGGGCAGGCTCATCTTGTGTGTTAGCCGTGCCACCGGGCGGCGAAGGAGGACTAAATGACAGGTTTACAAAATTAAGCTGCGGCAGGTTCAAAGTGCCGGCAGGAGTTGAAACCGCCATCGTATATTTTGACTGTGGATAATAACAATAGCCGCACCGAACGAATGGATTGTCGTCGAATTGTGCGCTGTTGGGCGGCATGGATGGCCAATTATATCCTGGAGCGGTATAACCGGAGAATTCGTATTCCGGGTCGGCATTAACGCTGGGACAATAAAAGACCTGGGGGTTGTTAACACCAGCGTCAAAATAGAGCTGGCCAAATCCGTACGGCCCGGCCGTGATTTGGGTTGAAGGAATGGCGGAACAACGGCACGCCAATTCCGTTTGGTAGAAATTCTCCGTGGGACCGGGCAGGTTGCAGGCGGGCAGATAATCGCTGTTGTCGGTAGCATAAATGCTACACCCAACGCCGATCTGTTTCAAATTATTGGCGCAAGCCGTTCGCATGGCGCTTTCCTGGGAGCGCTGCAGCACGGGTATCATTATTGCCGCCAGGATGGCGATAATGGCGATGACGACCAGAAGTTCAATCAGGGTGAAGCCTTTGCAGCTCCTGCGGACGGATGTGCCGGAAACGGATGGCATCGGTGGTAACATTAGCTTAGTAGCTAAACCATAGCATCGGGGCATCCCTTTGACAACGGACGGCATTTGCAAATTCCGTTGAAAAAAGTGCACTGCCGATGCCTTTGGGGCACTACGCGATGGACTCGCCGGATGGGCACAAAATTCACTTATTTTTGCCTAAATTTAGGGGCGCGCATCATCGGTTCCCATGTTAAATTCAGCCGTTCACACATAACGAAATAAAGGGTCATTTTTGTCACAACAGGTATGCCGGCAAATTGGAGTTTAATCATAACCATTCACGTGGCAGCGCGATGGTTCCTTTCTATGAACCGGCCGAGACTCTTCATTCGCACGACTCTCGCTCACCATGAACCGGGCGAGATTCTTCATTTGCACGACTCTCCCTCACCCCTGCCCTCTCCCGCTGGGAGAGGGAGAATTATCGTCCGATGGTTTGAGACGTCGAGGACCGGGGCGATTCGGGGCTTTAGCCCGCGAACAATGTGTCGGAAGAATCTCACGTGCCGTCGTCGCGCTCAGAGCGGGACTATGACGGGGCAAACGGTTGCGGCACTGTTAGTCGGGATATTGTTCTCCCTGTCTGCCGCTCTGGCTACAGTGCCGTTGCCGCAGATCAATCCGCAAAAGGTCATTAATATCTCCGCCGCTCCATTTCATGCCGTGGGCGATGGCACCACGATCAATACGGCCGCCATCCAGAACGCAATTCGCGCCGCGGCATCCGCAACGCCGGCTGACGGCCTTATCGGCGGTACTGTGGAAATTCCGGCGGGCATTTTTCTCTCCGGCCCATTGACGATGGAAAGCGGCGTCAATCTGCGGCTCGATCGCGGCGCCGTTCTGCGGATGCTTCCTTACGCGAGTTATCCCGACAAGGAATCTCCGCCCGATTTTCTCTCGGCCCGCGAGGACCACAATATCGAGATCAGCGGCGCGGGCGCGATTGACGGCCAGGGCGCGCCGTGGTGGCCGCTGGCGCGCGTGCACGGCGCGCGACGGCCGCGAATGATTGCGTTTTCGACCTGCAGCCGGGTTTTGATTGAGAACGTTACCTTGAGCAATTCGCCCATGTTTCACATCGCCATCAGCGGCAAATCATCCGATATCACGGTGCGCGGCGTCACGATTCGAGCGAACCCGTCAACCGATCCAGTCAATCCGGGCCACAACACGGACGCCTGTGATGTCAAAGGGAAGAACATTTTGATTGAAAACTGCGATGTGAGCGTCGGCGACGATAACTTTACCTGCGGAGGCGACACGTCGGACGTGCTCATCACCAATTGCACTTACGGTTATGGCCACGGCGTTTCCATCGGCAGCCCCACCTGGGGCGGAGTCTCCAATATTACGGTGATCAATTGCACGTTCAGCAACACCGAGAGCGGCATTCGCATCAAATCGGATCGCGATCGGGGCGGCTATGTTCACGATCTCCATTATTTGAATTTGCGAATGAACAACGTGGGCTGTCCGATTTTGATTTACGGCTCTTACATGAGCCACGAACGTGCTTTTCGGGACTTGAATGATCTCACGCCCGCGGTCGCGGCCACTTACCCGGCGGCGGACGTTACGGACCGAACTCCGATTTATAGCGATATCACCTTCAGCAATATCACGGCGACCGTGCAGCCCGGGCGCCGGGCCGGTTTGATCTGGGGACTGCCCGAGGCCCCGGTCAGAAATGTGTTGCTGGAAGACGTGGATATCAATGCCGACGAGCCGTTTGGCATTTATGACGCCCAAAACGTCCGGCTGGTGCATTGCGAAATCACTGTAGCCGACGGAACCAATCTCTCCGTTACCAACGCCCAGGTGGCCATTGATCCGTGATGAAATTAACAAGATTCATTTTGTGCATGGCCTGGCTGGTTTTCGGAGACGCCGTATTGGCGCAAATTCCGCTTCCGCAGATTAACACGAATTATGTGATCGTGGTTACCAACCCGGCTTACGGCGCTGTCGGCGACAGCGCCACGACCAATACGACGGCGATCCAGGACGCGATTAACGCCGCGGCCGCGGGCGGCGTGACCAACGGTTTGAGCGGGGGCACGGTTGAAATTCCAGCTTCGGCTGCGGGAACGTATTTGTGCGGTCCCTTGACGCTCTCCAGTTTCGTGAACCTGCAAGTGGATGCGGGGGCCACACTACAAATGTTGCCCTTCGGCAAATACCCCGGCGGCAGCAGCCCGGCGGACTTCATCAGCAGTTCAAAAACCCGGGACATCGAAATCAGCGGCAGCGGAACGATTGACGGCCAGGGATCGCCCTGGTGGACTTATTATGACACCAACAGCTCCCTCGTGCGTCCTTATAGTATGTTTGGGCCGAATGATTGCAGCACGGTCCTGGTTTGCAACGTGACCTTGCAGAATCCGCCGAACACGCACATGGCCTTTGGCTCATCCGGCGGTGTTCCCTGCCAAAATGTCCTCATCACGAACATCACCATTAATACTCCGGACGGCACGCCCAACACCGATGGGATTGATTTGTCCGCATCAAATGCGGTCATCGTCAATTGCTATATCAGCGACGGCGACGACCACATTGCCATGAGCGACAGTTCCGCGTTCATGAGAAATATCCTTGTCACCAATTGCGTATTTGGCACAGGCCACGGTGTCTCCATCGGGAGTTATACGTCGGGGGGGTTGAGCAACCTGCTGGTCATCAACTGCTCCTGGATCGGATCCGAAAACGGTCTTCGCCTGAAATCGGAACGCGGACGCGGCGGCCTGGTGCAAAACCTGGTTTATGAAAACCTGAGCATGACCGATGTGCAATGGCCAATTCTGTTTTACAGTTATTACAATTACGGCGAAGGCCAATTGGAAGACGCTTCTCCATACATGGCTGCGACCAATCCCATTCAGGCCGTCACTTCCACAACGCCCGTTTGGGACAACATCGTCGTCAGCAACCTGACGGCCACGACTGCCAAAAACTATCCCGCGATCATGATCTGGGGTGTGCCCGAAATGCTTATTTCCAACGTGACCCTGGATTCTGTGAACATCAATGGCTCGGAAGGCGCGCAAACCTGCGAATTTTATTACGTGACCAATTTTCAACTGATTAATTGCCAGGTGAGCGTGGCTGCCCACACTCCGATTTACACGTTCTATGGCACGCAACTGTGCTTGACCAATACACAATCCGGCGCGGCCTCGGTCATGCTCAATGGATTGAGCACCAATGGGATCGGCAATTCGCTGGCGTTCTATAATGCGCCTGCGTCGCTCCAAAACACCAACGCGATTGCCGGCAGCAGCCTGACGGTGGGCAGCGGCACGTTTACGGACAGCAATAACCTCGCCATGCCGGTAACGGGAACCTTCAATTTCCAACTGGGCACAAATCCCGCCACGGTGGCCGTGAAAGGAAATCTTGCCATGGGCAGCACGGTGGACCTGGCCGCCGGCGGCGGTTTTACCAACGGCACCTATACGTTGTTCACCTACACGGGAACTCTCACCGGTGTTTTGCCGGCGCTCGGCTCGGATCCGCCGGGTTACACCTATGCTTTTAACACGGGCACTTCCGGCCAACTTAATCTGGTCGTCTCATCGCCGCCCGCGCCGCCGGCCGATCTCACCGCACAAGGCGCCAATGTCTCAATCTTACTGCAATGGCAGGCGTCGTCCGGCGCCCTGGGCTATAACCTGGAACGGGCCATCACGGATGGCGGACCGTATTCGCCCATCGCCAATCCGAGCACGACAAATTATTCCGACACCGCAGTCAATCCCGGCACGACGTATTATTACGTTGTTTCCGCGACCAATAGCGCCGGCGCCAGCGCCAATTCCACCCAGGCAAGCGCAATGCCATTGCCGTCGCTCAACGCGACCAATGTGAATATTCAGGTGATGGGAAATCAACTGCAACTCTCGTGGCCGCAGGACCACCTGGGCTGGCTCTTGCAAATGCAGACGAACAATCTCGCCAATGGAATCGGCACCAACTGGGTGACGGTGCCCAATTCCGGCGATGTGATTTCAACGGACATCGTGATTGACCCGGCCAACGGGAGCGTCTTTTTCCGAATTATTTATCCATAAATATGAAAATATTGAACCTCGCATCGGCGCTGGCGCGTCCTGGCTCTTTTCTTAAAAATGGCAGGGACATCGCGCTGCGATGTCTCCGCCCGCGAAATAGCGGGCGGAATCCCTCGTTGCGGGACGCTCCAACGTCCAACTACGCAGGTTGCGCCGCTGAACGCGGCGCGGACGGCGCAGCGCGCCGTCCCTACCCAAGAACAGTGTCAGGCTTCACCCTGTTGGCGCTGGCGGCCGCGGCGATTTTTTGTTCTTTCCCCGCTCAGGGAAGCGACAATGATTGGACGGCCGCCCTGCCGGTTTTTCCGGACGCGACCACCAAGGTGACGGATTTTGGCGCCGTGGGCGACGGCTTGACGCTGAACACCAAAGCGTTCGCCGACGCGATTGCGTCGCTCTCCGAACGCGGGGGCGGTGAACTGATTGTTCCGCCGGGTATCTGGCTGACCGGCCCGATCCGGTTGTGCAGCAACCTGAATCTTCACCTGGAGCGGGGCGCGCTCATAAAATTCTCGGGCGATTTCACGCTGTATCCCCTGGCGGTCATTGATACGATGGGCGAAAAGGAAGTGGACTCGATTTCGCCTATCTTTGGCCAGGACCTGGAGAACGTTGGGATTACCGGAGAAGGAATCATTGATGGAGGCGGCAATGCCTGGCGTCCGTTGAAGAAAGGAAAAGTGACTGAAAGCGATTGGGACGCGGTGGTTAAGTCCGGCGGTGTGCTCGACGATAGCGGAGATATCTGGTGGCCCAGCGCCGGAGCGATGGCGGGGGAACGCAATGTAGCGCGCCTGGAAAAGAGCAGGTCGCTCAAATTGGAAGATTACGAACCTTATCATCAATTTTTGCGGCCCAAAATGGTCCGGATCATTGGCTGCAAAAAAGTGCTGCTGCAAGGCGTGACCTTTGAAAATCCGCCAAACTGGACGCTCAATCCCGCGTTTTCGGAAGATGTTTCTCTCCTTGACGTGTCGGTCCATAATTCCTACGCGGCGCAAAACAGCGACGCCGTGGATGTGGAATCCTGCCGCCGCGTGGTGATTCGCGATTGCACATTGGACACCGGGGACGATGGCTTTTGTTTGAAATCCGGCAAAGGCGCGGCGGGACGGCGGATCAACATGCCCACCGAGGACGTCCTGATCGAAGGCTGCACGGTTTTTCACGCGCACGGCGGATTATCGATCGGAAGCGAACTGTCCGGCGGGGTACGCAATGTGCGCATGACCAATTGCACTTTCATCGGCACAGACGTGGGATTGCGTTTCAAAAGCGCGCGCGACCGCGGCGGCCTCGTTGAAAAGATTTTTATCTCGAACGTTAGAATGACCGGCATCCTGGCCGAAGCCATCGGCTTCGAGACTTCTTATGAAGACACCGCGCCGACGGACCGGAAGAACGCGGGATCACCCGAAACTGCGGCGCCTCCTGTGAATGCCGGAACGCCGCGTTTTCAGGACATCCATATCGAGAACGTCATTTGCCGCGGCGCGCGAAATGCCATCGTGCTGACCGGGTTGCCGGAAATGCCGGTTCGCGACATTGATTTGCAGAACGTTTCAATCACATCGCAAGGCGGCGCGTTATTGACGGATGCCGACGGCATCCGGTTTGAAAATGTCAAAATTCAAAACAGCCGGGGACCGAAATTGAAGCAGGTTCACGTCACCAATTCTTCCCTGGATTTAGTGCCGTGAGCAAAATTATGCCCTTCCGCTGGTGGATTTGCGTGCTGCTGTTTTTCGCCTGCACCGTCAATTACATGGACCGGCAGGTTCTGGGCCTGCTCAAGCCGCTGTTGTCGCACAAGTTCGCGTGGTCGGAGACGGATTACAGCCGCATGGCCATCCTGTTTCAGGCCGCCTATGCGATCGGCCAAATTCTATTCGGCCCGATCATTAATTGGATTGGGACCAAACGGGCTTACGCATCGTCGGTGATCGTCTGGAGCCTGGCGGCGATGTCACACGCCTTGTGCGGGACGGTGCCGGCATTTTGCTCGGCCCGATTCGCCCTGGGTTTGGGTGAATCGGGAAATTATCCGACGGCCATCCGGGTCGTGGCCGAATGGTTTCCGCCTCGCGAACGCTCCGTGGCGACGGGATTATTCAACACCGGCTCCAATATGGGCGCGATTTTTGCGCCGGTGCTCGTGCCGCTCATTGTCGGATTTTTCGGGAGCTGGCGGGCGGGATTTATCACGCTGGGCTGCGCCGATCTGGTTTGGCTGGCATTCTGGCTTGCCTTGTATAGCGCTCCGGAACGGTCCAAACACGTCGGCGCTTCAGAACTCGCCCACATTCACGGCGGCGCCGCCCCTTCGGCGGAGGCCAAAATTCCCTGGCTCAAGCTGCTCCGCTATCGCGAGGCCTGGGCCTATTACGGCACCTGTGTGCTGGTCGGACCGGTCTGGTGGTTTTACGGCTTTTGGCTGCCGGATTTTTTTAACAAACATTTTCATTTGGATTTAAAACAGTTCGGACCGCCGCTCGTCGCGATCTATGCCGTTACGGCCGCGGGCAGCATCGGCGGCGGCGGCTTGTCCGCGTGGCTGCTGAAACGGGGATGGTCATTGAATGGGGCGCGCAAAACGGCCACGCTGCTGTTTGCCTGCTGCACGTTGCCGGTGATTTTCGCCCCGCGCGTTGAAAGCATGTGGCTGGCCACGGCGTTTTTTGCGCTGGCGGCCGCGGCGCACCAGGGCTGGTCGGCCACGATGTACACGGTGGTGTCGGACATTTTTCCAAAAGGCGCGGTCGCTTCGGTGGTCGGCTTCGGCGGCACTTTGGCATCAGTGATGTCCATGTTCTTTTTTTATCTGGTGGGCCACATTCTCCAGGGCGAGGGCACTTACAAAAACATTTTGCTGATTTGCGGCAGCGCGTATGTTGTGGCGTGGCTGATTTTTCAGGCCGGCGTGCCCCGGATTAAACCCGCGCGCGTTGAATAATTGAACCGCCCGTTAACGTGCAAACACTTCCCGCCAATCGCTCGCCCGACTCCCGCGTTTCATCCGCTTACGCCTTTCCATGGCAGCCGGATTGCGGAGACGGGACGTATCGGAATCCCATTATTTATGCGGACTATTCCGACCCGGACGTCGTGCGAGTGGGCGCGGAATTTTTTATGACGGCATCCAGCTTCAACTGCACGCCCGGGCTGCCCATTCTTCATTCAAAGGATTTGGTCAATTGGAAACTCATCGGGCACGCTTTGAAAAACCTTCCGCATCCGCGCTATTCGGAGGTGCAGCCGGGCTGCGGCGTTTGGGCGCCAGCCATCCGCTTTCACGCGGGCAAATTCTGGATCTTCTTTCCCACGCCCGACGAGGGAATTTACGTTGTCACTGCGAGCCATCCGGCCGGGCCGTGGTCCCAACCGCATTTATTGCAGGCAGGCAAAGGCCTGATTGACCCTTGCCCGTTATGGGACGACGACGGCAACGCCTATTTGGTTCATGCCTACTCATGGTCTCGGGCGCGGACGAAACACATGCTGCGGGTGCGGCCCATGTCACCCGATGGTTCGAGATTTTTGGATGACGGGAAAATTGTGTTTCACGCCCCGGAACGGCATCCCACGCTGGAAGGACCGAAATTTTTGAAGAAGGACGGATGGTATTATATTTTGGCGCCGGCCGGCGGCGTGGAAAAGGGATGGCAAGTCGCGTTGCGCTCGCGGGAAATCTATGGCCCCTATGAAGACAAGGTCGTTTTGGAACAGGGCGGGACGGCGGTCAATGGTCCGCACCAGGGCGCGCTGGTGAATGCAGCCGACGGCAAGTGGTGGTTCGTTCATTTTCAGGACGCGGGAGTTTATGGACGAATCGTCCATCTGCAACCGGTCCAATGGTCCGAGGGATGGCCGGTAATGGGATTGCAAAATAAGAAAGGCGCCTGCGAACCGGTCACGCGCCATGCAAAGCCGGTTTTCGGAAATGTTCCAGTCATTCCCCAAACCAGCGATGCCTTTGATTCGCCCGACCTTGGGTTGCAATGGCAGTGGCATGCCAATCACACCCGCGATTGGTATTCGCTGACGGCCCGGAAGAACTGTTTGCGGCTTTTCCCGCAGTTGGCGGCGGGCGCGGACAGGGGACTATTGCCCAATCTGCTGCTGCAAAAATTTCCGGCGCGCGCTTTCAGTGTCGAGACGAGCCTGGAGTTTTTTCCCAAACAATCCGGCGAGGAAGCCGGCCTGATTATCACCGGCAAAACCCACGCCACCCTGGCCCTGGAAAAACGCGACTCGGGCATTGACCTCGTCCTGCGAATCAACGGACTGCAAAAGTTCAGCCATCGCATCGAGCATCAGACCATTGAGTTGCAGATGACGGTAAAGGATGGCGGCCACTGCGTTTTTGGTTTTGTTGAGGACGGAAAAGCAACGGGCATTTCCGAAACCTTCGCCGCCCGCAAAGGCGTCTGGATCGGCGCAAAAGTCGGCCTTTACAGTCTAAAACCGGACGATTCAATCCCATCCGGCCATGCGGACTTCCGTTATTTTCAATTTAACCATCCAACGATTTAACCGATTCAAGAAATTCTTTCACGATCCCTTCCCCGTTTTTCCACGCCGCGCCTACCGGAACCGGCGGCGGAGCGGGGTCCAGGGCCAGCAGTTTGATTCTCGGACCGGCCATGCACTGCACGCATTCCGGCAGCAGCGCAAATCCACGGCCTGATTCCACGGCGGCGATGACGCTCGTGACGCCGTCGTGTTCCTCGGCAATCCGCGGTTTATGCCGGCCGAACAGATCATCGAGCATGTCATGATATTCCGGATAATCCCGCCGGGTATAGGCGATCAACGGTTCCTTCGCCAATTGTTCGAAAGTGATCGAATTGGATTTGAGCAGCGGATGTTTCGGCGGCAAGGCGGCGAAGATGGGGTAGCGCGTGATCTCGCGGAATTGAAGGCCGCGCAACATCCGTTGTGGCGGACGGACCATCAACGCCACCTGCAAGGTATCGGCGCGCAATCCCGCCAGCATTTCTTCGGTGGACAGATCGTGAAGCGCCACGCGCGCTCCGGGAAATTTCGACTGAAACGCCCGCAACGCCCTGGGCAGAATCCGGATGGTCAGCGACGGCGCATAACCCACATGAATTTCGCCGCTTCCGGCCGCCACGGCGCGGGCGTTTTGGACCGCCTCATCCACCCGCTGCAAAACGCCGCGGGCTTCATCGAGAAATTTCCGACCCGCATTGGTCAAACGCAAGGCTTTGGCGCTCCGCTCAAAAAGAGGAAATCCCAGCTCTTCTTCAAGGTCATGGATCTGCCGGCTGACCCCCGGTTGCGAGACGTGCAGTTTCAGCGCCGCGCGCGAGACATTTTCCTGCTCGGCCACGGCGACGAAATAGCGGAGATGGCGCAGTTCCATGGAGACATAGAATAGAGGTTGCCGGAAACAAGACAACGCAAAGGCGCAAAGATGCAGCGCACAAAAAATGTGCGTCCTGCGCCAGGTGTCGGAATTTCAAGTCAGGCTGCCACGGCCAGGCGCCGGGCACGGGCGATCTCGTCTTTGGCAATCTGCCGAATCTGATTGGCCAGCAGCGTCACAACGGCAATGGTTTTTCCGGTGAGCGCCATGAAATCCATATACAAAGAAATGTGCATTGTCCCGCCCACCGCACCGAAGTCCCGCTCTGCGGGACTACGGCGCGGCAGGCATCAAACGCCGGATGCTGAATTTTCAAGGCGCACATTTCATTTGGGTATAGGTTGTGAACGAAGTAAACGAAGCTCTTTTTAGGCGCTTTGAGTATGATAAGTCGCTTGATAATAGGCAGTTGTGACGTGCGGTCGTTCGGCGAAGGGGTGTGAACGAAATGTGGCAACTTTCTCGTGTGCCATGGGCGGAGGGGTGATCGTTTGAACAACAAAGGCGTGAAGGGGTTTTGACTGCAAAAAGCATAATTGACAGAAAGAAGCCCTGTCCATGACGGCTGAGGCTTTTGCCGTTGACAGAGGCCTCAATAATCCGATCGGCTATTTAATTTAGCCCAAATAGCATGGTCGCAATTCATTTCTGCTCACCGCTCCATTGAACATTTGCAGTTACCGGCGGAATGTCAACGCGCTCATATAAATCCTTGTTCGTTTCTGACTGCTGATAGACCTTCGGCCAGATCGTCAATTTATATTCGCCGTCTCTTTCAATCTTGAAATATTCCCTTAAGTAAAACCCATTCGCCAATGACGGACGATCGCTGTAATACAAAAAAGCCAGACCCCGATTCCAGTTCCCAAGCGGACTTGAAAAATAGTGGGCAAAAGTCATTTGAGCGTCGTACAGCTTGATAAAGCTCAAACGGTCCGGATACGGCGCGAGCGACTTAAGGTCTCCTCTAAGCGA
>JASHPN010000132.1 GCA_030038175.1 Verrucomicrobiia bacterium
AGAGCGAGCATGGGCGCGGCGCAACACAGGCAACAGGTAGCGCCCTGCCGGCAGCCCAGTTGAAAACTGGATTCCGCCTCAGGGCAGGCGCTGGCGCAACCAAAGGAGGAGCGGCAACGGAGCAGTCCGGCCATCTTCCAGGGAGTAAACTGCACCGCTCCGGCGAAGATCAAGGCCACACCGGAGAGCAACGGAACGGCGCGGCTCAGGACGTCCCAATGCATTGTCGCTTCCGCAACCAGAACGCCCGGCACATAGATGACGGCCCCGACGGCCAACCAGACGGCAAAGTAACCGGCGGCCATCGCGGAGAGCGAAACCGGGGCGCGTTTCGTTCTCAAAAATGTGAGCACGGCGGAAGGCAGCATCATGGCGACCATCATCGCCAGCCACATGAGCAGAAAATCGGCAGCGGAGGCAAACCAGGTCTGGCCGCCCATCCGCATCCACATCATGGACATCGTCCAGCCGCCGGCCATATCCATCCCTCCGCTCATCGAACGGCAGAAATAGATTGTCGCCGCCACGCTGCCGGCAAACACAGGGACACACAGCGCGATGAACCCAGGCGATTGAAGATGGGCGCCGGCAACGGCAACCGCATCACAGTCTGTCTCCAGGCGAGGTCCTGGACGATGGGCCCGAGGAAACAGCGGGTTTGGCATGGGTGAGATTGTTGGACGCTCCCTCACGGTCGCGGCTCTGTTATTTCGTATTGGTCGTGATAGCGCACCCAATCCTGCGAGTGTTCGGGATGCTCGTCGCGGCCTTTGGCGGTCAAATCGAGGAAGTTGTAGGTGGTATTCATCAGGTCAATCCCGCGCTCGTAGGACGAGTAGGTATGATAAATATCACCGTTTCGGTCGCGGTAAAACGCACTGACGCCTTCGCGTTCGTCAATATCCATAGTGAGCGGGCGATAATTGTAAATGGCTTTGCGGCTCTTTCGTTGTTCCATCGTGAATGACACGTTGAGATCGAAATTGAAATCGGTATTGGACGAGGAAAGCCAGTTGAATTTCCAGCCCATGCGTTTCTTGAACGGCTCAATTTCCATCCACGGCGCCCGCGAAACCACGGCGAAGGTTGTGTCGCGATGCCCGATGTGAACATTCACGCTGTCGAAATGATCGGCCCAGAAAGAGCAATGGGCGCAACCTTCGCCCCAGTCCGGCCCGAACATGAAGTGATAAATGATGAGCTGGCTCTTGCCATTGAACAAATCGCCGAATGTTACGACTCCGGCCGGGCCTGCGAAAACATATTGCTTTTCGATTTTGACCCAAGGCAGCTTGCGGCGTTCCCGATTCAGTTGATCGCGCAGCTTCGAGAATTTCTTTTCCCTGGCCAGAAGTTTCTTGCGGGCGGCGAGCCATGCTTTGGGCGAGACGACTTTGCGGTTTTCGGTTCCGCGGATGGTTTTAATTTTGGGCATAGTGTGTTTTGTGGTTGGTTAATATCGCGAATTTGGCGGGAGACTTACGAGCAGCAGCTTTTTGCCGCGCCTTTGGCGTATTCATCGTGGAGCCGCAGCCAGGTCATCGGCCCGCACTCATCCTCACTACGGCCCTTCGGCGTTCGGTCGAGGATCCCATAATAGCCCATCAGAAACTCGGTGCCACGGGTATAGGTGGAATAGCTGTGGTAAATAGTGTCCGCCTCGCGCACAAACACGCTGAAGCCGTGCCCTTCGGACAAGTATCCGGCGACGTCAATGCCGCTCGTGCCGGCATTTTGGGCTACGACGGGAGGCAGGTTGTCTCGGAAATGCTGGTCGCTTAGCATCCGAAACGCCGCCAGTTCATTGGCCTCGAGCGGCGGCGCGTACTTGCGCGGCCGCGCGGAGGCGGACACTCCGAAATCGAAGTTGAAGTCATTTTCGTAACTGGACGCCCAGTTGAAGCTCCAGCCCATCCGCCGGCGGAAGGCGAGGAGCTTCTCGATCGGCGCGCGGGAGACGCAGATCATGATTGTGTCGCGGGCCTCGAGATGGGGGAGAACCCCGTTGAAGCTGTCGGCGGTAGCGGAGCAAGCCGGACAGCCAGCGGTGTAGCCGGGCCCAAACATGAAGTGATAGACGACGAGTTGCGAGCGTCCTTTGAAAAGATCAGCGAGAGACGCTTTTCCTTCGCCGGTGTCAAAGCGATATGGCTTGTCAACGCGAACCCATGGCAGTTCCTGCCGTTGGCGCGCCAGTTCATCGCCGCGGCGCGTGTGTTCCTTCTCGGCCTTGAGCAGGTCCAGCCGGGCGGCGAGCCACTCCTCACGTGTGCCGGTCTTATGATTAGTCATAGCTGTCTCCTTTTCTGGTAACAGACGATGTCACGCAGCCTGTGCCGCGGCCTGCGGTACGAATGCTGAGAACTGCCGCTCCAGCGCCTTGGCGACGCCGGTGCGCCAGCCCTCCGCGATTGACTGGGAGGCTGGATCGGGAAAGATTTCCTCTTGCCCTTTATCGAGTCCATCAAAGATGCCCTGCGCGGCGGCTTCCGGCGCAGCTTTGGGAATATCAAATCCCCGGTTCATATCAGTATCAATCGGGCCCAAAACGACCCCGTGGACGGTCACGCCCTGGCCGGCCAGCAGCGCCCGCAGCGACTGAGTCATGTTGAACGCCGCGGCCTTCGAGATCGAATAGGCCGAAATGACCGGCACGGGAGCCAGTGCGACCATGGACAGATTGTTGACGACCGCGCCTTTGGAGCGTTTCAACTGTGGAAGGAATGCCTGAGTTACGTTCAAGGGTCCGAAAAGATTGACGGCAAAGTGTTGCTCGATGACCTGGGGTTTGCTCAAGTCGTCGTAAATGGCAATGCCTGCGTTATTGATGAGGAGGTCGAGTGTGCCGATGTCCCCGGCGGCGCGCCGGATCTGTGAAGAGTCGGTGACGTCCAGCATCAGCGGTGTCACGCGTTTGTCCGGATGTTGCCACGCGCCGCGCGTGCCCGCATATACCCTGGCGGCTCCGCGTTTAAGCGCCTCTTCGACGAGGGCCCGACCGATGCCGCGATTGGCGCCGGTGATTAATACTGTTTTATTGGCGATGTTCATACTGTTCTCCTTGTTTCCTGGTTATTAGTTATTGGTTTTTGGTCTTTTACTATTGCGAAACCGGCCCGGGTGCAGTGGCAAAAAGCGAGTCCACATACGCCCTGGCCAGCCTCAAATTGGTCCGAATCATTTCCTGCGATTGCCGTGTTTTGCCGACCAGCATCGAGCCCTGCCAAATGCTGTTCAGAAACCACGCCACGTCGGCGGGGTCAAAATTGGCCGCGGGTTTGAGCTGCTGTTTGGCTGCCTCGAGCCGGGACCGCATCATTTCGGTCCAGCCTCCCAATTGGCGAGCACATTCAGCGCGCAGACCGCGCTCCTGGCAGGACATCTCCTGCGAAATCATTCCGATCAGGCAAACGCAGGGGTCCAATTGCTGGACGAATCCGTCCATGGCGTCAAACATCCGGTGAATCTGTTCCAGCGGAGCGCCCGGTGGTTTCAGCGTTTCGGCATAAACGGACAGGCCGGAATCGCCAAATGCTTTCACTGCGGCTTTGCCGAGATCCTTTTTGTCTTCAAAATGGTAGAAAAAGCTGCCCTTGGTGAGGCCGGCTTCGTCACAGATTTCGTCTATGGTGGTGGCGTTGAAGCCTTGTTTCAACATCAAGGCCGTTGCGGCTTTGAGGAGTTTTTGCCGGGTAACTTCCGGTTGTTTTCTTTCAAGCTTCATACATACTTAATAGTATAAAATACATACTAGTTGGTATAATACACTGGGCCGCGGATCTGTCAATAGCTTTTTTTAATTTTTTTTGAAAAGTTTTTGCGCGGGTTTTCGGGCCTTGGTTAAGGTCGCGGCCTTTTCATGAGTCGTTACGCGGAATCGGACAGAGGGTGGGGACAGCTTGTCTCCACAAAGGTTTGCAATGTTTGGAGCGGGCCGTCCCCAACCCGGTTCTTGGTCCCAATGCGTCTGAGAAATCGGAAGGAGGCTTGTGGTTCTGGCTGCGCCCCGGCCATCCTCAATCTTCTATCATCCATCCTCTTTGGTTGCGGTGCCACGCGCGGCCTGGAATTTGCTATTTTTGAAAGACTTTTTACAGAATTCGGTGTTGGATGATGCATATCTATGAACCTGGAAGCTTTAATTGAATCGGCGGCCGCCAACGGCGCCAGTGATTTGCACCTGGAAGCGGGGATGCCCGCCGCGTTGCGCATCCGCGGCGCGTTGCGCGTGACCGGCGAGCCGATCGCACCGGGTCCGTTGATGGAATCCATCCGCCGCCTGATCGGCGAGGAACAATGGCCGGTATTTGTCGAGCGCCGCTCCTTCGACATGTCGCGCACCCTCGGCGGTGTGCGTTGTCGTATCAATATCCTTCACACCTCGCGCGGCGTCGGGTTGGCGATTCGGCTGCTGGGCGCATTCCAGGCCACGGTCGAAAAGTTGAATTTGCTGGCGGACCTCAAGAAACTTGTCAAAAACACGCACGGTCTCATCCTGATCAGCGGCGCGACGGGCAGCGGCAAGTCCTCGACGCTGGCGGCGCTGATCCAGGAAATCAATATGACCGAGGCCCGGCATATCATCACGGTTGAAAGTCCCATCGAATACATGTTTCGCTCGCGCAAGTCGTTTATCCGGCAGCGCGAAGTGGGACGGGACACGCCCTCATTTGCGCAGGCCCTGCACGATGCGTTGCGCGAAGATCCGGACGTGCTGATGGTGGGCGAAATGCGGGACCCGGAAACGATGCAGTTAACGTTGAGCGCGTCCGAGACGGGCCATCTGGTGCTGGCCACGGTCCATTCCGCCACCTGCGCGGAGGCGATCCAGCGAGTGGCGTCGGCTTTTCCCGCGGAAATTCAAAGCGCGGTTTGCGCGCAACTCGCGGATTGCCTCGTGGCCGTCATTGCCCAGCGCCTTCGCTTTCGCGAGGACATCAACATCCGGGTGCCCGAATGCGAAATCCTCATGGCGACCAATGCCGTCAAGAATTTCATCCGGACACGGGAATTTTTCAAAATCGCGACCGCGATTGAAACCGGGGCCGACCACGGCATGTGGACGTTTGAGCGTTACGCCAAATGGCTGGCCGGCCGGACGAACTTTTACATTCCCGGGTCCAACGAAGCGGCGGAAGAGAAAATGCCCGACGATTTGCCCGCCGCCGCGCCGCTGCCGGCGATGCCGTCGCGGCCCGCGGCGGCCTTCCGGTCCGAACGGCCGACGTCGCAAACCCCGTCATCGAGTCAACGTTCCACTGGCGGCGGAAGCGGCGACGTTCATCGCATTGAGATTGAACCGGATGAAACCGGGTTTGGTAAGATTTTGAAAAAGCCGTAGTGCCGCGGGGCCGCGACCAAAGAAGATGGAGGATTGAAGATAGGGTGGCGTATTGCGTGTTCCGTGTTGCGTCAAGTAGGGGAGGGTTGATAATGGTTGGTTAGGAATATTTACAGCTTATTCACAGTATTTAGCATCGGCCCCGAGTCTCAAATGTTGCAAAATGCCAATGAAAATGGCTGTTTCTCTTTCCAAACCGGTACTTTGCAACGAAAATTCGTTCAAAATGCAATTAGTGTTATTGAGACTTGTGCACCGATAAAATGGGAACGGCGGTTGTATTGTTTAGGTAAGCGGGGCATACGAATCGGCGTTGAAGGTGGGAACATTGCCGCCGGCGCTCAGGAAGTATTATCGGTAAAAAGGGAAAGAAGCGGGGTTTGGGGATGGAAGATAGAGGATTGAAGATAGAAGGTGGAGAACTTGAACGCCCAACCGAGCGAGGCGCCGTGCTGATGGTGTGACATTTTCGGCAAAGAAGAGACACGAGGGCGCATCTCAGTTTTTGTGGGGCAGAATATGCCGCCCCTACGGGGCTTGGAATTCCTGCTGATTTTACTACAAATATGCCACGCCTACGGCGTTTCCAATCCGCTGCCGCACGTCCATACCATGTCGGTCGCTGAACCCCGTAGGGGTGGTATATCTGTAGAAAATAGAATAAAAGCGCGAAAAAACCCCGTAGGGGTGACATCGTCGGCTGCCGTGTTAACAAAAACTGAGATGCGCCTGAGACACGAATTGAACGTTTTCACCAATTGCGCAGGGTGATGAGGGGTCGTATCATCAGCCTGCGCGATTTGGATTAAATAAATGAAAGGAGCAAGCACATGACAACCGCATCTACTGAAACAATGGAGGACAAAACTGCTATTATCACGGGTGGCAGCCGCGGCATGGGGCGAAATACCGCCATCAACCTTGCCAGGCGCGGCGTTGATGTCATCTTTACATATCACTCGAAACAAAACGACGCTGAGTCTCTTAGCAATGAAATCAAAGGGATGGGAAGACGCGCCGCGGCGTTTCGCCTTGATACCGGCGATTTGCGGGCTTTCGATGGCTTCGTTACGGAAGTTCGCAGGACTCTGCACGCGTGGGGACGCGAGCGGTTTGATTTCCTGATGAACAACGCCGGCAATTCCCAGCACATCAACATTGATGAGGTGACCGAGGCCGATTTCGATTCGGTCGTCAACGTTCACTTCAAAGGCGTCTATTTCCTGACTCAAAAACTCCTTCCCCTGATCAAGGATGGCGGTCGGATCATCAATATTTCGTCCGGCCTTACCCGAGTTGCCATCCCCGGCAGTTCCGCGTACGCAGCCGCCAAGGGCGCGATCGAGGTCTTTACGCGCTACCTGGCCAAGGAACTCGGACCGCGGCGGATCACCGCCAATGTGGTGGCGCCTGGCGCAATTCAGACAGACTTTAGCGGCGGCATGGTGCGGGACAATCCCGAGGTTAATAAACAGGTCTCGGCCATTACTGCCCTGGGACGCCCAGGCGTGGCGGACGACGTGGGACCAATGATTGCCTCGCTGCTTTCTGACGATCACCGTTGGGTGAACGGCCAGAGAATCGAGGTATCGGGCGGAATGGCGCTCTAGAGTTGTTCTTATCGCGCGCTGATGCCGGTTCGGCGATAATTCAATGCCAGCCCGGCGAGCAGCACGATATAGGCGCACGAAACAATCAGGTTGAAGAGGAGGACATCGGTATTGGAAATTCCTCCCGCACCTGTGCCTCTGAGGTCAGTCTGGTATTGGTACCAGTCGAACGATCCCAGCGTTGCCACCCAGCAAAGGACCGGGGCTAAAACGCTTGTTCGGCGAAAATCGTTGAATCTCGGCGTACTTCTCCATCGGTAAAATCCAAACCCCAGGCAGACGAGCATAAAAAGGACCCAAAAGACGGCTTGAGACGGGCTTGTCTTCCAAGGCTGGTCAATGAGCACATAGACTGTCGCGCCAAGTCCCAGTGCCATGAATTTCAGCGCTTTTAGCCGGTTGTTGGCGCCATCCGGATCCGTAGTCTTGCGCGGCGTTGTCCACTCGGTGGCATCGAACGTGCCGTCTTCAATCTGGATTTGCCGGCGGCGACGGGCAACGCGCGGCAATATCACCGCCGAATGGAAGGCGATCAAGAAGGCCACGCAGGCGACGAAACAACTCAAATGCCAGGAGGAGTGAAAATAATCCAACTGGCTCAGACCGATAACGCCGGCCATGACCACTGCTGTCAGGCAAAGCCTCATGCCAAAGTGCCGAAGCATGAACTGCCTTTCGCGTGCTGACTGGGAGTCATCCGCGTGCGCCTTGAGAGTTACCAGCGCCCCGCCAATCATCGCAAGGAATCCGCCAACGACACCGATGGTGAGCGCGCTTTTGGCCACCGCGCCCCCCTTGGCAATGGCTGCGCCCGTGGTCACCGCCCTGGCCGTGGCGGTCATGAGCGGCAGAGCCGCCAGCACGGCCAGGGTGAAATTTTTTCCCGGCGACGTTTTGGCCAGGGCACTCTCCACAAACGCCGTCATTTGCCCGGCCAACAATTTGCGTCCGCGCGACAGCCGTTGGCGGGTGGTATCCGGGGTCAGGGCCAGTTTTTCGGCGACCGACTCGACCGATTGGTGTTCGCGATAGAACAGGATGAGGGGTTCGCGGTAGAGCTCAGGAATCTGTCCGAGCGAACGCCAGAGGATGGCCTGTTCCTCATTGGAGATGGCCCGTTCCACCGGCAGGGGTTCCAGGGACTGTTCTTCATCAATGGTTTCGATGCCTTCCGCGGCATGGCTTGGTTCGCGATGCTGTTTGCGCAGCGAATTGTTGATAAGGTTGCGCGCGATGCCGCATAGCCAAGCGCGTAAATTTTCCGGCTCGGGCAGCCGGGAAAGGCTTTTCCAGGCAGCGACAAACGTTTCCTGCGCCAAGTCCTCACTCTGGCTCAAGTTGCCGGTGGCGCTGTAGGCGAGCGAACAGACGAGGGTCTGATAACGCCCAACAATCCGGCCAAATGCTTCGCGGTCGCCACCAAGCGTGGCCCGGACCAGTTCAGTATCGTTGTCGGTTGATAATGATTCCAAGTTTGAGTTCAGCATAACACCGTATAAATGGTCAACCAGAGGAAAAGGTGACGGCAGGGCAGACGCATCTAAATTTCGCTAATTTAGCCGTCTTGCAGGGTTACGGCTTCGCCCGCAGGAGGAGCACCGGCACGTTAATACTGTGGCGAACCCGGCGGGACGCGCTGCCAAGTAACAGGTCAGCCAGGAAACCGTGGCCGTGCGTGCTCATGGCCACAAGGTCGCAGCCTTTTTGTTCGACCCATTTGACAATCTCTTTTCCGGGATCACCGTATGCCAGCTCGGCGCGGGCGCTGATTCCTTCCGCATGAAATTCGGCGCAGACCTTCTTCAGATACGCCGTGTCTTCGGTGATTTCGGAGCTGATGGCATCCGCGCCATAAGTCCGCGCGGCCCAGCCATCAGCCACATGAAGCAACACGATATCGCTGCCGGCCCATTTGGCGAGCGGCTTGATATGCTCAATGATGGTGCGGTCGGTCCGCGTGCCATCCAACGTCACAAGAATGGTTTTATACATGAACGGCTATTGGCCGGTGACGACTTGCCAGGCCTGCTTGAACGCATCCGGCAATCCGTAAAGGTCAAATCCTGTAATCAGCAAAGCCGAACCCCAGCCGGCAATCAACAAAAACCAGCCAATGCGCCATTGCCCCATCCTTTTGCGGGAACTGGCAAATTGCAACAACGGAAACATGGCAAACGGCAATTGCAACGCCAGGATCACCTGGCTCAGGACGATCAGGTCGTTTACGTTGTTCGCGCCGCGAATACCGATGAAAATGATCGTGGGAATGATGGCGAGCGCGCGAGTAATCAGTCGGCGCAGCCACGGTTGAATCCGCCAGCGCATGAACCCTTCCATCACCACCTGGCCGGCCAGCGTGCCGACGATTGTCGAGCTTTGGCCGCTCGCCAGCAACGCGATGGCAAAAAGCCAACTGGCGGCCATGGTGCCCAATAACGGCGCCAACGTCAGGTAGGCGGCGCGAATCCAGTCCGTGGAATCGTTCAAGTGGACCACCTGCCCGCCCGCCACGGTGACGCTGCTCTTGCCATAGAACACCAGGGCGGCCAGCACCAGGATGCCCGCGTTAATCAGGAACGCCACCGACAAATTGGCGGAAACATCTATGGCATTATAACGGATTGCCTTGCGAATGGATTCGTCGTCCTTCTGAAACTTCCGGCTTTGCACGAGGGCCGGATGCAAATAAAGGACGTGCGGCATCACCGTCGCTCCGATGATGCCAATCGCCACATAAATCATGGCTGCCGAACCCAAATGCGGCGCGATCATCGCTTTGCCCATTTCCAGAAAACTCGGCTGGGTTTGGGGCAAGACGAAAATTTCAAGGTAATAACAAACGGCGATGGTCAACACGAGCAGCAGCACAATCGCTTCAATCGTCCGCATCCCGAACCGCTGGAGGGCCAGCAGCAACAACACATCCGCGCCGGTGATGATAACCGCCCAGAAAATAGGGATATGGAACAACAGGTTCAACGCGACCGCGCTGCCCAGCACTTCCGCCAAATCGCAGGCGATGATGGCGACTTCCGCCATCAGCCAGTTCGGCACGCGCGTCCATTTGGGATACCAATCGTAGCAACATTGGGCCAGGTCGCGTCCGGTCGCCACCCCTACGCGCGCCGCAATCGTTTGCAGGAAGATCGCCATCAGGCTGGCCAATCCAACGACCCACAGCAGGGCATATTTAAACTGCGCGCCGCCCGCCAAATCGGTGCTCCAGTTGCCGGGATCGATATAAGCCACGCTGACCAGAACGGCCGGGCCGAAGAAAGCGGCCATTTGCTTCCAAAATCCGGCGCGGCTGGGAGGCACAGCAACGCTGCCGTGCAGTCCTTCGAGCGAAAGATGATTCGAATGCGCCGCCTCACTATGGTCCTCAGGCGGGGAAGCGGGGTTATCTGTCGGTTGCGGATTCATCCATTTCGCCGGCTCCCCGGCCGGCCAAATGTTGCATCTGCTTTATTATGTCGCTCTATATTAATAATGTAGTTTATACTACATTGTCCCGCGCGGCTGTCAATTGATTTTTCGTTTCATCAGAGAGGTTAAATCGTTAAAAGGGTGAGGACGCTGCCTAAAGCGCAGATCTTTCTCCCCCAGCTCCGCAGGCGCGGCATGCTCTGACTTGCAGGATGCTTTGCCGAATTGCCTCCCCTTCCTGAAGTTAGCGCCATTCCGCCGGTTTCGAGGGCGTTGCCCCGGCTACGATGGCTCAGGCCTTTGGCCTGAAAAATCGCACCCGAACCACGCTTCGCTTGACGCGCCCAAAACAGCGCCCAAAACCGCCTTGACAAACGCGTCATTTGGACAAAAGCTTATTCCGTATTTAAAGGAAGCTGTTTTTGGGAATGTCTTTTGAGCAATACCATTCACCAACATACGAATACACAAATCACCATCTTTGCCGCGACCTCAGGCAAGCGCCTGAGAGTCGCCGTGTTGGTCGTGACGTGCCGGAAACAACAAGCATGACTGTATCCTCCGAAAATCATGCGGCGTTTGGCGCGCCGGGCATTGAGCCGCGCTGGACTTCCAGCGCCAAGGAAGGCGTGGGCACCGCGTATCATACCAGTTGCCGCCTCTGGTTCACGTTGAGCCACGGCATCGTCAATGAAATCTATTATCCGCGCGTGGACCAACCGATCACACGCGACTTTCAATTCCTGATCACGGATGGCGAAACCTTTTGCCACGAGGAAAAGCGCGACCTGGACCATTGCGTGGAATATCCGGAGCACGATTGCCTGCTTTACCAACTGACCAATTCGGACCCCGAAGGCCGTTACCGGCTGGTGAAGCAGGTGTTGACCGATCCCCATCGTTCGGTCCTGGTGGTGCATACCCAAGTCAAGGTTCGGGACGAATCTTTGCGCGGCAAGTTGCGTCTCTACTCGTTGCTGGCGCCGCAGGGGGCGGACAATTCCGCCTGGTGTTCGGAAATCGGGGCCAGCGCGTTGCTCCATGCCCTGCGCGGCGACGCCCATCTGGTCATGGGATGCTCTTGCGGATTCGCGCGCCGTTCCGTCGGTTACGTGGGGGCGAGCGATGGCTGGCAGGATTTGAAGGAAAATTACCAGATGGACTGGGAATTTCGCGCGGCGGAAAAGGGCAATATCGCGCTCACTGGAGAAATCGAGCTGCCGCCGGACGGCGAGTTTACGATTGCCGTCGCGTGCGGAGGGAGCTACCAAAGCACGGTCGCCAAGTTGCTCCAATCACTGGCCGATCCGTTTGAGACTCATCGCCAGGCGTATGTCCGCCAGTGGCAGCGCGCGGTGGTGAACCCGAAATTCGATTTCAGCGAGCACACCTGCGATGGCGGCGGGATGTATCGGTTGAGCCGATGCGTTTTGTTAACTCACGAAGACAAGGTTTTCCAGGGCGCAATGGTCGCCTCCATGAGCATTCCGTGGGGCGAAACCAAATCGGACAACGACCGGGGCGGTTACCATTTGGTCTGGACGCGCGATCTGGTGCAAAGCGCGTCCGCGTTGCTGGCAACGGGCCAGACCAACACCCCGTTGCGCGCGTTGATTTGGCTGGCAGCGATTCAACGGTCGGACGGCAGCTTCCCCCAAAACTGCTGGATTGACGGGACCGCCTACTGGTCGGGCCTGCAGCTCGATGAAATCGCCGCGCCGCTTCTGCTGGCCTGGCGCTTGTGCCGGCACCACGGAACCCTGAACCTTTTCAATCCGCGCGTGATGATGGTCCGGGCGGCGTCCTACCTCATTCTCCAGGGGCCGGTCACCGGCCAGGACCGATGGGAGGAGAACGCCGGTTATTCGCCCTCGACCCTGGCAACGGTCATCGCCGCGCTCACCTGCGCCGCCGACCTGGCCCAACGACACGGCCAGGAACAATGCGCCGACTTCATTCTGGTCTATGCCGACTGGCTGGCCGCCCATTTGGAAGAATGGACCGTTACGAGCCGGGGCGAGTTGGTGGAAGGTTTGCCGCGGCATTATATCCGCATCAATCCCGCCGATGCGGACGAACCGGACCCCCATGCCGATCCGAACACAACCCTGATCCAGGTGGCCAACGGCGGCGGCCTTCGTCCGGCGCGCAATCTCGTGGGCGGCGACTTTCTGCATCTGGTCCGGCTCGGCATCCGGAGCGCGGATGACCCGATCATTCTGGATTCGATCAAAGTCATAGACCGTGTGATCAAGCGCGACCTGCCGCAAGGTCCGGGCTGGCGCCGCTACAACCACGACGGCTATGGCCAGAAAGACGATGGCAGCGCCTTTGACGGGACCGGCGTTGGCCGTTGCTGGCCGCTATTGACCGGTGAACGCGGTCACTACGAACTGGCCGCCGGACGCGATCCCAGGCCGTTCATAGCTGCAATTGAAAATTTTGCGAACGAAGGCGGAATGCTGGCCGAGCAACTTTGGGACACCGACGATCTGGAGGAGCGGTGCATGAAACGCGGCTCGCCGACCGGCGCGGCCATGCCGCTGTGCTGGTCTCACGCCGAATATATTTCGTTGGTGCGCAGCCGGCACGACGGCGTGTGCTTTGACCGGATCGAGCCGGCGTATCAAAGGTACGTGGCAAATCCGGCGCCCAGCCGGCACGACATCTGGAGCCAGCGCCATCCCTTGCGGCGCATTACCCGCGGAAAGACGTTGCGCATCATTCTGCCAAAGGAAGCGGCGATTATTTGGTCAACGGACGGATGGCAACAGAAGCTCGAGACCCATACTGCGCATGAAAAAGGGATGGACCTGTGGTTTGCGGATTTTCCGACTGCGGATTTGGCGGCTGATACGGTGATTGAATTTACCCTTTACTGGAAGCAGGACCGGCGATGGGAGGGCAAAAACTGGCAAGTGCGCGTTCTATGAACTCGACCACCTCCCAAAGCGAATTGGAAACGGACCTGCAGTTCGGGGCCGCCGGATCCGCCCGTCTGGTTCTTCGCGGGCGGCTCAATGCGCAAACCGCCACAGTTTGCTGGGATGAACTCGAGCCGCGTCTGCGCGGCGTGAAACTCCAAAAGTTCGAAGTGGACGCCGATGGCCTGGAATTTTGCGACGGCGGAGGACTGGCCCTGCTTCGATACCTGAGCATGGGTTTGATGACTCCCGAGGCCGCCGTTTCGGTGCATGGCTTGAGCACGGACCTGGAACAGCTTTTTCACGGATTTACTTTGGCCGACTATAAGGCCCTTCACCCGTCATCCGCCGTCAAATGCCATCCGCTGCCGGAGGAAGTAGGCAGCGGAGTCAGGCAGGCGGCCTCGGATGTGCGTGAACAGGTGGAATTCCTTGGAAATGTTACGCGCAACCTGGTACCGACGGTCATCAATCGAAAGCGAATGCGCTGGAAAGAAGTTGGAAGGGTATTTGAAGCGGCGGGCGCAAATGCCGTCCCGATTGTTTCGCTGGTGAGCATATTGGTCGGATTGATCATCGCGTTTGAATCCACCCAAACCCTGGCCAAATTTGGCGCGCAAATCTACGTGGTGAACATGATTGGAATTATCATGGTGCGCGAGCTTGGGCCGTTGCTGGCGGCGGTCCTGCTCGCCGGGCGTTCGGGTTCCGCGTTTGCGGCGGAACTTGGGACGATGAAAGTCAACGAAGAATTGGACGCCCTCAAAACCCTTGGCCTGGATCCCATCCGCTTCCTGGTCGTTCAACGCATTATCGCCGCGATGTTCCTGACGCCGCTGTTGGCCCTCTACGCGACTTTCCTGGGCGTCACCGGCGGCGCCCTGGTGGCATTTGGCCTGGGATTCCCCTGGTCGCTAATTTTTCATCAATTGACCGCCTCGCTCCGGATGAGCGATATCGTTTTTGGGCTGAGCAAAGGGGTGGCCTTTGGGGCAATTGTCTCCGCGGTTGGCTGCCTGCGCGGTTTGCAGACGCAGGAAGGCCCCAGCGCGGTCGGTGTTTCAACTACTCGCGCGGTCGTCACGAGCATCGTGCTGATTGTCATCGCGGACGCGGTGTTTTCCGTTCTTTTCTATGTCCTGAAATTATGAACGACGCGGCTGAGACCATTATTAGCGTGCGCAACCTCAAAGTGGGGTATGGAGACACTGTGATTCTCCAGAACATCAATTTTCAGGTGGAATGCGGCGAGGTGTTCGTAATTTTAGGCGGCTCCGGCAGCGGCAAGAGCACGCTGTTGAAAAATTTGATCGGCCTTTATACGCCGCTGGAGGGCGAAGTCTGGATCGAAGGAACCAACCTGGTCGCGGCCACGGGCGATGAACGCCGGAACTTGTTGGGAAAGTTCGGGGTCGCGTATCAAAGCGGGGCTTTGTTCGGCTCCATGACCGTGCTTGAAAATGTGCGGTTGCCGCTCGACGAATTGACGACTCTCCCCGCGCCCCTGAAAGAATTGACGGCGCTGGCCAAGTTGAAGCTGGTCGGATTGGCCTCGTCCGTCCAGAAGATGCCGGCGGAATTGAGCGGCGGGATGCAAAAGCGCGCGGCGATTGCCCGGGCGATGGCCCTGGACCCGCGAATCCTGTTTCTGGATGAACCTTCGGCCGGCCTGGACCCGGTCACCTCGGCGGACCTCGACCTATTGATTACGGAACTGGCCCATCACTTTGGCATTACGTTCGTCATCGTTACCCACGAACTGGCGAGCATTTACAAAATTGCGGACCGAGTCATTATGCTGGACAACCAAACCCGGACAATTGTTGCCGAAGGCCGTCCGGCGGATTTAAAAGAGAGTTCAAATCCGTGGGTGCACCGCTTTTTCAACCGCGAACCGGATGCCGTCGCGTCCGGACTGCATCTATGAGCAAACCGATTAATAATTTCAAACTGGGGCTATTCACGCTGGGCGGCGTGGCGCTTTTAGTCGCGGGTCTCCTCGCCTTTGGCGCGCGCGCTTATCTCCAGCCCACGAGCACCTATGAAACCTATATCGCGGGAGACGTTACCGGACTGGCGGTCGGCTCCGGGGTTGAACTCCGCGGCGTCAATGTCGGGAAAGTCACGCGGATTGATTTTTCCTGGACGGAATATGAGGTGACCCAGCCAAGTTATATTGTGGTGGAGTTTGAGATGCGGAACGATATTGAACCAGCCGCGCCGGGCGCGGTGCGAGAGGAGCTGCTTCAATCTGCCATACAGAAGGGGCTTCGGGCCAGGATTATGGGCAAAGGCATTACCGGCACCAGTGTTCTTTCGCTTGAATACGTTGATCCGGTTGAGAATCCGCCCATCCAGGTCCCCTGGAAGCCAAAGAACATTTATATCCCGTCGGCCCCGGGCGAGTTTGTTGAATTGCTCGCCGGGGTCCAAAAACTTCTGCACAACTTCCAGAGCCTCGATTTCCCGGCACTGAACGAGCATCTGCAATATGATCTGAAATCCGCGGGACAGGTCCTGGATAACGCCCGCCAATTCGATTTTGGCGGCTTGAGCACCAACGCCAACGGCCTGCTCACGGAGGTCCGCGGCAGCAATGTAAGGCTGAAATCCCTTTTGCAGGACGCCGACAATACGGTCACCCGGGTGCAATTGGAGAAACTGAGCCGGGATTTGGATGCGTTGGCGAATCAATTGCAGGACACCGTCACAAGGCTGGAACCCGGCGTGGCGAATATTGATTTTGACGCGTTAAACCAGACGCTCGTGAATGCCCGCCAAACCATCCGCGACCTCGACGAAACCCTCAACCAATTGAAACAATATCCGTCGGGTTTTCTTTTCGGAAAACCGCCCGCCCCGGTCAAAGGGGTCGAACCTAATGGAGAAAAATGAATAATTTCAAAAATAACGGCGCGCCCTCATTTTCCGGCACTCCGTGCCGGTGGATGTCGAGAGGTTTCGGCGCCCTGCTGCTTTTTTCCCTGTCTGCTCTCAGCGGTTGCCTATCCAGGCAGCCGATCAACGAACAGACCTTCGCCTTTAGCGCGCCGGCATCGCCCGCCACAACCGAAACCCCAGGCGGCCGCGTGCTTGGCATCAGGAGCCTGCAAGTCGCGCCACCGTTCGATGGGCAGTCTTTCGTTTATCGGACGGGAGAATTTTCCTACCGGCGTGATCCTTACGCCGAGTTCCTGGGGCTCCCGGCGGAGATTTTGGCCGACCCAATCACTGAATTGCTGCGCGGAGATGGATGTTTTAGCGCCGTGGTGAAAATGGGAAGCGCCGCCAGGCCCGATGCACTCATCGAAATCAACGTTGACGAGCTTTATGGGGATATTCGCACGCCGGACAAACTAAGCGCCGTTCTCGCGATGCAGGTGGTCATTACCGACGCAAAAAATGGATTGCCTGGAAAAGTCATCCTTCGGAAATATTATTCGCGCCGAATATTGATGAAGTCAACCGCCCCCGCCGCGCTGATGGCGGGATGGAATGAGGCGCTGGTCGAAATTTTTGCGGAAATCGCGTCAGACTTCCAGCATCGGAAAATCCAATAAACCAATTCAATAAAAAGCAAATGACAACCTCCGATAAACCAGATTCCCCCGCCAAAGGCACGGAACCTCAAGCAGGAACTGCCCCGCCCCAAGCCAAATCGGAACCGTCCGCCCCGCGTCCCAAGCGCCGGCGACGGCCAGTTATTTTTTTGATTTTGTTCCTGGTTATTTTGGCGATTGCCGCGTTTTATTTTTTCCGACTGGACTTTCCCTATCGGTGGACGGACGACGCTTACGTTCACGGCAACGAGGTTTTTTTGGTGCCGCGTGTCACCAGCACGGTGGTCGCGATCAATGCCGACGACACGGACCTCGTGCAAAAGGGCCAGCCGGTGGTTGTGTTGGATGACAGTGACGCGAAGGTGGCATTGTTGCAGGCCGAAGGGGCGCTGGGAGATACCATGCGCAAGGTCTGCCAGTACTATGTCAATGTCGTTGAATTGAAAGCGAACGTGGAAGCGCGCAACGTTGACCTGGCGCGGGCGCAGGACGATTACCACCGGAGAACTACGGCCCAGTCGGGAACCGTTTCGAGGGAGGAGATCATCCACGCGCAGCAGGACGTGGACTCCGCGCGCGATGCGCTGGATGTGGCCCAACAGGAATTGGGCGTGGCGCAGGCGTTGGTCGCCAACACGGACCTCGAACATCATCCCATGGTGCTCCAGGCGGAAGCCAATGTCCTGGACGCGGACCTGGACTTGCAACGAACCACGATAGACGCGCCGGCAACCGGATACGTAACGCAACGCAACGTCCAGGTCGGCCAGCGAGTCACGCCCGGCACGGACCTCCTGGCCATCATACCCCTGGACCAAATCTGGGTGGACGCCAACTTCAAGGAAGCGGAGCTTCGGTTTGTCAGGATTGGCCAGCCGGTGAGTTTGAAATCAGATTTTTACGGTGATTCTGTCGAATACAAAGGGCACGTGGTGGGCCTGGCTCCCAGCACCGGCGCGGCCTTCTCGCTGTTGCCGCCGGATGAAGGTTCCGGCAATTGGATCAAGATCATCCAACGCGTACCGGTGAGGATTTTCCTGGACGATGATAAGCAGCTGGAAGAGCACCCGCTCCGGATCGGCCTGTCCATGCGGGCGGCCATTCATACGGAAGACCATAGTGGCGCGGTTTTGACCCAGGCGCCTTCCACCCAGGCGGTTTATGCCACGGACATTTATTCAAATGAATGGACGCAGGCCAATGCCCTGGTGGAGGGCCTCGTGGCCACGAACTTGCAGGCCCTTTCAAATCTCGCCACTGATTCCGAGGCGACAACGGTTAAGGAAAACCGCGAT
>JASHPN010000133.1 GCA_030038175.1 Verrucomicrobiia bacterium
GATGGCCAGCCCCAGAAAATACCGCCGCGGAGGAAACCAAAATGAAATACGTGGCTGGTGTCCGTCCCTATAAACCGCGGGGGATGAGGCCGCCCGGTGACGGCCTTGTACGCCGAGGCCATGGCCCACCCAATCAGGGCCGCCTGCCCGAGCGCCCACCCGGTGCGAGTGATTGCCGATTTTTGCAAGGCAACTCCCGCCCAAAGAAGCAACGGGGGCAAGGTCATCGGAATCAATTGCCCGATAACGACCGCAGGAAACAGACACGCCCGAAGTTGCGGGCCGCGCGTGGAACTGAAATAGAGCCAGTCGAATCCCGAGGCCACCAGGACAAAGGCCAGGCCGATTGCAACCAGATGCCAGGCAATCTTCCAGCCCTTAAAACAGCCCGCGATGTTCCGCGGGAGCGTAAAAAAGAACTCGCGCATGATTGAAATGGAAATGGACCACGGTCGCAACCGGGACGCAAGGATATACTAAGCCTCGCAAGATTGCGGTTCCCTTCTGCCTGGGTTATGATCCACTTATGATAAAAGCTATTTTATTGTTATTCGCCGGCTTTGCCTTGTACGCACCTGCCGCATCTCGCGCGGACCAGGTGTTGATGGAAAATGGAGATAGGATCAACGGGACAGTCCTCTCTCTTAGCACGAATAATCTGGTCATTCAAAATGTTAACCTGGGAACCGTGACGCTGGCGCGGGCCAAAGTATCCGCCATCTTTTTTGGAACGGCCGCCGCTTCCCTGCCGCGGGCAGTCCCTTCGGACATTATTATCGCCGGCAAAGCTGCGCCGCAGTCCGCCTCCACTTCCGGCCTGGCCTCCGCATTGCGCGCGCTTCGCGACCAGACCAACCTGATACAACAGGTTCAGACGCAGATTCTGGGTTCGTCCAGCCCTGATGCCATCAACAAATTCAATGAATTGCTCGACGGCTTGAGCACGGGCAAAATTGATATTAACGGTCTTCGCGCGCAGGCGCAGTCCGCCGCCGATCAGTTGCGGGCGTTCAAAAAGGAAATGGGTCCCGCAACTGCCGTGGAGGCAGATGCTTATCTGGCAATTCTCGATCAGTTCCTGCGGGACACCGCCCCGGGAATTGAAGTTACAAACTCTGCGGCACCGTGACCGGCACCGTCTGAGCAAAAATAACTTGCGTTAATGAGAGATCGTCCTCACTCTATCTTTATGAATGACATTTTAGATTTGTCCACTCAACAGTTACGGCACGTTGCCGACTTAAAGGAAAAAATTGAGTCCCTCCAACAGGAACTTACCCGCGTCCTGGGGGGGGCCGCCCCGGTTGGCGCCGCAGCATCGAAAGGGTCCAAGAGGGCCTATCGGATCAGCCCGGCCGCCCGCGCCAGAATCGCCGCGGCGCAAAGAGCGCGTTGGGCGAAATTCCATGCGGGCCGGCCCGTCCGCAAAAAGTTGCGTATCATGAGCGCCGCCGCGAAGGCGAAAATCGCCGCCGCCGCCCGCCGCCGCTGGGCTGCCGCCAAAGCTGCCGGCAAATCGCGCTTATAGCGGGATTTGTCTTCCGGCCCGGCAAGGCGCTGCTACGCCGGATGAATCATTTTAAATCGTTCGCGGGTGCGGCAATACCCGTCCGGGGAAGCCATTCGGCCGATGACGTGCAGTTTGTCGCTGTGGATTCGCTTTTTATCAGCGTCAAACAGTTCGTCGCGGACGTGAAGCCGTTTGATCAAACCGATCACCAGGCGATTGCCGCCGATTTGAATCGTTCCCCATTCGTGGCATTCCATACTCACCGGGGATTCGGCGATTCGCGGCGGCTTCACGAGCGATGAGGGATGTGTGGTCAAGCCCGCGCGTGCCAGTTCATTTTCGCCGTAGGGGAGGGACGCGGCGCACTGGTTCATGGCTTCGGCAATGGCTTCATCCACCAAATTCACCACAAACTCACGGGTCGCGCGGACGTTTATCGCCGTGTCTTTTGGCGTGCCGTCCTCGCGGTTCCCGGGCGCAAAGGCCAGGATGGGCGGGTTGGCGCCGAACAAATTGAAGAAGCTGAATGGCGCGGCATTAAGACGGCCATCCAGGCTGAGGGTGGTGACAAAGGCGATGGGCCGCGGCATGACCAGGCTGGCCAGCAAACGATAAGCCCGATCGGCAAAGTCGTGTTCGAGGTCGAGTTCCATGGAAAAAGCGTGGGGCGTTGGGCGAATTGCGTCAAGGAGAGACATGTTCTGCGTCATGCCCAGTATAGGGACGGGTTGCGTGTTGCGTGTTGCGTCAAGCATTGAGAGACGATGTGCCGCATATGACGTCGTTTCTCGGTGGCTCGTCCTTGAAATACTTGACGGAACGCGGAACACGCAACACGCATTCCCCGTGTGCTAGATCGTCTTCATTCTTGCGACGAACGCCCCGTCCACCCCGTCCGCGAACGGCAACAGTTCCCGTTCCCGTTCCAGTTGAAATTCCCGGTGTTCGCGCAAGAATTCCCGAACCACCGCCGTATTTTCCTCCGGCTCAAGGCTGCAAGTGCTATAAACCAAAACGCCGCCGGTCTTCAGCAGCGGCGCGGCGAGTTTCAGCAAATCCAACTGCGTGTGTTGCAGGCGCAGGATTTCGCCGGCCTGAATCCGCCAGCGCAAATCCACCCGCCGCCGCAGCACGCCGGAATTGGAGCAGGGCGCATCTATGAGGATCCGGTCGAACATTCCATCGGTCGTTTTAAATTTTTCATTTCTAATTGCTTCCACACACGTCACACCAAGACGGCGGCAATTCTCCGAAATCAGATGCAACCGTTCTTCGGAAACATCACCGGCAACGATTCTGCCTTCATTATTCATCAGTTGCGCCAGGAACGTCGCCTTGCCGCCGGGCGCGGCGCACAAATCCAGGATCGTTTCTCCGCGCTGCGGCGCCAACTCCAGCGGCGCGAGCAGCGTTCCCGGGTCCTGGACATAAAACCAGCCGGCGCGAAAACTCTCCAGAGACGCCAGCGGCGGATGCGATTTGAGTTCGAAGATGGCGCTTTCCAAATGCGGTCCGGTCAAAAAATCGCGCCTTACAAAATCATATTCCACGTCTTCGGCGCGCCATTTTTCAAGCAGTTTGCCCGCGTCTATCTTCAGTGTATTGGGGCGGGCAAAGGTCTTTGGCGGCGTATTGTTCCATTCCAGCAGTTCGCGCGTGCGCTCGGGGCCAAACCGCTTTCGCCATCGATCCA
>JASHPN010000134.1 GCA_030038175.1 Verrucomicrobiia bacterium
AATTGCGGCGACAATCTTAAGGAGTCGCTACCCGTTCGAGCGTAATGTCGTGATCGCTGCCATCGGCAGCGAGTGAAACCGCAAACTGCGGTTGATATCCCTCGGCACTAATGTCAAAAGAAATCGGTCCGGCGGGCGCGTGATTCCATGTGAATTGTCCGGATGTGTCTGTCTGCCCCTGCCATTCCGTCCCGAGCGAACTATCATTATTCCAGGAGGCCTCCATGTGCGCTTTTGCTATGGGATTGCCGTCGTCGTCCTGGACTCTGCCGCGAAGAATGTTCCCTGGCAATAGAGTAAAGTTCACGGTGTTTGTAAAGCCTGACAGGTCCACCGTCCTGGTCTGCGGAGCGAAGCCTTTGGCGCGGATCCCCAGTTCTACGGACCGAGTGTATCCTTTCCACTCATGGAGAGAAACTGCCCCGGATTCATTTGTTTCGAGTGAAGCCGTTTGAGAAAAGCAAGGGACCCCGTTCAGTTCGCCATTCTCATTTGTTTGGATCGTCTCCGTTTGCGGAATTTCGTAAGGGGCAATCCCCGATATATTGGTAAGCACGAAGACGCCATCGTCATCTGCTTTAGCCAAATGTTCTTTGCCCGGGAATGAACCCAGAGTCTGGACTCTCGCTTCAGAAATCGGCTGTTGTTGCGCGTCCACGACTTGTCCGGATACTGTGAATCCACGGTTGATCACCAAAACGAGATTGTTCAAATCCGCGTCTGCCACCGGTACAACGATCAACGTCGTGGCATAACCGGGCTTTGTAAGAAGAAAGGGAATTTGATTTGTGAAATATAGGGGCACGTAACTATAACTCCAGGCGCCGTCACCGCCGCTGGTCACAGGGCAGGCGTCAAAATCCACCTGTTGTTCCTGGTTAAACATTGCCCCGGCCTCAATTCCGGAGTCCTGAATCATGATCCTGACGCCGGAGACCGGTTGCCCCTGCTCATCTTCGATAATGCCGCGGACCGTCGTTGCCGGGTAGAGGTCCATCGTATATTCCGGCGGTATCGGACGCGGACCTTGTGAAAAGAAGTACGCAAAAAGCACCGCCTTGGGAACGTGACCGTCCGCAATGGCGTAAAATCTGATTCCGCTGTTTTTGGTTATTTCGATCCGTTCGGGAACTGTTGCGATACCTCGGCTGTCCGCGACGAAATCGCGATTTACGTATTTGTTTCCAGTAAAGAAAGACGCATGAATCTTTGCTTCCGCCAACGGCCCACGGGTTTCCGCATCAACAATGTGGAAATATACATTGGTATCAGCGATTTGACTGGCCTGGGCAAATGCCTGGAACTGTTTATAGTCTGCGGCGTCATCCGAATTCCGGAGCACGGGAGGTTGAACCTGTGCCGTTGTTGCCGTGGCGACCGGCCTGTTTGCGGAATTGAGGAGTCGGATGGCGACCACCGCAAGTAATGCCATGACCAGGGGGCCGGCGGCGATTTTGAGATTCGGAATTCGAGACAGTGTGCCAAATAATCCACCGGCGCCGGGCAGGCCTGCGGCTGGCAGTTTTATGGAGGACAGACGACTTGCCAAATTGCCGGGGGCAGCCTCAACTGAATGTTCCGCCAGGAGCGCGCATAACATTGCGGCCGTACAGGCTGCCGCGCGGACTCCCATCTGCGTCCGCAGGCGATCCACCGCACGATTTACCCGCATTTTGACGGCGTCTTCACTTATTCCGAGCGTTGCTCCCAGTTCACGCATCGTCTTTTCGCTAAAAAATCGGAGCAGGAGGGTATGGCGATCTTCGTCGGCCAGTTGATTTAACGCATCATCCAATTTTGGGGAGATTTCTTCCCAAACGACGGTTTCAGGGGTGGGGGATTCCATAACAACGACAGCTAATTCTCGCGCGCGGCGGCGGGTTTCCGACCGCCAAAGATCAATCGAGACATTAACAGTCGTTCGATGCAGCCAGGCCGCCAGTTCGGCAGGACTCCGCACTTTGGGCGGTTTTTTGGCAAAGCGGATGAAGACGATTTGCGTAATGTCCTCGGCCAGTGAAGGGTTTGCCAAACGCCGCTTTGCCGTTGAATAGACCAGGCCCGCGTACCGGCGCACCAGGTGCGCAAACGCATCCTCCGATCGCTCTTTCAGAAATGCTTGAAGCAATTCGATTTCGCTCATGTTTATAAATTAAACGTCGCCGAGACTGAAAGGTAACGATTAAAATTGGTCCATTCGCAATGCCGGAGCACTCTTCGTTAACCCAAATGTGTCTCTTAGTGAACGTAAAAAGTTAACGGAGCGAAATGAAATGGTTAACGAATTGAATCTGGTGGTGCGGATGGCGCGAGTTTATTGGCAGATTTTAAGATGAAGGTAAACGAAGGAGGTGGCGTTTTGAGGCGAAAAACGGCTGCTTTTTGGGAACGCTTCGTTAACCAAAATGGCCGTATGAGCGGGCTTTAGAAATGAATGTTGTTGCGCACGTCCGAGGCGTGTGGAATGTTTGCGAAACTATGCAGAATACACTTGAAACTGAGTTAGCTTTGGGCAGCACCGATTACACCGTTATTGATGGTCAGCCGATTATTGTAAAAACGGTAATGGCCGGAGAAAAAAAGGGCACCCTCAAAGTCACGCCTGTACGGTCGGGCAATATAGTAACAGTTGAAGTTTTTTACGACGGAAGCCCATTCGCGGACATGCCGAAGCCAAAATCATTTTTCTTGGACCAGCGTGAACTGGATGATTATATGGCTAAAGGGCCACAATGCGTCTTGGAGGAAAAACGGAACTGAACGTCATGCAATCGTTGTACTGGCTCTGCGGACCACCGGCTGATGAAGGCAATCTGATATGGCCAGTCCGTCTCTGCGACAATAGGGAGAGGCGGAATGCGGGAACCTCCAGATTCATTCCAAGAATCTCGAAACTCCAATCCCACGTTTTGCCTTTAATCAAGTCCGCTTGCGGCGCCCTATTTTTCGCAACCGCCCTCGAAAAAGGACAAGCGCATGTGGTTGACAATGGAAGTTTTGGGCTGGTTGGAACGAGTCAAAAAGATTTGATAGTGACTTGCTATCATGTGTGGCACGGATTTTTGGAAGAACGCAATGCGAATCGCGATCTTAAACTGTGCGCATGCTTTGATGACAAATATCCTGTTCCCATTTGTACTTTGCCGGATGGAACGGAAAACAAACCCATTGCCGCAAATAAGGATTTGGACGTCGCTGTTTTTGACCTGGAGCCGTTCAAAGCGTACTGCAGCGAAGACAAAGCATGCGCTATTTTGAACTCTGGGCCGAACTTCAAAATCAAAGAAAAAGATGCAGTGTGCATCGTGGGTTATCCCGGTAGATTTAGGGCTGAGGTGGAAAATGGAATATCTTTTGGGCGAGAGCCGTACAGTGGTTTTATCTCGTCAATCAGTGGGTACAAATTTTTGGTGGATTTTACGCGGGTTATGAATGCTGACCGCAATTTGCTCGTAAAAAAATGGGACAGAGAAAACATCGTTACAAAAGGCATAAGCGGCAGCCCATGCTTTAGCATTCAGCCGAATTATCAACTTTCCTTGATTGGTTTTGTTACAGACCATCTGGGCTGGGATAGTGTTCCTGACAACTATGTTCAGGTTACCGCGTCGAATTGCATCAGCGAGGATGGAACACTTAAACCGCTCGGTTCTTTCTACTGAAGAAAATGGATTCAAAAGATCCTGAATTTTTTCTTTTGGGTGACTTGCCCAGGTCGTTCCAAGATCATGTCACACGGACCCTCGCGGATTACTCTGTTGCACTAGGATTTTGTTCAAAGGGAACAAGGGACATAAAATTCTTCGGGAGCGGTGTCCTTGTTAAAAAAGACGACCATTACGGAATAATGACCGCTCACCATTGTCTGCATGATAAGTATTCAAATTTCAAGGATGGTTCGTTCAACGGTAATAGACTTGCGATCGCATTCAAACGTGCGCATATGGTCTTTCCACCTGAAATTCTTGTTGAACATCAACTTGGCGTTCCAAGAAGAAAAGGAGATGAACCCGATTTAACGTTTGTGGAGATTTGCGAATGCTCGCAACTATCGACATTAAGGTCGGTCAATTCTTTTTGGTCACTTGATAAAAACCCTTTTGATGTGAAACCAGCGTTTGGCCGAGTTGAAATGCCATTTTGTGTTAATGGTTATCCGGGAGATTACCACGAAAAAATAAGAGAAAATAGAACGATACGGCAGAATTTGAGACACATGTCATATTTTTATGTGCATGGCTCCGAAACTTTCAGTGCATTGGACGAATGGGACTATGTCGAGGCAAAGGACAAAAAAGGCGATGGACTGGCATCCTCCTTCAAGGGAATGAGCGGAGGCCCTGTTTGGGGGTTGCGAATAAAAAAAGGTTCCGACAAACATTTTGAGCTCAAACAAGCGTGTCTTATCGGGATTAATATTTCGCAAATAGAGCTCGGACAAGATGAAATAAGCGTCAGAGCCCATTTCATTCATTCAATTTATGATGTCGCGTGGCGGAAGATTCAATGGCGGTCACCTGGCATCGTTGTTCCATCAATTTCTTGATTCGGGTTCCTCATCGGCCCCGGGATGACTGACGACGGGCATGGAGCTTTTGACGGATGTTCGCAACGGTTTCTTCAACGGGGCGGCAGGTGACCTTGCCTTCTTCGATCTCACGGGAACGCAGATCAATGACCTCGTTCCATTGCGTCTCGGCGTCGGCGTCCACGATATCGTCGAGGCTGGCAATCAATTCGCGCGCGAGGAATGCCCGGTCCTGTTCGGGCAGGGCCATCATCTCGGCCACTTTTTCGGCGGCAATGCTCATGCGGCCCCAAAAATCGCCCGGATGAAATGCACTGGCAAGTGCGATGATACTCTCGTCGCCCCACACGGAGCGCGGACAGCTTTGTCCGCGAGAACTCGATTCCCTCAACTCGCGGACTCAGCGGTCCGCGCTCCGGGCGCATTACATTTTGCACGAAAAGGGGCGGCTCTGGTTAGAATACGGCAGATCATGCACCGGAGTAAACGAGGCGCAAAAAGCCGTCATTTTAAAGGCAAATCGCGATGAAATCTGGTAAACGAAGTTAGTAAACGAAGCAACGATTCCAGTAAACGAGGGTTTGGACAGGATGAACGGGATGAACCGGATGAGACCCGATTCAAGGGCGCAAATCAGTTTTTGAAAAGGAAGATAGAGCAGAAGATGTCGCCCCTGACGGGGCTCGAGGTTTTAATGGATTCTTTACTACACAGATGCCGCGCCGACGGCGCTTGGGACTTGCAATTGACCCTCATGTGGCGTGCGAACAAGCCCCGTTCAGGGGCGGCATATTTGTAGAAATCCAAACAAATAAGAGAACAAGCCCCGTTAGGGGCGACATAGTCTGGTTAGGTTACATCTACTGATTTGCGCCCAGATGTCTCTCACAAGACAACTTTCCCCTTGAACTTTTTGCGCTTTCCGCAATAAATCGGCTGAATCTCTCGATGTGGGAACAAAACATCATGGACCGAAGAAAATTTTTGAAAAGCGCCTCGGTTCTGGCAACCGTCGCCGCGATTGGCGAATTGCCGGGCGTGGCGGCTGAAACGGTTGTGCCGGGCGCCAACCCGCTCATGCGGCACCGGTTTGGGGTGAATTATGTTCCGTCCCGCAACTGGTACTACTGTTATAACGACTGGGATGCTTCGGCCATTGCCCGTGATTTTGATCGCATCGCTGAAATTGGCGCGGATCACTTGCGGGTCATGGTCATTTGGCCGTGGTTCCAGCCCAACCCCACGTACGTCAGCGCCGCGCATCTGGACCGTCTGGACCAACTTTGTCTGCTGGCCGCCGAACGGAAACTCGATGTGCTGCCTACGATCTATACCGGCTGGTTGAGCGGGTACCACTTCAACCCGCCCTTTTTGGAGAACGAACCGTTTTTCACGTCGCCGGAATGGGCGAAAGTTCAGGGGTTTTTTCTGGAACAGATCGCCCGGCGCATGACGGCGCATCCCAATTTTCTGGGATTTGACATCGGGAACGAAATCAATTGCAACTGGCATTGCTCACCGGCCGACGGCGATGTCTGGATGGAACGCGTTTTCAAACAGATGCACGCGCTTTGTCCAAATCGGGCGCACGTCAACGGTGTGGATCATCAACCCTGGTTCTCCAACACCGCCTTTTCCGCCGAGGCGCTCGTGGCGCAACAATCCATTGTGGCCCTGCATTGCTGGTCCTATTGGACCGGCGCCGCACAATACGGCAAACCCCTGGACGCGCCCTATGTCAAATTGGCGGCGGCCATGACCGCGCTGGCGCGGTCCCTGGGCCAGGACGCGCAAAAGCCGGTTTGGATCGAAGAATTTGGCGCTTGTTCGATGGAAATGCCCGAAGCCGACGTGCCGCGCTGGCTCGAAGCATCGGTGTTGGCGGCGATTGACGAAGGGGCAAGCTGGTTCACCTGGTGGGCGAGCCATGACGTGGACCGGAAGTTTAAATTCAACCCGTTCGAGTACGAATTGGGATTGATGACGGTGGACAATCGGATCAAAGACCAGGGCCGAAGGTTTAGCCAACTGGCTAAGGCCTATCGGGGCACAGCGGTGAGAATTCCGAGCGGCGGGCCCCCGCCACCTCCGGCGGAGCGAAATAAGGATGCCACCTGGCGGTGGCTGCTCGATTGGATGGGGTGGAAATGAAAACTCATGGGCTCTTTAAATCACCGCCGAATCAAATGAGTGGAAACGCCGATAATTTGAGATGCGTTTTATGCATTTTGGGATTGTTTCTTGCGATTGTTGGAGCCAATGGACAAACCAATTCAATTCAGCCCGAGCAAATGAGTGTTCAACCGGAACAAACGGCAGCGGATGTCGAAACAGATCTTTCAACAAACACCACATCCAGCACATGCCGCCTGATCGCAACGCGGGAAGGGCTTAACAGCATAGACCTGCGTTACGAAGATAACCTTGTCCAAGTGACGGAAGCAGAGAGATTGGCTGGACCGCCGATGTATAACGAATTCGTCCAAATCACAAACGAGCTTGCAAAGCGCGGCGGTGAATCGGTTTGGCAAAGTTTTGAGAAGGTGCTTATTGACGATAAGCTTATTGATGACGATAAAGAGCTCGTGAGGAATTGTCTCCGCAACAAGATTAGCGGCTGCGCCGGATGATATCGGAGGGTCAGGGCACCGATGCGAGTACAATTTTGGAGATCGAGCCTTCCGTGATCAGTTAGTCAGAGCCTCCTTACCTCGGCTCCTACGCAATTAAGAACGCAAGCGCGCTGGCGCGTCCATCCGTGGTTAAAGCCCACTTCGTGTCTTCGCGCCTTTGTTGTTTATTTTCCCCCGCCGCTTCGCTCTTGCACTGCTTCGACGGGGCAGGCAGATTTGGATGGTCAGGCACCGGAGCGTTTATGAGATTTTTGCTATACTTTTGTTGCATCGTGGGCGGCGCGCTCGTCTCATCGGTCATTGGCGGATTATTTGCCGCCGTCGTTGCTTTGATCTCACCGGATTTTGTTAAAGGACTCTTTTCACCCGCGGCGGGCGCGGATTTGCCGCGATATGCCGCAGCCGTCGGTATGATTTGGGGCGTCTTTCTTGGCACGGCAGTGATGGGTTTCTCCTTACTTTTGGTGACGATGGTGCAGGTGGCCAGGCTGATCAAGAAAAGGTCAGACGAAGTTTGATGCCGGAAACACTTTCATTTCCCATTCAATAAATCTGCCATGGCATGGGCCTGGGAGGGCGCGAAGGATAACTCGATTTCACCGTTCGAAACCACGTCAAGAATCACCGGCTCGGAGATGACTCTTGATCCAAAGATTAATTCGACCTGATGTTTCAGATGTGCCGCCGTAAAAGCCTGAAACTTCCCGGCCTTTTTGCCAGTAAGTTGAAATCGAACGACATCTGCCCCGAGTTGGCCGGTGGCCGCTTCCGCCGGCGATGCCAGGTCCCGGGCGTTGAATTGGAAATGTGGAAGGGCGCCGGTTGAAGTTGCCGTTCCGGGATATTTTAACTCCACGGTTGTGAGGTGGCCTTCCTGCAATGAGACATTGTCAAATTCGACCCACTGATACGTCCGTCGTTGTACCAGGAATTTCGTGATATGGGTGAATTCGTTGGAAGTAATGAGCAAGGTCGCCGTGGCGAGATTTTGCGAAGAAGCGCCCGACGTTTCCTGGATAGGAACAATGTCGCCATTGCCATTTACGCACACAATACGGGAGACATAATTGGAATGGGTGGTATAAGTGCAACTGAGGGCGACGTCCCCGTATCGTCCCATCGCGGACTGATACGTGCCGCTCCAATTATGGCCATCCGTTCCGTTCCCGCTAATCGAGTTCGGATCGTGTTCTATGGAGACGACTGTTTCCCACGGGCCATTGGCCACACCGATGGAAAGATTTACCGTTGCGGCATTGGACGGGCAGGCGAGAGACACGCCAAAATATCCCTTATGGTTGAGCTCATAAGGAGGGACCCAGACGGTAGTTTGACTGACCGGCCAGGATTTGCCATTGGCCGGAAACGTCGGCAAAGAAACCGGCATGGAAACGCCGTTTGAACTTTCGTTGTGAAGGTAAAACAAGAGTTTTTTTCCGTAGATGCCTGCGCCATCGGACTGTTCGCCAGCCGGAAAATCGGTTGCCGCCGGCCGTCCGTTGGGATACCAGCAAACAGGATTGGTCCAGGGTTCATCCCCGACAAAGGCCAATTCCACGGCGGCCTGTTGCAGTTTTGCGATGAACGGCGGTCCGTTTAAGACGAGGCCGCGAGATTTTTCGGGAACGGCGGCGGTTGGCGCGGCGCCCGTTCCCGCACGATGAGGCGTAGTGACAAACGTACGGACGGAGGAGGCGATTGCGACGGCAACCAGGATAATTG
>JASHPN010000135.1 GCA_030038175.1 Verrucomicrobiia bacterium
TGCCTTGCCTGACGCGCTCGTGCGACTGGATGGACAGCTAAGGCTGTTCGAATTCCAGCTTATAGAATTTTTGATGGCCTGCCGGGAGATTGTCCGTGGCCGTGAAAATGATGTTTGAGGCCGTGACGGGATTGCCTACCGGCAGCCATGCCGGATGGTCGAGGTTCGTGGTTCCGAGTAACTGATACGCCCGCCCCATCACCCCGCTGGCCGTCAAGGTCACTCGTCCCTCACCCGCGGCGACATTCAGGATGTCAGGCGCAGGCGTGCCCGCAAAAGTCAGTTGGTATATATTCCCTGCGCCGTAGGCGCCTCCATTGAACGTCGTTCCATAGAGGGTGCCGTCCGTGTTGCGTACCAACGGGCCAAAGGCGCTGATACCGTTGTCACCGTTGAAATACGCCACGATTTGGAAATTGCCCGCGGGAGTGATCTCATAAATGACGCCATCCTGGCCGTTGGTCCCGCCGCTGGCGGTTGCGCCGTAAAAATTCCCATCGTTGCCGGCAAACAGCGCGGCGTGAGGACGAATGCCGTTGGCGCCGCCAAACGAAAATAGCGTACTAAAAACCCCATTGGTCGTGATGGTGAAAATGGTCCCGTCGCCATTGGCGCCGCCGCCTTCGGTGCGACCGTAGAGCTTGCCATCCTGTCCCACCACCAGGTCGTCGGACGGATTTAGGCCATTGGTGCCGTCAAACGAAAACAGGCTCGTGACCGTCTGGTCTGCGTTGAGCCGGTAGATGGTTCCATCGCCGCCATTGGTGCCACCCCAGGCGGTGGTGCCGTAGTAAAGGCCGTCGCCCGCCTGCACCAGGCCGCCGTTTGCACCCGCGCCATCGGTATAATCGAAGCTATGGATAATCCCGTAACCTCCATCGGAAGTCGCCTCGAAAATCGTGCCCTGATTCTCCGATCCGCCGCCATAGGTGGCTCCGTAAAATACACCCGGCGAGACTTCCACGAGCGTTCCAGAAGGCGTGGCAGCGTCGGGCGCGCCGGTGAATGAGTGTATCACGTTGAAATCGCCAAAAGTATCCAGGAAAAAAACCGCGCCGTAATTGGTGTTATCGTCTCCGCTGCTGGTGCCGTAAATGTTACCGTCACTGCCCACGGTTGGCGCTGTCAACGGTGCCGCGCCATCGCTGCCATCGGTGAACGACCATAGCACGGTAAAATTGGCCGTGGCGGGTGTGAATTCGAAAACGCCGCCCCACCCGTTCGTGCCCCCGTACTGTTCGGTTCCAAAAAAGTCTCCGCTCCCGTCTGCCACCAGCCCCATCGGAGCCTCTCCGTCATAAGCGGCCGTAAAGCTGTAGGCATTGAGCACATTGACCCCTGGTGTCAACCACGGTGGTGAAATGACCGACAGATCATTCGCAACCGTGATCTTTCCCAAACTGTTAGTCACTGTGACTGTGTAGGTCCCGGCTTGCGCGGCGGCGAGGTTGATGAATACCAGATTGGCATTGGTTGAGCCGACCATGTTGGCATTGTCGGTTAGATTATGGCCGTCAAACGACCATTGATAGCTCATGGGCTGCTTTCCGGAGGCAGCCACGGACAGCGCGGCCGTGCCGCCAATCAACGACGTGACATTGGTCGTTTGCTGGACGACGACCGGAGGGCCGCTGTTGGCCAGGACGGTTTGGATGGCCAGCGCAATGTCCGGCAGCGGACCGAGATTATCAAAGATCGGGTAAGTGCCGCCGGTCTGCGGCGAACCAGTGCCGCGCAGGAGCGAGCGGATTTGCGGCGCCGTCAATAGCTGGCCGGTCGCATGCTGGTAAATGGATTGCAACAACGCTACTTCGCCGACCACGATCGGCGTCGCGCCCGAGCTGCCGCCGAAAGTGGATGTGTAATAAAGGTTCGGCCCTTCGGCGCTATACAGGTCGCCATAACCGGTGGTCACGACATTTTCCCCCCAATTCTGCACATCCACGCATGAGCCGTAATTGTTGAAATAAAGGCGGGAACTTTCGGTGGAACTGCCCTCGTAAGATGCCCCTGCACCCACGATAATTGCACCCGACCGATTTTGCGGCAGAAACGGCCAGTTCCCGCCGTTGCCAGTGCTGTAAACGGGATCGTCGAAGTTTTGCCCCCCGTTGCCCGTCGTTTCGATGACAATAATCCCGTTTGCGACGGCCATGACGATGTCATTATAGTAAGGTTGATACCAATCCACCGGGATGAGCCCGTATTCACCACCCGTCGCTTCGACGCCCGGCGTAGTATTCGGCCCGGCAATCTGCTGTTCGATCAACAGGATGTCTCCCGGCCGCAGCGCGCTGGCCGCGGTAGTAATACCCTGGCCCACATTGTAGCCGCTCGCATATTGTGCGCCCGCAAAATAAATACTGACATCGTAACCCACGCCCGTCGTTCCCCATCCGTTCTCGATGGCCGCAATTTCACCCAGCGTTGCCGTGCCATGATCATTGTCGTTGAAAGGATCTACCGCGTCCGGAGTGAGATTATCAATCGCCGGCAAATCCAGATGGTTCGAATTGAAAGAATATTCGACGTCCCCTACGCGGATGCCCGCGCCAAAGACGCCGTAGTTGGTCCAGACTTGAAACACGCCCCCACCGACCGGCGGGACGTCCATATAGGATTGCAAGGGCTCGAAATTCGGCGGCAATGGGGCCGGTTGGGCCAAGGGCACGGGTTGGGCCAGTTCCACAATGTCTAATTGGTTCAAGCGGTCAATCACCGTGGCCGCGTCCATGCCCGCAGGCAGGGTAAGGTAAAACTGGAGATTCATGTCAGGCAAAGCGCGGCCAAGATTCTGTTCGGCCCGATACCGCATGGCGTCCATCGCTTCTTCCGAGATCGCGTCGGCACGCTCCCATCTTCCGCCAGAAAGGGCGTCGAACAAGGGCTTCGAGTTAGCGAAAAGGCCCACGTTGGTGCTGACAAGCGCATTGTTCCGCAGACGAATGTAAAGCCCATCACGGAATTTCACCGCGATACGCGTGGGATCCTCGTATGCCTTGAGGACCGTCGTGGCCGGCTTGATGACCGTCCCGGCGAAAAGATTCGTCGAGCCGGGCAGGAGGCACAGTACTGCCGGCAACCACCGCCAGGCCGCAGGCGAAAACACTCCGCTGAATAAAAGGCATCGGTCGCGAACGGAGGGTTTGCAGTTCGTTTTCATGCGTTGTTAGGGTTGAGTCCTGAACTTTCGACTGTAAGTCCAATAACTGCATAAAATTAGAAAATCGTCAATCTATATTTTGTGCCGTTTGAGATCGCGGCAGGGGCGCGAAACCCTGTTTTCGTGCCGTTTCCGCTTGACAGCGCGTGTAATTTCCGTCATAAGCTTGTCTTTAATTAGGGCTGGCTTTTCTCTTCCGAAACAACCCGTGTTGCCGGCAGAAGCGCCAAACGGGAATCGCTAAAAACCGACAGGAGACCTTTATGAAAAATCGCAGTCGAAATTCAGTCATTGCGCTGGCGATGCTGGCCCTTCTATCAACCATCAACGATCACCTATCAACCGCCCTCGCCCAGGGCACGGCCTTTTCGTACCAGGGCCAGCTCCAGAACAACGGCAGCCCAGCCAGCGGCACCTACAACCTGACCTTCTCGCTATTCACCAACAGCACCAGCGGCACGGCCGTCGCCGGGCCGGTGACCAACAACGCCGTGGCGATTACCAACGGTCTGTTCACGGTGCTGATTAACTTCGGTTCCGACCCGTTCACCGGCCAGACCAATTGGCTGCAGATTGGAGTGGCGAGCAACGGCGTGAGCGGTTTCACTACTTTGAGTCCGCGCCAGCAATTGACACCGGCACCTTATGCGATTTTCGCCAACACGGCGAGCAATTTAAGCGGGACGATCCAGGCAGGGCAATTGAGCGGGACGGTTCCGCTGGCACAGTTGCCCGGCGTGGTGGTGACGAATGATGAACCGAGCGTGACGTTAAGCAATGTGACGCTCAGCGGCACTTTGACTCTGCCCTCGCCAGCCGCCATTGATTCCGGCGGCAGCAGCCTTGTGCGCTCCGATGACAATAATAACTTCTATGCCGGTCCCGGGGCGGGAGCGCCGACCAATTCCGGGAGCGCCAACACGGCCATCGGATATCAAACGCTGGGGGACAACACCATGGGAGCCGACAATACCGCGCTGGGTTACGAAGCGCTTAATTTCAATACCAACGGGACCGAGAATACGGCCAGCGGCGAACGCGCCCTTTACGAAAACACAAGCGGCACCGGCAATTCGGCCTACGGCCGCCACACGCTGGAAGACAACGTGAACGGCTCCGAAAACACGGCGGTGGGGGATGAGGCGCTCGGGAACACGGTGAACGATAGCCAGCTCGTGGCCATTGGTTACGAGGCGCTCGAGAACGACAATGCCACCAACAGCATCTCGACCAGTGGCGAAAACACGGCAGTTGGCTATCAGGCGCTCCAGGCAGACACCGTTGGCTCGCTAAATACTTCCATTGGCTATCAGGCGCTAGCCTCGAACACGAACGGCGAGGGAAACACGGCCAACGGCAATATTGCGCTTTTCGCCAACACGAGCGGCAGTTTCAACACGGCCATCGGCTTTTCAGCGCTGGGCGCAAATACGTCGGCAACTGCAAACACGGCTATTGGCGTTGGCGCATTGAACGCAAATACGATTGGAATATATAACACGGCGGTTGGTTTTGAGGCACTGGACGGATATGGATTTGATGCCCTCGGCTACAACACGAGCGGATCTCTCAACACGACCATTGGAGCGGATGCGCTTTATAATGTATTTAACGGGCTTAGCGACATCGCGGTCGGCTATAACGCAGGTGCTTATCTTTACGCAGGCACCAATGACATCTATATCGGCAATCCGGGGGGTGGGGCAAGTGGCGAAGAAAACGGCATTATCCGCATCGGCACGACCGGAACCAACACCTTCACCTATCTGGCCGGCAATGTCGTCCTCGACAACACCCTGAATTTAGACCAATACGGCCAGAACAATGGAAACGTTTATTCCAATGCCCTGATTTTTGGCTCCTCGAGCGTGAATCCATTCAGCGGCGAGGGCATCGCCTCCAAACGCACCAGCGGGGGCACCCAATATGATCTGGAATTTTACACCGCCTACCTTAATCGGATGGAGATTCTCAATAATGGCTTTGTGGGCATCGGCACCACCAATCCGGATTCGACGTTGAGCGTCAACGGCACGGCGGACAAACCCGGCGGCGGCTCCTGGAACACCTTTTCCGATGGACGTTTGAAGGATGTCGGCGCGGATTTCACCCACGGCCTGGAGGCGTTGGACGCCATTCAACCCGTCCACTATCATTACAAGCCCGGAAATCCGCTGAACCTGCCCTCCCAGCCCGATTATGTCGGCGTGGTCGCCCAGCAGGTGCAAAGCGCGATCCCCGAAGCCGTCCAGCGCAACCAGGACGGCTATTTGGAGGTCAACAACGATCCCATCATCTGGACCATGTTCAATGCCATCAAGGAGTTGGATCAGAAACGGGAAACCGAGGAGAAAGCCAAGGATGCGGAGATTCAAAACTTGAAACAGCAAAACGATTTGCTGGAAAAACGATTGGACCATCTCGAAGTAATGATCAAGTTACAGGAGAGTCCGAATTGAACCAGGCGAGGAGGATGCGAAACATGTAAAAGTGTAGAGAGCATAAAAAGGGGCAACATCCGCTACATTGTTAGATGCCAATGACTTAAAGGGCAACATTTGGGGCAACAAAGGGGCGACACGGGGGCAACAAAACCGCGACAAAGCCGCCCCATTCGTCCAGCAATCCGGCCATGCCTCCCGCGCCTTATGAGGAGTTTTGCATCCGACGCTAACGGACATGGCAGGCCGAATTCTTCGCTGAAAATTGATTTTGGGACCTTCAAATTGTCATAAAATCCTTGTCCCGATTTAAAATGGCAGGCCATTAGACAATAGATGACGAACCATGACATAGAGTTGGTGCGCGATTATGCCGCGCATCAATCGGAGCAGGCATTTGAAACGCTTGTTTCCCGGCATGTCAATTGGGTCTATTCCGCCGCGTTGCGGCAGGCGCATGACCCGCACCTGGCCGAAGAAATCACGCAGGCGGTATTCATTATTCTGGCGAAAAAATCAGCGTCGCTCACAGCGAAAACAATTTTGTCCGGCTGGCTTTATCGAACCGCCTGTTACGCGGCAAAAGACGCGCTGCGGGCGCAACGACGGCGTCAACATTACGAACAGGAGGCCTATATGCAATCCACCCTTCATGAAGCGCAGGCTGATTCAGCGTGGCAGGAACTATCGCCGCTCCTCGATGAAGCGATGATGCACCTTGGCCAAAGCGACCGTGACGCCCTGGTGCTTCGGTTCTTCGAGAATAAAAATTCCCAGGAAATTGGCGCTGCCATTGGATTGAGCGGGGAAGCGGCCAAGAAACGCGTCTCCCGCGCTTTGGAAAAATTGCGCCTGTATTTCTTTAAGCGTGGCATCAAAGTCTCAACGGGCGTCTTGAGCGGCGCGATCTCGGCGCATTCAGTTTCGATTGCTCCGGCAACCCTGGCAAAGACGGCGGCAGCAGCCGCTTTTGTCAAGGGGTCGGCAGCGTCCGCCTCAACCCTCACCCTCGTGAAAGGAGCATTGAAAATTATGGCCTGGACCAAAGCAAAAATGGCAATCGCCGCCAGCGCGGGCATTCTGCTCGCCATCGGCACAACCACCGTCACCGTCAAAGAAATCCAGGAACACCGGACCTATCCCTGGCAAATCTCCGGCTTCGATAGCCGCGTGCTGAACCGGCAACCTCCGCAAGTTCGAATCCTGCCGAGCAAAGTGAAAAATGGATCATCATGGGGAAATACGCGCGTATGGTCAGATACACACGACCATCTCGTTAATAAATTCATGGGCACCGGCGTCACGGCGGTTCACGTGATTTCGGCGGCTTATGATTTCCCTTACAGCCCGGCCAGAATAATTCTTCCCGCGCAATTGCCTCGAGGCAAATATGATTACATCGCCTCTTTGCCGGGTGGAAATGAAGCCGCTTTGCAACAGGAAGCGCGGAAAAAGCTGGGCCTGATCTCGCGGCGCGAAATTCGGGACACTGATGTTCTCCTTCTGGAAGTACAGTATCCCGACGCGCCCGGCCTGAAGCCGAATCGTCAAAATCCCGGCGGCACTTCATCGTCGGATTCGGAAGGACACTGGACGATTCAAAATGGGCAGCTTTCCACTTTGGCGATGTATTTGGAAAGCATTTTAAAAACGCCCGTCATTGACCGGACGGGTCTCACAAACCATTTCGACATTGATCTGAAATGGCGTCAGCCGAGTTGGCGGGATGTCAACCCCGCCGGCCTGAAAACCGCCCTTCTCAATCAGCTTGGCCTCGAACTTGTCCCATCCAATATGCCGGTCGAAATGCTGGTCGTGGAAAAAGTCGAATAGCCAAGACGGGATTGGAATGGGGTTTGAACTGCAACGGATTACGCCATCGCCGGTTCAAGCGCCGCGAGCGGTTCGACGTCGCGCTCAATCTCTTTTTGCATTTCGTAACGCGCCAGGCGCAAATCATAATCCGCCTGCAAACCAGCCCACATTTCCGCGCTCGTGCCAAAATATCGCGCCAACCGCAAGGCGGTATCCGCCGTTATGCCGCGCTTTTCGAGGACGATTTCATTGATGCGGCGCGGAGGCACGTTTAGCGCCCGCGCCAGCGCGTTTTGCGACAAACCGCGCGGCTTCATAAATTCTTCCCTGAGAATTTCCCCCGGATGAATCGGCGGCAATTTGTTCGTCTTCATAGTCGTCAATGATAGTCCACAATTTCCACGTCAAAGGCATCTTCGCCCTGCCAACGGAAGCAAATCCGCCATTGATCATTTACGCGGATGCTGTGCTGGCCTTTACGGTCGTCTTTCAAGGCTTCCAAATGGTTGCCATACGGGACACGCAAATCATTCAGGCCCCGCGCCTGATTCAGCAAAATCAATTTCCGCCGGGCCACGCGCTGAATTTGCCCAGGCAAACGCCGGGACGATTCGTCATTGAACAGCTTTTCAGTTTCGTGGCCGGCGAAGCTGCGTATCATCTGCAAAGGACTATAACGTTCAGCGTTATAGGTGTCAAGGGTGATTTATTGGTGTCCGTTACCACACATCACTCAA
>JASHPN010000136.1 GCA_030038175.1 Verrucomicrobiia bacterium
TTTGACGGCACGGAAGTGAAATGAAGCGGCTTCGTCAAAATGAACTTGGCTAGGCTCCGGGAATTGGGTTACTTCAGGAAGGCCAATGAAAAGAATCGCGCTGATTTTTGCGCTCGCGGTCATCCTGCCGAGCCTGGTGCTCGCATGGCTGGCCGTGCGTTCGCTGCGCGACCAGCAATTTTTGCTCGAACGCCAGCAATCGCTCCTGGATCAGCGGGCCACGGACGCGCTCGCGCAAAACGTTTCAGACTTTCTGACGCAACGGCAGCAGGAATTTGCCGCGCAGGTTGAAAATTTCGCCGCCGCCGGCGACGCGCACGAAATCGCGGCGCAATTTGACGACGATATCCGCCGGCGCTGGCCGCTGGCCGAAGTCGGCTTTTGCGTCACGCTGTCGGGAAAAATTCTTTCACCCTCGCTGAACGCGCGGCCGGAATCGCAAATGTTTTATTTTGATAACAAGGATTTTCTCGGCAATCGCGAGGCCGTGGAAGTTTATCGCAGCCAAAATTTTGCGAACGGGATGAATGGGTTTGCGCGCAACGCGAATGCGCAATCATCGCTTCAACTTTTTTCCGGCAGTGTCCAAAATCAGTCACAATCGGCTGCGGTTCCCGGCGCCCCATTCGGGGGAACCGGGGCAATGAATTCAGCCCAGGCAAATGCGTCGTCTGTTTCGGCCGCCGATTCGCTCGCGCTCAAGGCGCTGCCGCAAAATGCTTTCGCTTCAAAGGCGCAACAACAAACGCGGTCCGTCGTTCCACAAAGCCAGTTCTATCGCCCGGTCAAGGATTCCGCCGAAGATTCTCAAAATAATTTGTCCAAAACCATTCCCGCCGAAGCCGAATTCGCGCAACTCATCGGCAACGAAACGGACGGAATGCTCGCGCGCTTTTTGCAAAATCAGCTAAAGTTGATGTTTTGGCACCGGCTGAATCGCGAGCCGGACCTGATTTTTGGCGCGCAGTTGAACTTGAGCCGGCTCGTGAACGGCTTGCGCGGCATTGTTCAACCCGACCCGGCGCTGCCAAACGAAATTTGTCTCGCCCTTCTGGACGACAATGCCCGGCCCGTTGCCCTTTCACGCAAAAATTTTTCGGCCAATTGGAAGCGGCCGTTTGTCGCCACGGAAATCGGCGACGCGCTGCCGCATTGGGAAGCGGCCGCGTATCTGGTGAATCCCGCGGCACTCACACAGGCCGCGCGCACCGCCGAACTCACGCTCGGTCTGCTCATTGCGATTTTGGTGCTTGCGATTGCCATCGGAAGCTGGCTCATCGTCAGCAATTTGAATTCCGAACTAAAGCTCGCGCGGCAAAAAACGGATTTTGTCAGCAACGTCTCGCATGAGCTTAAGACCCCACTCACTTCAATTCGCATGTTTTCAGAATTGCTCGCGGAAAATCGCGCCGCCGATTCCGCAAAACAGCGTTCATATTTGCAAATCATCACGGCGGAAGCCGCGCGGCTCACGCGGCTCATCAACAATGTCCTTGATTTTTCGCACATGGAACGCGGTGAGAAAAAATATGACTTTCAGCCGTGCAATTTGGCGGAAATTGTACGGACGACCGCGGACACCTTCCGGCCGCATCTCGAGGCCGGCGGATTCAAATTCGACTGCGAATTGCCGGAGACAAAAATTGCCATTCGCGGCGACCCTGACGCGCTTTCGCAAATCATCGTCAATCTGCTGTCCAACGCCGAAAAATACTCCAATGGCGGAAGGGAAATCGAGATTCAAGCCGCGCAAAAGGAATGTCCGCTGCCGCACGCCGAAATCAAGGTACTGGATCGCGGTTCGGGCGTGCCGCCCGGCAGCGAGGAAAAGATTTTTGAGAAATTTTATCGCGCACACGATTCTTTGAGCAGCGGCATTCAGGGTTCCGGCCTGGGACTGACCATCGCCCGTCAAATCGCGCGCGCGCATGGGGGCGATGTGATTTATGAACCGCGGGCCGGCGGGGGCGGCAGTTTTGTGTTGCGATTGCCCATCTCGGGAGAAACCGCATGAAAACAAAAATTCTGATCGTTGAGGACGACCCGCACATATTGCTGGGACTCGAAGAAGTTTTGAAAAGCGACGGCTTTGAAGTCGCTTCCTGCAATCGCGGCGACCTTGCGCTCGACGCGGCGGCAAAACACAAACCCGCGCTGATCGTGCTGGACGTCATGCTGCCCGGCGCGAGCGGTTATGACATTTGCAAGCGATTGCGCGCGAAAAAAAGTCCCACGCCCATTCTCATGCTCACGGCCAAGGGACAGGAGATTGACAAGGTTGTCGGGCTTGACCTCGGGGCCGACGATTACGTCACCAAGCCGTTCGGCGTTCGCGAATTGCTCGCCCGCATTCACGCATTGCTGCGCCGCGCCAATTCAGTTGAAGACAAAATAGATTCGGACAAGAGTTTCAAAATCGGCGACGCGACGATTGATCCTAAAACCTTTCAACTCAAGCGCGGTAAAGTCGTCGAAGAACTCACGGCCCGGGAAGTGAAGTTGCTCCAAATTTTCCGCGCGCGCGCGGGCGAAGTGCTGTCGCGCGACAAATTATTGAACGAAGCCTGGGGCTGCAATTATTATGGCACCACCCGCACCCTGGACCAGGTCGTCGTCCAACTCCGCAAAAAACTCGGCGACCACGGCGGCGAGCCGAAGCATCTGCTCACCATTCACGGCGTCGGTTATAAACTGGTCGCTTGAAGCACGCCATATCCACGACTTAAAATTCGATGATTTTGAACCGGCGGGCGACGATCCGCATTCGTCCCTCAAAGCGCGGATTGCGGTGTAAAAGAAATTGGCTGGGTCACGATGCCATGAAATTGCATTTGCACAAACGTTTTGTGGGCAGCATATTTTAGGCATGAGCGATCGAGAACTTGCTTTGGATGCCGTGGGTGAAATGCCTGAAACGGTTTCCCTGCGGGAAATCGCCGATGAGTTGCAGATCATGGCCGTCTTGCGGGAGCGCCTCGAAAAAAATCCGCACGGACGAGGCGTGGCGGCGGAAGAATTACTTCGGCAAGTCTCGTCATAGACTTCAAAGTAATTTGGACGGACGAAGCGATTGGCGATTTGCGCCAACTGGTTGCCTTTATTTCTCACGATAATCCGCCGGCTGCTCTAAGGCTTGGCGAAACAATTATCAAAAAATCCTTGATCCTTGCAAGCCATCCCCGGCTTGGGCAAACGCTTCGAATCGCGCCGGAGGACCGGTTACGCGAGTTGATCGTTCGTCCGTATCGGGTCATTTATGAAATTGACGACCCAAACCGGATCGTTCGCATTCGGATGCTGCGACATTCCGCGCGGCAGGAGCTGGAAATCTTATAATTGGTTCAAGGCCGCTCCGGGCATCCACAGAATCATAACGGCCAAATCGTTACACTCGCTGATGCCTCAATGCGAATCAACACATTGGGGGGGAGGGCGGCAGCGAACTTCACCGATTCCAGGCTAAAGCGATTGGGCCGCTGGCTCCGGCTCCAGCAGACCATTCTTCCCGGATTTGCCATTCGCGCTTTCACCGGCATTGCCGGTCAGGTGAAGCAGATCGAGAATTTCACCGCGGAGGCGAAGAAATTCCGGGCTGTTTCGCTGGCGCGGCCGGTCGAGAGAAACAGTGATCGTCCGTTCCACTCGCCCCGGATGCGGCGTCATCACGACGATGCGGTCGGCCATGTAAATGGCTTCGTCAATGTCGTGCGTCACCAAAAGCATGGTGGTGCGCCGAGCCTGCCACAGGCGCAGCACTTCATCCTGCATCCGCATTCGGGTGAAGGCGTCGAGCGCGCCGAGCGGTTCATCCAGGAGCAGTACGCGCGGATGATTGATCAATGCCCGCGCCAGGGCCGTGCGCTGAGCCATGCCGCCGGAAAGATGGTGCGGATACGCATGGGCGAATTTTTCAAGGCCCACCAAACGTATGAATTCATCCACTTCCGGGCGCTTCCTTTGAAGCAAGCCGCGCGCGACCAGGCCGGATTGAATATTTCGGCTGACGGTCAGCCAGGGAAAAAGATTCGGGTCCTGAAAAACCAGGCCGCGTTCGGCGCTGGGACCGGTGATTCGGTCATTGCCGACCCAAAGCTCGCCGGAATCCGGAACGTCAAGCCCGGCAATCAGGCGCAACAACGTGGATTTGCCGCAGCCGCTGGGGCCGATGATGGAGATGAATTCTCCGGCGGCGACGGAAAGCGTGGTGGCATTCAACGCCACGTTGCGAGCCACGTTGTCCGGGGCCGGGAAACTTTTAGTGGCGTCGAGGATGCGGAGCGCCGAGCCTTCGTTGGAAGCCTGGTTTTCCATCACCATTTAATGATTCCTTTCTGCCAGCCGAGCACCCGGTCCCGCACCTTGAACAGCACGGTCATGATGGTGGAGAAAAACGCGGCCATGATGATGAGCGCCGCAAAGACCTTGCCATATTCGGCCCAGCCCTGCGCCCAACTGACGTACCAGCCCAAACCGGATTTCACGCCCACGGTTTCGGCCACCACCAGGGTCAGAAAAGATGTTCCCAATCCCATGAACAAGCCCACGAAGATATTTGGCATGGCCGCGGGAATGGCCACGCGAAAAATCAGATACCACCGGCTCGCGCCCAGCGTGCGCGCCACGTCCAGATACGACGCGCGCGTATTGGCAATGCCGGAAACGGTCAGCATCGTCACCGGAAACCAAACTGCCAAAGCAATCAGAATTATCGAGGAAAACACCGCCGACGGCGAAAGCACCATGGCCAGTGGAATCCAGGCCGTGGCGGGAATCGGCCCCACTACCTTGAGCACCGGCATTCCCCAGTAGCGCATGTGACTGGACCAACCGATGCACACGCCGGTGACCAATGCGATCAGCACGCCCAGCACGTACCCTGAAAGCAACAGCACCAAAGAATGCCACGTACAATCCAGAAGCAGCGCGCGGTCATCCACCATGCTTTGCAACACCGCCCCCGGCGCCGGAAAATACGGCAACGGCAGCCAGTGCAGCACCCCGGTAATCAATTCCCAGCCGCAGAGCGTCAAAATCGCGGCGGCGAAAATGGGGCACATGTTCCGCATCCATCTTTTTAAGCCGGACCACAGAAATTGGACGCCGTCGGCAAGGATGGCCACGGCCAGAACGCCCGCGAGAAATCTGGAATACAAACCGGCTTCATTTGCCGGCTCATTATTTGGCAGGCAAAGATGGATCGCCAGCGTCACCAGCGTTGCCGCCGGCACGGACAACAGCGTTTGCCAGCGCGCGCCCGGCGCGGCCGGGGGATTGAGAGCGGGATTCTCGAGCTGCTCCTTTGCGATTTGCGGAACGGCGCTCACTGGGTGTTGGCCAATCGGCAGCATGACAGATCGCCGTATTCGGTTACGTTGGCAGGTCCGTGCGCTAACTCCGCCAGCAGGCGCTGATGTTCATCCGGCGGCAATTGACCACCTGCCACTTTCTCCACCTGCAATGAATTGATCCAGTCGTCGGACACACCGTCCAAATGCACGAAGGCTCGTTTGGCCAGGTCGTCCACGTCCGTGCTGGGGCTGAGCATCCCGTCCTGTTTCATGGCGATGGCCGCGGTTTTGACCGAAGCTTCCGCCGCGGAAACACCAGGATTATAGTTCAGATGCGAAATCGCGACGGCGTTCAACTCGGGATTTGACGCAAGATAATGTTTTTCCACTGACAACCGCGCGGCGGCCTCCGGATTGGTTTGCACCCACTTGGCCGCCTTGAGCAACGCTCGCGTGGCGGCGGCGGCGGCCTTGGGATTGGCGGCAAGAAATTTGCCGCTCACCACCACTTCGCAGCAATATTCATCCTTATAAGGAGCGTCTTTTGCCTCATCGGCGATCGTTTTGACTTTGTCCTGGGTTTCGAGCAGTGTGCCAATCGGTTCGGAATCCGCCACCGCGTCCACGTCTCCCTTTTTCAAGGCCAAACCCAGCGATCCTGACGGATAAACCACCCAGGTGATTTCTTTGGAGGGATCAATGCCGTGAGCAATCAGGACCCGATTTGCAAAAATAAATGGCGGCGTTCCCATGCCCGGAATGCCAATTCGTTTGCCGCGAAGATCCTCAACCGAATTGATTTTCCCGTCCGCCGGCGCCTGGACGCGCAGGCAGCCGCGATGGATGCCGCCCGTGAATTTCACGTCGAG
>JASHPN010000137.1 GCA_030038175.1 Verrucomicrobiia bacterium
GATGGAGCGTTTTGATTCGAGGGAAATACGGGCCATTCTTTGGTTGTGCCAGTGCTTGCGATTGGAAAGAGAATGTTGATCGGCCAAAGCGCAAAAGGAGCTAAGGTGTTTGCTGTTGCTACTCGATTCCTTCAGGGCTTTCAGTCAGAGCCTCGTTACCTCCAGGCTTCGTCCCGCTCGGGGCGGGACTATGACCCGGCGGGCGGCTCCTACGGAATGAAATACGTCCTCAGCGGTAGCGGCGGTTTGTCGTTGCGCGGGTTGTGAAACATGTTATGCTTCGATTATGAAAACGATCACCATTCGCGATTTGCGCCAGCGCTGGCCGGAGGCAGAGGCGGCATTGAAGTTTGAAGACGAAATAATCATCACACGCGATTCCCGGCCCGTGGCCAGGCTCGTACGCGTAGCGTCACAAATAACCAAACGCAAGCGATGGAATCCCAAGGAACACATGCGCTGGCTGAAAAAAAATTGGAGAAATAAGCAGGTGCGGTTAGTGGACAAGTATCTTAGCGCCGACCGTCAAGAACGGCAGTTCGGGACAGGAAAATGATCTATCTGGATTCCAGTTCGTTGTTGAAGCTCTTCTGGGACGAATCGGAGAGTTCGGCTGTTATCGCTGCGATTGCCGATGAAGATGCGGTCGTGATTTCGATTTTGACGGAAATGGAAACTCTGGTTCAGCTCAAGGCGGCGTATTTGGGCGGTGAGTATTCGCTCCCCAAGTTGCGCAGGCTCGAAGCGCAACTCGCCGTACTCCGGAACCAATCACCATACGAATTCCGAAATTTGCCATCCGCCGTTTTCCAGACCGCATTGCGCCAGCACCGAAATTCCGGCGAGAAACATTGTCGCTCATTGGACCGCCTGCACCTCGCGGCGATGGAAGAATTAGACCTATCACGTCTAATGACTCACGATGCGCGACAGGCCAAAGCCGCGATTGAAGCTGGTTTTCACGTTGTGCGGCCGAGCTGATTCGTATTTTCTGGTCTTCAATCTTTTCGTGAACACCAAAGATTTTTTGCGAATGGGAGTTCCGTTGGGGCAAGCGACTCGCCTCGCGACGAATTTTGTTTCCAAATATGTCCTCGGCGGGGGCGACAGGTCGCGATTGCGTGAGGAGGTCGCGGCTATCATTGCGAATCCTGCTGCATTCACAAATGACCCGTTGCGCGGTGATTTTGCCAAAGCTTTGCTTGCCGCGCCGCCTCCGCCTCGTTCGGAACCGGTGAAATATCGTCAGTGGGGTGATGGGCTGGATCAGGAGGCGATCATGCAGATGGAAAGGGCGTGTCTCTTGCCGGTGTCGGTGGCGGGCGCGTTGATGCCGGATGCGCACGTCGGTTACGGTTTGCCCATTGGCGGCGTACTGGCCACGGAAAATGCGGTGGTTCCTTATGCGGTGGGCGTGGATATTGCCTGTCGCATGAAGATGACGGTGCTGGACATTCCGGTGCGGGATTTGGAGAACAAACAGGACCGGCTCACGCGGGCGATTGAGGCGGAAACGCGTTTTGGCGTGGGCGCGTCATTTCGGGAACGGCGCCAGCACGACGTCATGGATACGGATTGGTCGGTCAGCCCGATCACGAAGCAGAATAAAGACAAGGCGTGGTCGCAATTGGGGTCCAGCGGGAGCGGGAATCATTTCGTGGAGTTCGGCCTGTTCACGGCGCATGGGCCGATAGCATCGGCGGGCCAACATGAATTGCCGGCGGGGACTTATGTGGCGTTGTTGTCGCATAGTGGCAGTCGCGGCACGGGCGCGGCGGTTTGCGACCATTACTCGAAGCTGGCATTTGGACTGCGTTGCATGGAATTGCCGAGTGAATTGCTGCGGCTGGCGTGGCTGTCGCTGGATTCGCAGGAGGGACAGGAATATTGGAACGCGATGGAGTTGATGGGCCAATACGCGGCGGCCAATCACGCCTGCATTCATCGGCATATCGCGGAACATCTTGGCGCGCAGGTGCTGCTGGATCTGGAAAATCACCACAATTTTGCGTGGAAAGAAAAGCACGTCATTGACGGCGAGGAGCGCGAGGCGGTGGTGCATCGCAAAGGCGCGACGCCGGCAGGCGCGGGCGTGCCGGGCATCATTCCCGGCTCGATGGCGGCGCCGGGGTTTGTGGTCAGCGGCAAAGGAAATCCCGAGTCACTCAATTCGGCGTCGCATGGCGCCGGCCGCGCGATGAGCCGCAAAGCCGCGAACCAGAAATTTAATTGGAAAGAGGTCAATCGTTTTCTCAAGCAACAAGGCGTTACGCTCATCAGCGCCGGCCTGGACGAAGTGCCGATGGCCTACAAAAACATCCGCGAGGTGATGTCGGCGCAGAAAGATTTGGTGACGGTGCTGGGTGAATTCATGCCCAGGCTCGTGAAGATGGCCCCGAGCGGGGAAAGGCCGGAGGACTAATTTGCCGCGGAGCCACAAAGGCGTAGCGCGGCGGCAACCAAAGATGATGGATGGTAGAGGATTGAAGATGGCCCACAGCCTTCATGACCCGGGCGAATGGCCGCGAGGTCTTGGACTGCGGTGGCTGTGACACCGCTTTAGAACGCCGTTGTTCTCCAGCTACGAATTGGTTTTCGAAAGCCTGTATGTCGTCCGAAAGCGGCGTCGCGCTTTGCTTGCCGCCGCACTCCACGACGCAAGCGCGATGGCAATGGTCCATGGACCGGGCGCAGATCCAATTTTGGAGTTCGCTCCATGAACCGTTTTGGTCAGAGCCTCCTTACGCCCGGACTTCGCCACAAGGCTACGCCCCGGCAGGCGGCTGCTACGCAATGGAGAACGCAAGCGTGGTGGCGGGTGTTGATCAGTGGACGACGATATCGTCCGCCGTGTACATGATTTTATCGGGGCCGGCGGAGCGGATTTCGGTGTCGGAGCCGGAGAGCTGATGGAAAAAGTAGGGTGTGCCCCAGGGATCAATTAATTCTCCGTCGCCATTGACGCGCATGCCGGCTTCGGCGCTGATGAAGTCAATGTGTTTTGGATTTTTTCCTTCCAATTGGCTGGTGATCTCGGGATTGGTCCCCACGGGATTGCCTCCAAACATTTCACCGTACTGATGAATCATGCGGCTCACGTTTTGCACGGCGATGTCCGGGGGCATGTTGGTCACTTCCAGCGGCGCGGCCGGGCCGGCGGGCTGGGTGGGGATTTCCACGGCGGACCGTCCGTTGCCTTCCGCCTGAACGCGCGCGAAATTGGAATGGATGATGGCGACGGTGTTGGAGGGTTGATTGGCCAGGGCGCGCGACACCGCGGCATTCTGTTGTTCGGTGCTTTGGGTTTGCGGCCACGTCAGCGGCGTGCCGATCGGGCGGCGAAAAAAGTAAAACCAAAGGGCTGCGCCGAGGGCAAGGCCCAGAAATACGGCGGACCATTTTTTCATTGGCGTGTTTTGACCAGGTCCTCGATTTGGGAGGGGCACTGTTCAGCGGCCGTCTGTATGGTTGCGCCGCTCGACGCGGCGCGGACGGCGCAGCGCGCCGTCCCTACCGTGATCAAATTGCGGCAGTGTCTCATACAAAACCGAGATTCGGACTGGAGAAGCGGCCAAGATTGGGGAAAACGGTGGCGAGATTATCAGCATCCACGCCAAACCACGTCGCGAGCGTCGCAAAATATTGATCAATGGCCGTGGTGGGAATCCAGCGGCCGGTGCTGGTATCGTTCGGGCCGTTGATGGATTGGACCGGGAACTGGCCGTAGGTCATCTGTCCCTTTACCGCGCCGCCGAGGATGAGATGGTGGCTGCCCCAGCCGTGATCGCTGCCCTCGCCGTTGCTGGGAAAAGTGCGGCTAAAATCACTGCACGTGAAGCTGGTCACGCTGTCGGAGAGGCCGAGTTGTTCCATGGCGCGCTCGAAGGCATACATGGACTGGCTCAATTCGGCAAGCAGGTTTGTGTGGGCGCCTTGCAGAACGTCGCTGGGATCGTTGGCGGTGTAATTGGTCTGACCGGTGTGAAGGTCGTAGCCGCCCACCTGCACGAAAAAGATCTGGCGCAGCATTCCAAAGCCGCCTTTGTTTAAGGGCGTGCTGCCGGCGGCGATCAGCCGCGCCACCATTTCGAGTTGCGGACTGAGCGTGGAGGTGAACGCCGTGCCGCCTTCGGGCGGGGTGATTTTCGCCGGGAACGGATTGGTCCAAAACGTTGCCGAGGCCGTATTGGATATGGCGCTGTTGAGCAAGGCGCCGGTGTTGATGGCTTGCTGGGCCACCGAGGCATAAGCCTGGGACTGGAGATTGGTATAGGGCAGGCCAAGGATGTTCATCAGCGTGGGCAACCGGTTGGTGCTGGCTCCGCCGGAGGGGGTTCCGGGCAGCGACAGGGACACAGCGCCGCTGGTGGAAACAGAATATTGCTGGACAATGTTTCCCACTTCAAACGTGTTGGCGCCGGCGAGGGTAACCATGAGCGAGATCGGCGAGTTGGGCTGCACCGCGTTGAACAAATCCGCGACGCGCCCGCCCCAACCGGTGGTCGGCGGCTGGTCGGGAATCGAGGTTTGCCATTGCGTCTGCTG
>JASHPN010000138.1 GCA_030038175.1 Verrucomicrobiia bacterium
TGCCAGAAATGCGATTTCGCCTTGTGGAAAATCGTGGCCGGACGGCAGTTGGAGATCCCGGAGGTCGAGCAATTGATCGAGAAGGGCCAGGTTGGCCCCTTGCAGGGTTTCCGGAGCGCCAAAGGATTTCCGTTTGCGGCCATTATTAAGATGGGACCGGACCTGAAGCCCGAGTTTGATTTCGGAAATGACAAGAAAGAAGACGGCACGGATGCGGCGCCGGTGGATTTCACCGGCAAAGAACCGCTCGGCAAATGCCCAAAGTGCGGCGGGCGGGTGTTTGATACCGGCATGAGCTACCTTTGCGAGAACGCGACCGGCCCGGCTAAAACGTGCACGTTCAAGTCCGGCAAAATTATTTTGCAGCAGGAAATCGCGCCCGAGCAGATGAAAAAATTGCTCGCCGAAGGCAAAACCGACCTGCTCAAGGGATTTATCTCCAAGAAAACCAACCGCAAATTCGAGGCCTTTTTGATCGTGAAGGAAGGCGAGACAAAATTTGATTTTCCGCCCCGGGAGAAAAAGCCGCGCAAGACGGCCGCCAAAGGGTCCGGCGCGCCCGGTGAACCGGCGCCCAAAATTGATTTCACCGGCAAAGAATCCATTGGCAAATGTCCAAAATGCGGCGGCAAAGTTTTTGATACGGAAGCCGGCTATCTTTGCGAACGGTCGCAGGCCGATTCCAAGCCGTGCCGGTTTAAGATCAGCAAGGTTATCCTGGAGCAACCGATTGAACCGGCCCAGGCGCAAAAGATCCTGGCGACCAGCAAGAGCGATTTGCTCGACAAATTTATTTCCAAGGCCGGGAAGCCGTTTCCGGCGTATCTGGTGATGGATGAAAAAGGAAAAGTTACCTTTGAATTTCCGCCGCGTGAATAGAATTTTATCGTCCTCGTGCTCGTCCTCGAATGGGTAGCTTCGATTGCGAGGACGACGACGAGGACGAGAAGGAAAACGCGCTGAAGGCGCAAGGCCATCGTAGCCGAGGGCAGCGCCCTCGGTGATCAGGGCGAAAAAATATTTTGCCCTGTAAGGGCAATCCAAAATAATGGAATACTTGCCGGTTTTGAAGGAATACGGCGCACATTAGGATGAACGTTGTCTTTGGGGTTGAGCGGGTTTTGATCTGCCCTTACAGGGCAGGACATTTATTACTTATCGTTCCGAGGGCGTTGCCCTCGGCTACGATGGCTCAGGCCCTTGGCCTGAAACATCATGAAACCACTCGCCGAGTGCAGACTTTATACGTTTGTTGACACCGCGTATTTGCATGGGCGCGCGCCGGAAGGCGTCGCGCAACAGCTTTGCGAGGGCGGCAGCGATTTAATCCAGTTTCGCGCCAAGAAATCTTCGCCGGAAGAAATCTGCCGAATGGCGGAAAAAATCCTTCCCATCACGCGCGCCGCCGGCGTGGGCCTGGTCATCAACGATTATCCGGACATTGCGCGCGATTTGGGCGCGGAGTTATGCCATTTGGGACAGGAGGATTTTGCGCAATTAAAAATTCATCCGGCTTCGCGCGAAGCTGCGCCGCGACAGGGAGAATTAAAAATTGCCGGGGTCAAAATCGGGCTGTCCACCCATTCGCCCGAACAGGCGAAGGACGCCATAAATTCGGGGGCGGATTATATCGCAGTGGGGCCGGTATTCGCGACCGGCACGAAGCCAACGGCAAAACCGGTCACACTGGAATACGTCCGGTGGGCGGCGGCGCACGTGCCGGTTCCATGGTTTGCGATTGGCGGAATCAATCTGGAAAATGTGGCTGAGGTGCTGGGCGCCGGCGCGAAACGGATTTGCGTGGTATCGGCGATTCTCAATGCGACGGATGTGGCGGCCGCGTGCCGGGAATTTCGAAAAAGAATGGAAGCGTAGCCACAGGGGCAAAGAGGCAATATCATTCGAAGTGAGATGCAGCCGTTCGGGCGCCGGCCATCTAACAGAGCCGTGAACGCCTGCCTGGCCGAAGCTTCTGAGCGAAGGCAGGTGAGGGAGCGGGCACGTCAAACGGTTGCGGCTTTTTTGACGCACTCCAAAACCTTGTTCCCCCGAAAAGTTTCCATGTATTTTTCTGGTCCGTGTGCCTCTGTCGCCAGCCATTCTAATTCAGAGCCTCCTGACCGCCATCGCCAAACTGCGGCGCGGCAGGCGTCGGCTGCTCTGCAATTAAGAGCGCCAGCGCGATGGCGAAGGTTCATGGCTAATGTCGGTCCTTGGTTGAAAAAAGAAAAATGTCTGTGCAGACTGTCGGCGTGGTCGGGACGGGCATGAACGAAATCATTTTAATGGCGCATGTCTTATTCGGCGTCGGTTGTATTGTCGCCGCCGTTTGGGTCTTTGTGGATGCTTTGAACGCCAGCGCGGCGAACCTTGCCCGGATCCGCTGGATTAGCCGCGCATCGGCGGCTTTCATGTGGCTTGCCTTTGTCGTGGGCGGCTACTGGTACGTGGCCATCTATAAGGCGGACAAAGCCGTTATCCTGAAAGGGCCCTGGCCGTTTGCCCACAGCTTCTTCATGGAGACCAAGGAACATCTGGTCATCATGCTGTTGTTGCTGGCCACCTACCTTCCCATCGTGGCGGCCAACAATCTGGCGGCAAACCGGGACGCCCGCCGCCTGGTCCTTTGGGTGTCCGGCCTGGTGGCGCTGCTTGGGCTTATGATCGAAGGCCACGGGGCGATCATTGCCATGGGCGTAAAAGTTGCGCTCCTGGCGGGACAACATTAATCCTATGGAGAACGCCCCCTCAAAATATACGGTTTCCTTCGGTTTATCATTCGCTCTGACCAGTGTCGTTAACGCGCTCCTGGTTGTGGCAAAAGAGAAAAGCCACGCGGTCCAAAACTGGATGCAGCACCTGACCGGCCATCATTGGATCACGCACGCTGGAATCATCATCGTCCTCTTTTTCGCACTGGGTTGGTTGCTGGCACAAATCAACGGCGGCCAAGGACCAAAGATGGCCGCGAAACGATTGCCGGGCGTGATTTTAGCCGGAGCGGCGGCCGGGTATCTCATTATCACCGGGTTTTATTTGATCGCCGATTGAAAATGACGCAGAGCACACGACGCGGGCCGGCCGCCTGGGTTTTCATCGCCGCCGCGATGATATTTTCCCGCGACGCTTATGGCGGTCCTCCGTTTGTGACCGACGATCCGGAGCCGGTGGACTTTCATCATTGGGAATTTTATATCGCCTCCCAGGATTCCGATTATGCCGGCGATTGGTCCGGGACAGCTCCGCATTTCGAAGTCAATTACGGCGTTGTTCCGAATGTGCAGCTTCATCTGATTACCCCATTGGCGTATGATGTGCCGCCGGGGGGCGCGGCGCACTATGGCTTGGGTGACATCGAACTTGGCTCGAAAATCCGTTTTCTTCAGGACACGAACTGGCTGCCGGAAGCGGCCATTTTTCCCCTCTTCGAACTTCCCACCGGCGGGGCTAAAGACAACCTTGGGAACTCCCATCTGCAGGTGTTTGTTCCGTTATGGCTGCAAAAGAGCTGGGGTTCCTGGAGCGTCTATGGCGGCGGCGGATATGGCATCAATTCGTTGACCGGCAATCAAAATTGGGGTTTCGGCGGGGTGGTCCTGCAAAAACAGATTTTGACCAACGTTCTCATCGGCGCAGAGATTTATCATCAAACTCTTTATCAAACGGATTTTCCCAATCAGGGCACGGCCTTCAACATTGGAACCGTGGTTGATTTGAACGACCATAACCATCTGTTGTTCTCCGCCGGACGCTCCATTGACGGGCATGTCCGTTTTCAATGCTACGTCGCATGGCAATGGACATTTGATAACAGCTTGTTTCATTTCTGGGCGCCGCAGTGACGATTGAACAAAACACTGGAAAGCTTTTTGGAATGACATTTGGCCGCAAACTGAGGGCGCGCTTCGCGCGGCTTCGCAATTAGCGGTTGGACATAGGGGTTGCAAACCCAGGGCTGCGCGCTCCGGGAGTCGCGCTTGCCCTGGGCTGTTATATGGCGCCCTTACAGGGTTTTAGTCAGCGCCTGCGGCGGATTGATAGAGCGGCGGGTTGTCTGCTTCACACCCGGTTTTGCAGCAACCCGCCGCTTTCCATTCACTCGAACGGAATCCTACTGATTTGGCGGCGGACCGGGCGGACCGCTGTCGGAGGGATCGCCGCCGCCGGGCGGATTGCCCCCGTCAGGCGGGTTGCCCATTCCCCGGCGAGGCGGCGGCGGGCAATATTCGTCGCGGGTCAATTGGCCGTCGCCGTTTTTATCGAGGGTTCTCAACTCCGCGGGCGCGTTGGCGATTTCATTGGCGTCAATGATCCCGTCATGGTTTACGTCCAATGCTTCGATGAGGGGCGAGGGCGGCGGACGGAAATTGTCCGGGGCGTCTTTTGGGCGGGGCGGCAGATATTCATCCGGGGTGAGTTGGCCATCGCCGTTTTTGTCCAGGGTCAATAATTCGGCGCTGGCATTGGCGATTTCGTTGGAATCAATGATTCCGTCGTGGTTAACATCCAGTGCCAGGAGCAGGGGCAGGGGCGGGGGACGATGGTGTCTGGGCCCATCCGGACCTCCGCCGGGCGGTCCGCCATCCGGAGGCGCGCCGTTATCCTGTGCGGGGGCGGCGAAGGCGGCCAGGCCCAGTGCCAGGAGCGCCAGTGTTACTTTCATTGTCGTTTTCATTTTCTTTCCTTTCATTGTGGGTGTGAAAATTCTTGCAAATATCTTTCGTCGGTCAGGGTCTTTAGAAACGCGACGAGGTCTGCTTTGTCCTCAGCGCTCAACGGGACGCCGCCGTCAGGGTGCCGGGCAAGGTTGGGGTCCAGGGTCGCGCTGCGCTTGACGCCGGTGCAATAGTGCTCGACAACCTCGTCGAGGGTTTGGAAGCGTCCGTCGTGCATGTAGGGCGCCGTCAGGGCGACGTTTCGGAGGGAAGGCACGGCGAATTTCCCAAGGTCCGAGCTTTTACCGGTCACCCGTTCGCGGCCAGGATCAGAAAAGGTCGAATCGAGACCGTTATTGGCAAAGCTTTGGCTCTGGAATAGAGGTCCGCCGTGGCAGTGAAAACAATCGGCGCCGAATTGGCCCCGGCGCGGGTCGTATTCGGTTGAAAAAAGCTCGAACCCCCGTTGTTCCTGCGGCGTGAATTTTTCCCGGCCGGCCAGCACACGGTCGAATTTGGAATCGAACGAGGTCAGGGTCAGCAAATAATTTTCCAGGGCGAGGGCGATTTTTTCGGCGGTTATCTCCGTCGAACCGAACGCGGCCTTGAACAGGGCCGGATAATTGTCATGGGCATGGGCGAGCCTGGTGACAAGGTTGGTGAGGTTCTCGTGCATCTCGAGGGGATTTTGCATCGGTTGCAGAACCTGCTGTCTCAAACTTTGGGCGCGGCCATCCCAGAAAAATTCGCTCTTCCAGGCCAGATTAAACAACGGCATGGTATTGCGCGGCCCCAATTTGCCTTCCGCGCCCCGGGCCGTTCGCCGGCCGTCCGTAAACCCGTTGTCCGGCTCATGGCAATCGGCGCAGGACTGCCGGTTGTTGATGGACAGGCGCCGGTCGAAAAACAGTTTGTTTCCCAGCGTGACCCGTTCGACGGTCAACGGATTGTCGCGCGGCAAATCGGGCATTGGAAACGTCGCGCTTATTTGAAACCGCCAGGGAGTGAACTTTTTTGGAAGATACAGCGGCCGGGGATCGGCGATCGCGATTTCGGCGTCATTCAACGCGGTTACTTTTCGGACGCGGAACGCGGTTGCGAGATTTTTGACGAGCGCGGCGGCAATTGGATCGCCGTCGCGCGAATGCGTGGAAGTGCCGTCTGTCGCGAACGAAAGCGGGCAGGGGGCGTTCAGGGCCGCGCTTACATCGAAATCCAAATCCAGTTGCGTTTCATTGGTGATATCCAGCGGGGCGGCGAGCGAGACGTGAACGGCGTTGGTGTCGCGCGCCAGGTGATAGGCCCAGCCGTCCAGTTCGCCTGCCGGGTTGCGCCACAGGCCTTCCAGGGCCATAAATACGTAACCGCCCTGCCACCCCCAGTAAAGCCCATCCAGATCCGGATTGAGCGCGTGGCCCGGCGGAAATTTCGCGGGGTTCGCCTGATTCAAATTGGTGTTCAATCCCACCAAAAAACGAATCGTCGTAAAATCGCCCGGCGGAACGTTCTCCAGGCGAAAGGTGTTCCGGTTTTGGCCCAGGTCCAGCCACGCCACCGAATTGGATAACGTGAGCCATGAACCGTCCACCCGCTGCAATTCAAAATCGCTGACCAGATAACTGGCTCTGGTTACGGAAAATGTCTCGCCCGCCGAAGTGTGATAACGGAATGAAGCTGGCTGGAGATCCTGTCCGGCCATTTTCGGCAGAATTTGAACCTGCAGAGTGGCCGCCGAGGCCCGGTTTCCCGCCAGGAACAGTGCCAGGCCGATGCCGATGGTTCGAAACCATTTCATTTTACTGGTTGATGGTAAATCCACCCGTGAGCGTATAGGTCGGTCCCGATGTAAACGTGACGACGACATTCTGCAAACCCGTGGCGGCATTGGACGGAATGGCGAAGGTGGCCACTACCGTTCCTTGCGTTGAGTCAGAAACGCTGGTGTCAGTGATGCTCGTGTTTGAGGCGCTCGTCAACGTGACGCTGGTAATCGGGGCATTGGCCGGCGGCCACGGCGGGCTGTCCGGCAGGGTGATGGTGATACTCACTGTTTGCCCGGCATCCGCACTGCCGCCGGGCGCGACGGATGTGACGGTCGGTGTCGAGAAGGTGGTGGTGCCGGCGCCCTGATACGTCGCGACGGCGACTCGGGCGACTCGATAGAAATTCTCCGGAAGTCCGGATGTGTTCGTATAACCTCCGGTAATTTCATTGGGCGAGACTGACGAGGCCAGCGTCGTCCAAGATGAGGTAGCGAGGTTGGTCGTGGATTGAACTGCATATGTACCTCCTTCCAGGGCGCTCCAGGTCAAAGTGACGGTGTCATTGTTGACTGTGGGTGCGTTCATTTCGGATGCCAGATTCGTATAACCCAGAAAATTTGTGACCACCGTTTCTGAGATCGTGGAGACTGTCCCACCGACCGGGCTGCCGTAATAACCGCGGCCGATGTCATAGGGAAAAACCGGCGTGCCATTGGAGTTGATGGCCACAAAATAGGCATAGGTGCCGGTGGGAAATTCGGGCGTGACACACCAGCGGCCGTTGTATTGGTCCAGGTCAAAATCCACTCCCTGCTGGTAATTGGTTCCGGTATTGGGATTGATATCGTCGCCGAGATAGTCGTTGTCCTCCATGTAAGTTCCCAGTGCCCAATTCGCGGTGGTCGGACCCGGTTGGTTGGACGAGACATCATAAAGGCGCACGGCCCACTGCGGAATGGTCGTTCGGCCGGTTAGCGTCAAATTGGTCGTTCCGTCCTGCCCGTTTCTGAGGACGTATCCGGATACCATCCGGCGAACGCCGCTGTTGGCGTTTGTGGGGTTCGAATATCCGTACGGACCGTAAAGCGGAAAACCGTCTGCGGTCCACGCGAGGATGGGGGAATGTTGCGTGGGCGGGTTTGTGTCTTCGCTGTAGGTTTTGGTCGTGGCGTTGAAATCCACGTGGTCGCCGAGCAAATATCGCAAACCTACGGGATCAGCGTGGTAATGATAGACGCCGGTATTCTGCTGATGGGCATTGCCGGGATCAAAGGTGACGCCTTCGTTCACGTAGGCATCGCGGTTCCAATAACCGGTGTAATTCTGTTCGTTCGTCTGGAGGGTCGGGTTCCAGGTGTAGGCGTCCCAACTGTTGAACATCGCGACGCCATCCACGAAGACGCCGATCTGTCCGCCGCCATTTTCGGTTTTGGTCGCCGGCACGCCATTCGTCCGCGGGAACCGGTAAAGGAGCTGCTGGTTTACCGGCAGATTGGGAAACAAATTCCGGTGTTCGGAATCCAGGTACCACGGGCCCATCGTATAGCTGGCCAGGCCAGTGCTGCGGACATAGATCCAGTTGGTCGAAGAATAAACCTCCTGCACGCCGCAATAGGCCGGCAGCAACTGCGATTGATCGGTGTTGGACCAGGTCGTCAGGGCCGTGCCGGCCGTTTGCATGGAACTGTTCGTATAGATGCGCGCATACTGGCCGCTATACGTCGTGAACCAGCAGTTGGTGCGCGGGTCCTGCGCGAGGGCGGGCGTCATCAGCAGGAAGAAGACGCGGGTGAAGGTGAGGAAAAGAAAAACTCGGTTTGATTTGAGGATTGAGCAGGTTTGAATTTTCATGCCGGGATTTTAAATCGAGCCACCTTAAGAGAAGGTGAAGACGCAAACACAACAAGAGGACGGAAGATGGATGATTGAAAATGGGGAAACTGCACCAACAGAGCCGCGCGCGTGAGCAAGCGGGAATGACGGTCGTTTTCGCTTCGTCGCGTGGCGGGTCGCTCCCTGACGGTCACGGCTCGGTTCTTCATGGGAACTTAAGGTTGCGGGTGCGACAATTCACATGGCTGTTAGCGGACTTTTTTGTTAAAAGCTCTGTAACCCGAATGAGAATCTTAATTGTCGAAGATGAACCGGATTTGCTCGCCGGGCTGGCCAAGGCCCTGCGCGAGGAGGGCTACGCCGTGGACAGCGCCAACGACGGCGAAGACGGCCTTTACAAAGCCGAAAATTACGATTATGACGCGGTCGTGCTCGACGTCATGCTGCCGAAATTGGACGGCTGGGAAATCCTGGCGCGTCTGCGCAAAATCAAAAAGACGCCCGTGCTCATGCTGACCGCGCGGGACCAATCGCGGGACCGGGTTCGCGGGCTCGACACGGGCGCGGACGATTATGTGGTAAAACCGTTTGATTTGCCGGAGTTGTTTGCGCGATTGCGGGCGCTGATTCGGCGCACGGCGAACAAAACGACCAATCTCATTGAAATTGGCGATGTGAAAATTGACACGGCGGCCCGAAACGTGTCGCTGACGGACAAGCCCGTGGAGTTGACCGCGCGCGAGTATTCATTGGTGGAGTTCCTGGCCCTGCATCGGGGTGAAGTGGTGACGCGCACGCAGCTTTACGAGCATTTGTTTGACGAAAACGATGACACGTTTTCCAACCTGTTGGACGTGCACGTATCCAATGTGCGCAAGAAACTCGGTGCGGAATTTATCACCACCCGCCGGGGCCACGGCTATTGCATCGAATGAAGATATTCAAGTCCATCAAATGGCGATTGCAAGTCTGGTATGGCCTGATTTTGGTGATTGTGCTCGCCGCTTTGGGGTGGACAGCGTACCGATTGGAGCGGGACCAATTGTTCAATCGTGTTGACGGAGAATTGCAACGGCGTTTTGCCGCCGTGGCTGATGCACTTCATCCGCACCCTCCTGGACCGGATCGCCTTCCCTTCGGGCATCCGCCCCCGGACGGGACGCCGGACGATATAGCGCCTCCCGATGGTCCGGGTCCTCGCGAATTTCAATTGTCCTCAGAGGCGGCGGCGCTGTTTGATTCCGGTGATTCGCACA
>JASHPN010000139.1 GCA_030038175.1 Verrucomicrobiia bacterium
CCGCCTTCGTCGCTGCCAGGTGAACAATCGAAGCGCCTGAACCGGAATCACGGGCCTTGGAACTTCCCGCCCCGGCCCCAACCAAACCCTTCCCGGGATGGTTCCCTTTCCAGAACCACCAACAGCCCGCCGCGCTTAGCAACAGTACAAAGAACCATGTCAACGACCGTCTCATTGCAGTTTTTTCACTATACACAAACTTTCAAGAAAAGCCATAAGACCCTTCAAAATAATTGCGCACAATCATTTCTAAAGGAAATTCGATGAAAAGTAACAATCAACAGGCCCGCAACTGGAACAACTTAAACCAGCATCATTGCCAGAAATTTTCCAGTTTTAGTGGGACTCCCGGTTGACATGGACTGGAAAGTCAATTACATTGAGAGAGTAGTGCCAGTGTCTTGCGCAGGATTTTCCCCGTAAGTGCCAGTTGGACCGTGAGTGAGTTATGCAGTTTGATTCTTTTGATCGTTTTGCGACAAAGATCTCCGCCGTTCCCGTACGTGAGGTTCTCAATGCCCTGGATCTGAAATGTAAAATACTTCAGGATGACTTGGGCAATTACCGATCGGCCTTTACCGAAGATGCCTTTTCCATTCTTTGCTTCCGCCAGTTTCTGCGGTCGGCAAAAATGGGATCGTCGGTTGATTTCATCAGATCATTCCCAGCCGATCATATCGAGTTATATAAACAAATTGTTGTGCGGTTGGTCAAAGTCGGCGAATTGCCGCGTTTGGCGATGGGATGGTTTGATACCTCCTTTGTCGTCCTGGCATACTCCTGATTTCGCAGAGCAAATTTGATAATTGGCGATTGACACGCAGGAGAAGGAATGGCTGGATTTTGTCGTTCACGACAAATGATTCGCATTCTTTTATGGATTTTTATTTTGGCCTGCGCCGGCGGATGCGCGCAAACGGCTATTGACAGGCCGGGGCCGGCCGCCTCAGCGGGCCCTCCCGTGACACGACAAGAAGTGATGGAAACGGCGCGAGCCTATGCCCAGCATTCCTGGCAAGGGACCGAAGCCAATGTTTTTCACGGAACCGACGCGGCAGGAGTGCGCGTTGACACACCGGATGCGGGTTGGTGCGGGCCTGGCGGATGGTATGCGGACGGCCGGACCAATATCGGCGTCCCGTACAGTTGGGGCGGGGACAGCACGCTGGCGGAATTTGACGCGGGGATCAAGGCAGGGCGGCCCGCAGGTTGTCACCTCAAAAAAATGAGGCGCGGGAAGCACCTGGACCCCCCGTCCAGTTCCTTGCCCGTGGGTGTGGACTGCTCCGGCTTTGTCAGCCGTTGCTGGGAGCTTAAGGCAACAAGGTCCACTTACAATATGGCCGGCGTTTGCGACCGGTTGAAGAATTACGACGAACTGCAGCCTGGCGACGCCTTAAACAAATCCTATGGCCATATCATTCTGTTTGCCGGATGGGCGGATGATGAGCGCGACCGCATGCGCGTTTTTGAAGCGGGTGATTCCCAGGAAACCAATCGGCCCGAGAATTACGAGCGCGTCCATGAAGACGTGTATAACCGGGCGTGGCTCGCCAGAAAAGGATACGTGGCATTGAGATACCGGAACATCATGGACGGCGAAGACATTAACGACGCGGCGCGGATGGGAAATTTGGCCGAGGTTAACACGCTGCTCCGGGAGAATCCTTCCCTGGTTTCAACCGCGTCTTTTGACGGATGGACCCCGCTCGAGGAAGCAGCGGACAATGGTTATTATGACATCGCCAAAGTCATGGCGGCGAATCACGCCGATCTCAATGTCAAAGCCAAGGGCGGACGCAGCCCATTGTATCTTGCGGTGATGTACGACCACGCGGATATTGTGAAATTGTTGCTGGATCACCAGGCCGAGGCAAACGTGAAAGACGACAATGGAGTCACTCCCTTGCATTTGGCGGCATGGGACGGTGACACAAAAATCGCGGCGGTATTGCTGGCCCATGGCGCGGACGTGAATGCGACGGACAAGGCAGGCGAAACGCCTTTAGCGTGGGCGCGGGAGCGAGGCGACCGGAGGATGATCAAACTGCTCCGGCGATAGCTTTATCTAATCCGGACAATTATCGCTCAGGTTATTCAGTCCTTCATGATCGAGGGTAAAGGTCACCGAAGCATGGGGACCGTGGTGAGTGATTTTTATGACAAAAATGGTGTCGTAATCTTTTCCGGGCCAGGGAGGAACGTCCGATGCGTTGCCGCCATTGTCTTTCACGACGTTTTTCGCGAACAGGTCCAGGAGCCCATGTTCCCAGGCGATGAATACGGTGGCATTTTGATAGGCCGGTTTTTGCAGTTCGTTTTCGAGTCCCTTGATTTCCCGATAACCAAATTCCGTATTGACCGGAAGGGCGCATCGGATAGCGGTGGGTTCAATGGTCGCCAGCGGCCGGACGTAATAATACCCACCGGGATCGACTTTTTCAGTTGGATTGGGCGCGAAAACGAATTGGGGCGCGCCGAATTTTTTTAAAAGTACTTTCGGCAAGGCCAGCGCGCGGTTGAGACCGCGACAGGTCAATTGGCCCAGGCCACCGGGAGGCTTTTCGCCGTGGCGAACGCAGATGAGCGTTTCCACAGTCTGGCCGGGGATGCTGGCTTGAGCGAAAACGGCCAGCGGAACTGACAGGAGCAGCGCAAGAATGAACTTTTTCATCGCACGGATTTTATTTATGAGCCTCGAATTTGTCGAGTTTGGGAAGCGATAGAGCTTTGAGGGTTTCTCACGGGACCGGAAAGTTTTCCACCGTATTACCGTTGCGATCGGTTCGCCAGGCCCTTTTCAGCTTCCAGGGACCCTGGATTGAATCGCGACAAACTTCGTAATGATATATGAATGAAACTCCTTCCTTGGGGATGTCGAACATCGCCCCATCCGGGTAATCAAAATGAAACGTCACACGGTTGTTGGCAATTTCATCATTTTTCGACCAGCCGGGAAGTTCTCCGCGTTGCTCGAGCATTTTTAGAAAATTAAGCGCCGATTCTCTTTCCAAACCGA
>JASHPN010000140.1 GCA_030038175.1 Verrucomicrobiia bacterium
TCGCGTTTGCCGGCCAGAAATTCCTGATAAACCGGCGTGCCGAAGATCGTGAAGGCCTTGCCCCAATCCAGAATTTTCGCGAATTTTTTGCGGGTCATTTCGCGCGTGAGGAAAAACTCTTTTGGATCGCGGCCCAGGCGCTTCACCATGTCCTTCTTGGCCGCATCATAATCGTAGCCCGGAGAAATGGTATGGCCGTCCACGTTCAACGAGGACAGGAACTTGAACATATCCTCGATTTCCTGGACGTCCGTTTCCTTATAAACGGTCGTGTTGGTGGCGACCTGGAAGCCGAGGATTTTGGCCATGCGAATGGCCGCGACGCATTCCTTGAACACGCCTTCGCGTTCCACGATCAGGTCATGAATAAATTCCAGTCCATCCACGTGCACATTCCAATACATCCATTGGGTGGGACGGATGACGGTTTTCTTTTTCGCGGCCGCGTCGGCATGGCGAATGGCTTCGGCTTCTTTTTCGGAAATTAATTTTTGATCGAGCAGCGTCTTGACTTTCGGTTCAACGCTCGCATCATAGACGCTGGCTAAATAGTCTCTCATTTTTTTCCGCATGAACACGCCGTTCGTGCAGACATAAATGACGCGCCCCTGGGCGAGGAGGCCGGCGATCAATTCCTCGATTTTGGGGTAAATGAGCGGTTCGCCGCCGCAGATGCTGACCATGGGCGCCTCGCATTCCACGGCTGCGGCGAGGCATTTTTCCAGAGGCACCATGTCCTTGAGGCTGGTGGAATATTCGCGAATTCTCCCGCAGCCGGTGCAGGTGAGGTTGCAGGTGTGAAGCGGTTCAAGCTGCAGCACCATCGCAAACTTTGGAGTTTTGCAAAGTTTGTGTTTGATGATGTGACTGGCAATTTTCTTCGTCAGTGCGAATGGAAATCGCATAAATAGGGCGCATTAATTTGCGGAAGCGACGGCGGGAAGAATGGAAGGCTGGAGGCAGATCGTGTTGGTCGGCTGGGGAGCGTAATTGTTCAAAACCCCTGGCAGTAAAAATGTCGCAGGCGACACCGTGCCGCCCGCATTAATTCCTCCACAGCCGCCGGCCAAAAAAGACAGCGGCAGCAAAACGGTCACAAGCCATAAAAGCTTCCAATTTACTTTCACTTGCCTAGTATAATTCAATTGAATGCGTTGGCAAATGATTTAAATATATAATTGCGGCAGCGGAAAATGAAGAACAACAGTAAAAAGGGCGCTGGGGCGCCGGAGCGGAACCTTCTGCGGTCCTTCAAGTTCGGATACCCGCCCCGGGTCGTTTCCAGTTGCGGGCGCGGTTTGACCGTCCTTTTTCTATTGGCCATGGCGACTGTCCTGTATGCGGACGACGGGCCAAATACGTTTGCAGCCCGCGCCCAGACCAACTTTAACCAGGCGCGACTTCAATTTCAGGCGGACACGAATAATCCGGTGGTCGCATGGGAATTTGGGCGGGCCTGTTATGATTTGGCAGACTGGGCGACCAACAAAGCCGAACGGGCGGCGATCGCCAGGGCCGGTATTGCGGCCTGCCGCCGGTCGCTTTTGTTCACCAACTGCGCCGCCGGGCATTATTATCTGGCGATGGACCTTGGCCAATTGGCGCAGGCCGAAACGCTTCATGGCCTGCGACTTGTCCGCGAAATGGAGCACGAGTTCAGCGCGGCGGCGAATCTGGACGCGCAATTTGATTTTGCCGGGCCGGAGCGGGGCCTCGGCCTGCTTTATCGGGACGCTCCCGGCTGGCCGCTGAGCATCGGCAGCCGGCAAAAAGCGCACCAATTCCTGGGTCAGGCAGTGACCTTGGCGTCGGAGTATCCTGAAAACGTTCTGAACCTGGGAGAAAGCCAGTTAGAATGGGGCAAGCGGGACGATGCCCGCAAGGAATTGGAAAACCTGGACGCACTTTGGCCAAAAGCGCGAACCAGTTTGATCGGGCCGCCCTGGGAGCAAAGCTGGGACGATTGGTCCAAACGCCGTGAGACGCTGCGGGGGGAGTTGGCCGATCCGTGAAACAAGGGAATTTAATGTAACTTTTCGTCTTTATGCCCGTCTGAGCTATTGAAAATCGAAATCATGAAAACATATACTACAAGAATTGTATTGCTCAGTTTGATTACCGCCGGATTGATTCTGCCCGTATTATTGCGCGCTGACGACACCGGCACGAACGCACCGGACACGTCCGCCACTCAGTCGCAGGAAACAACGCCGGCAACGCCTAAACACGCGCGGCATGGCGCGCAATTCCGCGGAACGCTGGACAGCATGGATACCAATGCCATGACCCTGACCGTGGGCAGTCAAACTTTCAAAGTCACCCACAGGACAAAAATCACCAATAACGGCGAGCCGGCGACGCTGGCCGACGGCGTCATCGGCGCCGCGGTGCGCGGGTCTTACCGGACCAATGATGACGGTGATCTGGTCGCCACCCGGATTTCTTTCGGACACGGCCGGAAGAAAAAGGAAACTTCGGACGACAGCACGAGCACCAACAGCGCGGCGAACTGACAGGCGCCGTCTGTCTAAAACAGTTGCCGTCGCTGAAGCTATGGCGCGGCAAGCGATCGCGGCTCTGTTAAGTGTTCGCCTGCGGTTCCATTTGCGCGAAATTGCAAGCGGCTAATTGCTCCAGGAGCCGGGCATCCGCCTCCGGAAATTTGTAATCCGCAAGCTTATCCTTGCGGACCCATTTCAATTCCGCGCAACCGATCGGTTTCGGTTCGCCGGCAGTCCGGCGGCAGGCAAAGAACTTGAGGTGGACCGTCCTTTCCCGGTAAGCATGGGTGAGTTCGCTGAAGAGCGTTCCAACGGCTATTTCGATTCCGAGTTCTTCCCGAATCTCGCGGACCAGGCATTGTTCGAACGTCTCACCCGGCTCGCGTTTGCCGCCGGGAAATTCCCAAAGTCCGCCCAGGTGCGAATGGGCGTGACGGCGTGTGATGAGCAACCTTCCATCTTGAAAAATAAGGGCGGCACTGACATCAATCGGGGCTTCCATCCCTCTTTCGGTTTATCTTCCGATGCTCTTGTAAATCCAGCCGCGTTTTCCCATCTCGGCGGGATCGAAAAGATTTCGTCCATCAAACATGATCGGATGGGTCAGCGCCTTTTGCGCGCGGTCCAAATCCAGCGCTTTGAACTCTTCCCATTCCGTCGCAATCACCAGGGCGTCGCATCCTTCGGCGACGGCATTCATGTCGTCCACGTAAGTAACGCCTTTTAAGAGCGGTTTAGCCTTCTCCATTGCCTGAGGATCGTGAACCCGCAACGCGGCGCCTTCCTTCTGCAGGCGCTGGCACAGATCAATGGCCGGTGACATACGGACGTCATCCGTGTTTTGCTTGAACGCGAGGCCAAGCACTCCGATTTTTTTGTCCTTCAACACCCAGAGCGTATCGGTGATTTTTTTGACAAAGCGTTCCATCTGTTCGGAGTTGATCCGCTGCACTTCCTGGAGCAATCGGAAACTGTAGCCGACCTGTTCGGAAATCTTGATAAACGCGCTCAAGTCTTTCGGGAAACAGCTCCCGCCAAATCCGATGCCCGGGTTTAGAAAACGGCGGCCAATGCGTTCGTCCAGGCCAATGCCTTCGGCCACTTGCATCACATTTGCGCCGGCGGCTTCGCAGACCACCGAAATGGCGTTAATGTAGGATATTTTCAACGCCAGGAACGAATTGGCGGCATGCTTGATCAACTCGGCGGAATTGACGTCGGTGATAATGATCGGCGCCTTAAACGGTGTGTAAATCTCCTTCATGGCCGCGACGGCCCGTTGCGAACGCACTCCGATCACAATCCGGTCCGGCTTCATGAGGTCGCCCACGGCGAATCCTTCACGCAAAAATTCGGGGTTGCTGACCACGTCAAAATCCACTTTGGCTTTGCAGTAGCGCTTGATCGTTTCCGATACGCGGTCGCCGGTTTTGACGGGCACGGTGCTTTTGTCCACGACGATCTTGTATTCGGTCATGGCGGCGGCGATGTCGCGCGCAACGCGTTCGATGAAACTCATGTCCACCGAACCATCCGGTTGCGGCGGGGTGGGGACAGCGATGAAAATGACGTCGGATTTCTCGACCCCTTCGGCGGTGTTATTCGTGAAGGAGAGCCGGCCGGAGGCGGTGTTCTTTTGGACCATTTCCTGCAGGCCGGGTTCGTAGATTGGAATGCCGCCGCGCTTGAGCAATTCGACTTTTGAAGCGTCGTTGTCCACGCAGATGACCCGGTGTCCTACTTCGGCGAAACAAGCTCCGGTAACCAAACCGACGTAGCCGGTTCCAATGATCGTGAGATTCATCTTTTAATGGCTAAGATTAAATTTTGCGGCAGGCAGTCCGGAGGTGGCGGGGACGGCTGACTGCGGCGCGGGGAGCTTGGGTTTCAATTCAAACGCGTTCTGGGCGGCCTCGCTGCCGATGGCGCTATAGGGATTCCCCTGGGCCACTTCCTGGAAAAGCCGTTCGGCGTCGGCATAATGTTCTTCCTGCACGTCAATCTCCGCCAGGGCAAATTTGGCGGAAGTGACGGTTTGGGGATCGGGAATATCGTTGATGATATGCTGAAACTCGCCGGCGGCCTCATTGACTTTGCCCTGGGCCTCAAGGCACTTGGCCACTCCCAGCGTAGCCAGCCCTGAAAATTCATTGTCCGGATGTTTGTCAATAAATTGCTGGAAATAGATTTGGGCATCCGCAAATTTTCCTTCGGTAAATTTGGCGGCCGCTCCCTGCAGCAGGGCGCGTTCCCCGGCGGGGGTATTCCCGTGCTCATCGGCGATGGCCAGGTAGTCGCCGGCTATTTGGGCCGGCCCGGCGTTGGGCGGAAGAGACATCAGGACCCCAGTCATGGCCTCGCCGGCTTCAACCTGATTTTGTTCATGCCGCCACGAGATAAACGAAAACACAGCGACGGCGAAAACGACGATTACAGCGCCGGTCGCGATTCTATTTTTGTTCGCCTCAATTTGCGGCCAGAGCCGGAAAAAGAAGTCAGTCGCTGTATCTTGCGATTCCATAAAGATTGAAATGTTTTCCGACTTGCTGGCGAAACGCAAGCGAAATCCATGCCAAAACCGGGCATAGTGGAAGAGTTTATTGCCTGTTCCGGCGGTTTTTGCTATTGAATAGCGGTGCCCGACCCGAGCCTGCTGATCCTCATTCCGGCTTACAATGAAGAACGCCGCATCGAACCAATGCTGCGCGGCTACGCGGATTTTTTTGGAAAAAATTATGCGGGCAAATTTCAAATTGTAGTCGTCCTCAACGGCTGCACGGACAATACCTTGGAGGTTGTCCAAAATGTGGCCGCCGCTTTTCCCGTCATTCGCGCCGTGGAATTTAGGGAACCTATTGGCAAAGGGGGCGCGCTCATTGAAGGACTCAAGCTCTCGGCGCATGCCGATTTAATCGGGTACGTGGACGCCGATGGCGCCACTCCGCCGCGCGCTTTTTTGGAGTTGGTTCAGAAGATCGGAACGGCGGATTGCATTATCGCGTCGCGCTGGCTGCCCGGCGCCGTGATTCATCAATCGCAAAAGAGTCATCGCCAGTTCGCCAGCCGGATGTTTCATGCGATTGTGCAGTTTTTCTTTCGGATGAACATTCACGACACCCAATGCGGGGCCAAAGTCATGAAAACCGCCGCCGTTGAAGCGATCCACGATCGCCTGACCACGGCCGACATGGCTTTCGACATCAATTTGCTCTATTCCCTGCAACACGCCGGTTTTAAAATTGTGGAAGTGCCGACGGAATGGACGGACATTGCCGGTTCCAAAGTCATGCTGGGCCGGTCCTCGCTCACGATGTTTTTGTCCGTATTGCGCGTTCGGCTGATTTATTCTCGGTTCTACAAATGGCTTCGGCCGTTGCGGCCGTTGGAAGGATGGGTCTATGCCAAATTGCGCGCGCCCCGTCCGCTTTCTGCCTCGCGCAAGAAAGATGGAGGCGCATCGGAGCAATGAACACCCCTCTCAATCCGCCGGGATAATTTCCTTTGCATTGATGCATTTCAAATTCTCGACGGCCCAGTCAGGCCGGTGAGTTTTCAATTCTTCCAGGGTCGCGCCGCCGGTGGCGACGGCAAGCACCTTCGCGCCAATGAATCTGCCGCAACGGATATCATGCGGCGTATCGCCGATCACGAGAATTTCTTCACCGCGCAGTTTTCGGCCCAGCAGTCGGCCGCCCCGGTCCCGCGCGGCGGCGGCGATGTGGTTGCGGTCTTCGCCGTCTTCCGCAAATGCTCCCATGAGAAAAGTCCCCCAAAGGCCGCAATGGCGCAGTTTGATCTCTGCGCCCAGGCGAATGTTGCCGGTGAGCAGGGCCAGCATGGGCGGGGCCGGCAGATCCCGAAGCGCCGTGATAAAATCCATGACGCCTTCGCAATGCCTGGGCGCTCCCTGCGATAATATATAGTCCAGCAGGAAAACATATTGTTCAAAAAAACGCTCCGTATTTTCCTGCGTCATCGGAATTTTATGAACTTCAAAAAACTCACGCACGAGGCTGGTATCGGTGCGGCCGGCGAATTTCAACTTCTCAAACCCGTCGGTCGCGCCAAATTCGCTGGCAAAAACGCGTCGAAACGCTTCGATGCCCGCGCCGCCCGTGCGAACGAGCGTTCCGTCAATGTCGAATAAAACCAGTCTAATCATTTTGTTTGCAGTGTATAAAATCGGCCCGGCGCAGAGTCATTAAAAGCGTTCGTCACCGTGAGGGTGAATACGGCGCCGACGGAAACGTTGGACGCCATCGGAAACCACTGGATCGGCGCCGGCGAAAGGTTTGTCGCCGTCAGCACCGTGTAAACGGCGCCAGTCATCCCATTGGCGACATTGAAGAGCAGATTGCTTCCCGCGATGCCGAGGCTCGTCACGACCGGCGCGGGAATGGGGATGGTGTAGTCCGCCACTACCGGCAGATGGTCGCTCGCGTTGGTCGCGTCTGTGTAAAGGGCGGCCGCTCCGATATAAACGGGGCCGTCGGTCGAGAGATCATTATTCAGCGCCGTGTCGGACCCGGAATTAATCGCGCCATAGTAAGGGGTCGTGCCATTGTTGGCAAAGGTGTGATAGGTGCCGGAAACATATTCCAGGCCTCCCGGGTTTCTATAAAAGACGTTCGTGGTCATTAATTGCAGGTCATCCCGGTATTCCAGTTCGTAGCTGTGTTCCGAAAGCATGAGCAAAATGCTCGTGCTTGAGGTGTCCACGCTCCAATTGATATTCGGATTGTTCGTGACGTTGAAGGGATCAACGCCCTGGCCTTGTGAGATACCGTTGGGAGAAATGGCGGCCAGGATCGTTTGATAACCGGCCTCTCCGCTGTCGTCCACATTATAATCGCCGACATAAATCACCCGTGCGTCCGCCGGCAGGTCAATGGCTTCATTGGTGCGAATGATGGCCGCTTCTCCCGCGCGATTGGTCGCGTCCGTGGAAGTAGTGCCGGATTTGTAATGGCTGACATAAACGTAAAACACATTCGACGCGGCGGCGGCAACGCCCGCCGGGGCAAATTCGTAACGCATGACTTCGCGATATTCGCCGGAGGCGGAGCCGAGATAGTTCGTGCCGCCCGGCGGGTCCACCGGCGTGGAAGCAAGCAATTGCAACGTCCGTGTATTGTAAACCAGGGCGTTTGGCCCATTTCCATCGTCAACCGCGTCGTCGGCTTCAACCGCCTGATAAAGACTGTTGGTGAACATTCCCGGCCAATTGTAAAAAGTGTTCAGGGCGTTGACGATAGGTGAAACGGTGACGGGATTGCTCGTTGTCTCCTGCAAGGCCAGGATGTCCAGCGGTTGTGGCGCATCCGGCCCGGCCGTTTCTTCACCTATCCCTTCAAGCACGCCGCCGGCGGCAAAGTCATTTGCATTTGTCGAGGGCGCGATGATCCCGGGCAACGGCATCGTCACGCCATCAATGTCCGCTTCGATGTTATAAGTTGCGACTCGCAATGTCCGGCTCTGGGCGGAACAAAAATCCAGCGGGAAGAGCGTCAGAATCAATCCCGTAAAAACTCCCGCCGGCTGGCCCAATAAAATTCTCGTCTTCATTCGTTGGTGGTTTTGTGCTTCTGCGCCGGGCATAATGACACCCCGCTAGCGTTTCTGATTATAATCAACACGGGAATATTTCTGTCGAGCCAATTCCGCCGTCCGGCTGAGCAAAGCGTTGTCCGGCGAGAGTTTCTTCCATTCAATCGAATGAGCCTCGGATGCCGTCGCGCGCATCGCCGTCTCCCAATTTTCGCGCGCAACGGAAAGCGGCGGTGGTTGGACCGAGCCCTGGATCAACAGGCCCAGTTTGTTCCTGCGTTGCGCCGCGCCGGCGATTTTCTTTCCATGCCAAAGCACGTCAAATTTCTCGTGGCCGGCGAAACATTCGCCGGGAGCAGCGGATTTCCCGCTTCCGATCAGGGCTTTCTTGTCCCGAGCCAATTCCGTATGGACATTTAGCTTTTCGAAGCCCAGGCGGACCCAATCGTGCATCCGGCGGTAGCTTTCGATCGCCGGCAGAGAATGCCAATCATGCTGCGGAGGCACGGCGAAACTGTAGGTCCAATCGGCATCGTGCGGCACGATGCCGCCACCGGTGGGACGGCGGACCAGGGGACGCAACAACGTCGCCTGTTCTACTTCGGCAAATCTCTGAAAATAACCAAAGGATACGGCCGGCTCGGTCCAACCATAGAAGCGCAACACCGGCGCGCGTAATCGCGTCATGGCCTCGAGCAAAGCCTCGTCGAGCGCCATATTGAAGGCGGCATTGCCCTTGCCGGAATTGATCGAAAAACAAATGTTCATTCTATCATGCCTTGCCGACCGCGCATCGGGACTATGAATCTTCGCCACCGCGCTTGCGCCCTTAATTGCGTAGGAGCCGCCTGCCGGGGCCGTAGCCTTTGGCGGAGACCGGACGTCAGGAGGCTCTGACTAAATAGGTTCATGAAAAATCTCTTTCCAATTTTTAACAGGCGCTGGGACCATGGACCTCCGAATACATCCGGCGCAGCCGCTATCTGAGTGCCCTGGAGGGGCGCTGGATATTAGCCAGGGGTCGAGCACGAGCAGCGCGAGTGCGACCACCCCTGGCAAGAGCCGCCGACCTCCAGTCGCTATTTGCGAAGCCGCGCGAAGCGCGAATCTAATATGCGGCCAAATCCAAAACCTTGGCCGATTCATGGAAAGCGCCCGCTGAATCATTTGCCCGCTGCACTTTCCTTCACCCCAATCCGCGGGCACAATTTGAGAACCTCGCAGTGGGCACAATCGGGTTTGCGGGCAAAGCAGCGGCGGCGACCGTGCCAGATCAGCAAATGGCTGAATAACGCCCATTGTTTTTGCGGGACCAGCGCCATCAAATCGGTTTCAATTTTTTCCGGCGCCCGATGCGACGTCATGCCAAACCGATGCGACAGCCGCGCCACGTGGGTGTCCACGACCACGCCGACATTGATGCCAAAGGCATTTCCCAGCACGACGTTCGCCGTCTTGCGTCCTACGCCGCCGAGCTGGATCAATTCCTCCATCGTTTGCGGGACCTGTCCGCCGTGTTTTTCGACAATGTCGCGGCAGGCGGCCTTGATGTTGCGCGCTTTGTTTTTGTAAAAGCCCGTCGTGCGGACGTCGTTTTCCAGTTCAGAAAGATCGGCATTCGCAAAACGTTCCGCCGAACGATATTTTTTGAACAGCTTTTCCGTAACGATATTGACGCGTTTATCCGTGCATTGGGCGGACAGGATCGTGGCGATCAACAGTTCCAGCGGATTTTGATGCACCAGTTCGCAATGCGCAGTGGGATAGGTTTTATCCAGGCCGGCAATGATGCGTTTCGTGCGGGCAATTTTGGCTTTGGCGGTTTCGTGCATGGACCGGAATTTTAACCACAAAGGCGCAGCACCGCAAAGCCGCAACCGGAGTTTTTGACCACGCATAAACAGTGTGCGAACCCGATTCAGAACGCATCAGCTGTTTATCGGGAGGGCGATTTTGGGAGTCGCAGCGCACAGATCGAGTATTTTACGGGAACGGGCCAGGGCCAGATCAATGTTGGCGCAAACATTTTCCCGTCCCAACTGATCAAGAAAACCCGCCTTGTCCATCATAAGCAATGGCTGGGCGTGTGGGCCGCTCAAAACCAAATATTTGTCATGCTTCCGCAACCTCTCGTAAAGATCCTCCAAAGCGTTGAGTCCGGTTGCATCCATCGCCAGAACCTTTCTCATTCGCAGAATTAACACGTCCGGCTCCTGTTTGAGGCGTTTCAGGGCGCTTTCCAGTTTATCCGCCGCGCCAAAGAAAAATGACCCGAATATCCTGTAAACCATGACGCCGTCGGGAATGTCTTTGCCAATGAGCGAATGATGCGCCCCCTCTGTTTCCGTGGTTTGATCCACGGCAGTGATTTGGGTCGTGTCGGAAACACGTTTGATGAACAACATCGCCGCGAGCACCATGCCCGTTTCCACGGCGACCGTTAAGTCAATAATGACGGTCAAACTGAACGTGGCGAGAAAAACGGCGGCGTCACTGCGCGGCCATTTTGGCAGGCGGCCAAAATTATGCCATTCGCCCATGTTTAAGGCGACGTTGATCAGCACGGCGCTCAAAGTGGCCAGCGGGATAAACCTGGCAAGTGGGGCGGCGATCAGGATGATAATTAGCAGAGTGATACCGTGGGTGATGCCGGCGACCGGAGTTCGCCCCCCGCATTTTACATTCGTTGCAGTCCGCGCAATCGCACCGGTCACAGCGATGCCCCCGAAAATTGGGCTGACGATGTTGGCGATCCCCTGCGCCATCAACTCCTGATTGGAATCGTGCTGGTCGTCAATCATGCCGTCTGCCACCACGGCGCAGAGCAGCGATTCAATGGCGGCCAGTAATGCGATGGTCACGGCGGGCTGAATCAGGTTTCGAAGATTATTCCATTCAAACGAAGGCAGATGAGGCATGGGCAAGCCTTGCGGAATGCCGCCAAACCTTGAACCGATGGTTTCCATTGGAAGACGAAACAGGCCCGCGGCAAAGGTGGCAAGAATCAAGGCAATGATGGAGCCTGGCACCCGCCGGTTCCACTTGCCAGGCCAAAACCGGATAATGACAAGTGAGATGGCTGCCGTCAGCAATGTCGGCCACTGAAAAGTGCCGATTCGCTCAATAAGCGCCGCCATTTTCGGGAAGAAATCAGAAGGCATCTTATCTATGGACAGGCCGAAAAAGTCCTTTATTTGCGTGCTAAGAATGAGAACGGCGATGCCGCTGGTAAACCCGGCCGTCACTGGATAGGGAATGTATTTGATCATGGTTCCAAAACGTGCCAGTCCCATGATAAGAAGCAGCCCGCCGGCCATGATGGTGCAAATCGCAAGGTTTTCAGTCCCGTATTTGACGTAGATGCCGTAAAGGATGACGATGAATGCGCCGGTCGGCCCGCCGATATTCACTTTTGTTCCACCAAGGCCTGAAATCAAAATCCCGGCAATCACAGCCGTGAAAATGCCCGCTTGCGGAGGGACACCTGACGCGATGGCAAATGCCATCGCCAATGGCAATGCGACGATGCCTACGGTGATGCCGGCAACGATGTCGGCATGGAAATCGGCACGGGTATAAGTCTTTAATGTTTCCAGCAGTTTCGGACGAAATCCAGGAGTGAAATTCATATTGGCACCTGGCGGAACTGATCCATGCGCTTGAGCATGTCAATGGAATCATCAAAATGGTTTTGAAAATATTTACGCATCGCGTTCAAGACTTCGGCCAGCAGCGGATCGCTCAAACGGTAAAGGACCTGGTTGCCATTCTTGCGCGTCAGGACTAAGTGGCTTTGGCGCAGAATCGAAAGATGCTGGGAAAGGTTGGCGGGTTCGACTTTTACCCGTTCCAGAATTGCGCTGACAGAGAATTCACCCGAACGCAGGATTTCGATGATGTGAATGCGCACGGGATGGGCCAGAACCTTGAATATTCCGGCCTTAAACTTGCGTAGCGCATCAAGATGCCTTGGCTCCAGCAATTTCTTCGTCATACTGATTAAGTATATTCGATAATTCGAAATTACTTCAATATTTTATTGGCGGGTCTGGCGGGAAATGGCAAATGGTGGATCACGCCGCTACTGCCGGCGCGAGCGGACAATCGAGTCCAGAGACATAGCCCCTGGTGTGTTGCCGCGGCGAAATACGATGTGTCCTCTTTTTATGTGGGTTCTCTTCTCAAATCGAGCAGAGATGGACACGGATCAGGAAAACGGGGGAAAATCTTCGACAAAAGTTTTGGCTCCCATCAACCGCAGGGGCACTGGCCTGCCCGGTTCCCTATACTTTTTCCTTTTGCCTTTTTCCTTTTTTATTCCCTCAGCACTTGCACAAATCCGGCTCTTCGATCTTTTTCGGTTTGCAACGGGGCGTTCCGTCGGCATTTTCCGTGTATTCGAAAATTTTGCCCTCGTAATTGCGGATGAGCACGCGGCCGGCGTTGCGGCACAGGACATATTCCGGGTTGATCGGTACTTTGCCGCCGCCGCCCGGGGCGTCAATCACATAAGTCGGCACGCCATAACCGGTTGTATGCCCGCGCAACTGTTCCATGACTTCCAGGCCTTTGGCGACGCTGGCGCGCAAATGGGCCGAGCCGGCGATCAAATCGCATTGATAGAGGTAATACGGTTTCACGCGGCAGATGAGCAGCTTTTGGACCAGCGCTTTCATGACCGTCGCATCATCGTTCACATTCTTGAGCAGCACGCTCTGGTTGCCCAGCGGGATGCCGGCGTCCGCCAGGCGGCCCAGGGCCGCGCGCGCTTCCGTGGTCAGCTCACGCGGATGGTTCGCATGAACGCTCATGAACAAGGGATGAAACTGTTTCAGCATGGCGCATAATTCCGGCGTAATGCGTTGCGGCAGAAAAATCGGAATGCGGGTGCCAATGCGCAAAAATTCCACATGCGGAATCGCGCGTAGTTTTCCCAAAAGAAACGCCAGCTTGTCATCGCTGAGCAACAGTGGATCGCCGCCGCTGAGCAATACGTCCCGCACTTCCGGATGGCTCGCGACGTACGCAATTTGCTTGTCAAATTCCGGATGAAAATCATAGCCACTGGCATTGCTGACCAGCCGCGAGCGCGTGCAATAACGGCAATACGACGCACAACGGTCCGTGACCAGGAATAACACGCGATCCGGATAACGATGAACCAGGCCCGGCACCGGCGAATGCGAGTCTTCGCCGCAAGGATCGCTCATTTCCCAGGGCGCCGTGTGGGTCTCGGCCAGCCGGGGAACGACCTGCAACCGGATGGGGCAGTTTTCGTCCGCCAGATCAATTAAATTGAAAAAGTAGGGCGTGATGGCCAGCGCCAGCTTGTGATTCGCCAGTTTCGCCCCGGCATATTCTTCGGGAGTGAGCGTGGGCAAAAACCTTTGGAGTTGTTCGGCGCTGGTGATGCGATGTTTTAGCTGCCATCGCCAGTCATTCCAGTCAGAGTCAGAAACGTCCCGCCAATAGCCCCGGGCGGCCGAATGAAATTCCTTAAGAGGTTGGAGTCGGTGGTCCGATGGCGGCTCCTCACCGCCTGATATATCGGTCTGCATATATTTAATATTGATTGAACTATAAGTTTGAATTTCCCGCTGTCAAGTTCGGTAAAATGCAAGGTTTACGCGGGAAGATCGAAAGAAATGGCGTTTTACGCGGCTTTCGCCGATATTCCCGCGGGACAGCGGTGTGAATAATTTGGGAACAACAAAAATAACTTTTGCTCGTTGGAATACCGGGCGTCATCAACATTGGAAGAAAAAATATGGCCATTGAAGAAAGAGTGCTTTGCGTCAAACGGGACCTTTTTGAAAAACTCGGCGTGTTTCAGGGCCTCAGCCTGGAAGTCGAGAAATACCTCCCGGTCGTCACCGCCGCCGCGAATATTCAATATTTGAACCGCAGCGAAGCGGAGCAGGATCGGCGCTACAAACAGCTCATCCCCTATGCGCTCATCATTTGCGGAGACAAGATCTTGCGTTATCGGCGCGGTAAAGGCGGCCAGGAAACGCGTTTGCACGGCCTTTATTCCGTCGGCGTGGGCGGCCATATTTCCGAGGAAGACAGCGGCCTTTTTTCAACCGGCATTGGATATCACGACGCCATGCGCCGGGAACTGATGGAAGAAGTGGCCATTGACGTCTCCAAAGAAATGGCCGTGGCTGTTATCAATGACGACAGCACCGACGTCGGTTTTGTGCATCTGGGAATTGTGCACATTGTGTACGCGGCGGACGAGGCGGTCGCCAACCGGCGCGACGGAATCGTCGGCGCCGAATTTGTTCCCCTGAGCGACGCGATGAAAAATCCGGAGGCTTACGAATCCTGGTCCCGCTTTTGCATGGAAAATCTTTCCGCTCTTATCGCCAAGGCCGCGGCCATTGCCCCGGAGCGGGCCGTGGCGTAGCGGGCCTCATGAATGAGTATCGTCACTAAGACCGGTGATTCAGGCACGACGGCGCTGATGTATGGCCGGCGCGTGCCCAAGAACCATCCGCGCGTGGAAGCGTTTGGCGCGGTGGATGAATTGAACACGGCTCTCGGCATGGCGCGCGCCACGGCCACGGACGCTTTCGTCTCGGACAATCTGCTCGCCATCCAGAAAAATCTCGTCACGCTGATGGGCGAACTGGGCGTGTTGCCGGAGGACCTGCCGCGCTACGCCAAAGATGGTTTTGGGCTGGTGACGGCGGAGATGACGGCGCAATTGGAAAAACTCGTGAAGGAAATCGAGGCGCAGAACATCAGCTTCAAGGGCTGGGCGACGCCGGGAGCAACGCAAAATTCCGCCGCCCTGGACCTGGCCCGGACCGTTTGCCGCCGCGCGGAACGCCGCGTCTGCGATCTCAAGGAAACCGGCGAATTGAAGAATCCGGAGATCATTATTTTTCTGAATCGCCTGGGTGATCTGCTGTGGCTGTTTGCCCGGTGGGTGGAAACGGATTGAACAGTCCTTCTCGCGCGTGCGCTAACTGAGTGCCCTGACAGGGCACAGGATATTAGCCTGGGGTAAGCGAGTCTTCGAGCGCCACCCCAGGTAGGCGAGCCCTAAGATTCTGCCGCCATTTTCGAAGCCGCGCGATAGCGCGATTCTGAATTGCGGCCCGATCCGATCAAAACCCCACCTGGTTCATAGGGATGCGCAATAGTCTGAATTTCCACCAAGAGCCAAACCAGAATTATCAGCCAATCTAGGTTAACTCTCATGGCCCGGTGTCCTCACTGGGCGTGGACGGTTTTTATCGTAGAAATGTCAAATTAGCGTCGTCCGCTTCAACTTTTGGCGAAGGCGGCATGCTATTTCACCAAAATGGTTCGATAAAACTGCTGACTTGCAAGCGCCGTGTTGGTGAAGGTGAAAATGCCGTTGACGGGACAATTCGTGGAGAGAGTGGTCCAGGTCTGCAAATCGGATGACACCTGGACGGCGTAAACGTGGTTATCATCGCCGGTAAATTGAATGGCGATTTGACCATTGGCGGCGAGGGTCGAGCCGATGGAATCCTGGCGCAATAACGGCAGAAGCTGGCTGGGAATGGCTTCATACGCCTGATCATTGAGGCCGTCTGCTATTTGTGCTGGGTCCAAATGCAAAAAAGGCGAAGCGGTGCTGATCTGTGGTACGGCAAATATGTCTCCTACATTCGCAAAAAATTGTCCCGGCGCGGCGGCCCGAGCCGATTCAATGGCGTTCACAATTGCAAAGGCCTGGCT
>JASHPN010000141.1 GCA_030038175.1 Verrucomicrobiia bacterium
CGGCAGCGACGGCGGCCAGTTCAAATCATTTTGCTATACCGACCCCAGGGACCGCGCGTTCATCGAGGGCGCCTCCGAACTGGCCGCCCGGCATTTCGATGAAATTATCCAGGACGATTTCTTTTTCAGCACGACCAAAAATGATTCGGACATCGCCGCCAAGGGCAACCGGACCTGGACGCAATTCCGGCTGGCTATCATGGATGATGCCGCGGAAAATTTGATCATCAAACCCGCGCGGGCGGTGAATCCGCGGGTCAAGCTGGTGATCAAGTTTCCGAATTGGTACGAGCATTTTCAGGGACTGGGCTACGACCTGGACCGCGAGCCCCGGCTTTTCGACGGCATTTACACCGGCACGGAAACACGGGACCCGGTCATCACGGACCAGCATTTGCAGCAATATGAGAGCTACGAAGTTTTCCGCTACTTTGAAAACGTGGCGCCCGGGCGCAACGGCGGGGGTTGGGTGGACACTTACAGTCTCCGCTATCTTGACCGATACGCCGAGCAGTTGTGGGACACGCTGTTCGCCAAAGCGCCGCAAATCATGCTTTTCGAATGGTCGGCGCTCACCCAGCCGTTCCAGGCGGGCGACCGTGCCGGGTGGGAAAATCTGCCGACCAGTTTTAACCTGACGGAGGCGACCAACGGTGTCGCCGCGCCCACGTGGGCGTGCATCGCCGGGTATTCGCTGGAGCAGGCGGACCAATTTCTTGGCCGTCTCGGCCGCCCCATCGGCATTGCCGGCTACAAGCCGTATCAATCCAGCGGCGAGGATTTTCTCCAAAATTACCTGGGCATGATCGGAATCCCGCTCGAAATGTATCCGAATTTCCCCACCAATGCCGACATGGTGCTCTTGACCGATGAAGCGAAATTCGACCCTGACATTGTCGCCAAAATCAAAGGCCGCCTGCGCGCGGGCAAATCCGTCGTCATCACTTCCGGTCTGTTGCGGGCGCTGCAAAACAAAGGCATCGAAGATATCGCGGAGATCCGCTGGACGGACCGGAAATTCCTCGCGCACAAATATGCCGGCGGGTACGGCGCGGGCAATTTCTCCACGCTCGACGGCGATACCAACGCCGACGTGCTGTTCCCGGAGATTGATTTTCTGACGAACGATTCCTGGTCGCTCGTGCGCGCCGAGGCCAGCGGCAATGGATTTCCGTTGCTATTAATGAACCGCTATTCTAAAGGCGTGCTGTACGTGTGGACGATGCCCGACAATTTCAACGACCTTTACGCGCTGCCGCCGGAAGTGACCACGGCCATCAAGGATTACGTCATGCGCGGTTTTCCCGTGCGTCTGGACGGTCCGGCGCGCGTGGCTCTGTTTGCGTATGACAATGGCGCGTTTATCGTGCAAAATTATTCGTCGTCGTCGGCGGACGTTAAAATTTCCACGCTGGGCAACGCGACCGAACTAAAAAATGTTGTTACCGGGGAAACGCTCGAGGGCCAATTGCCGCCGCCTCGCAACTGGTGGAACCGGCGCTATGAGAATCTCGAAGACCGCGTTTCGTTTAAGGCACATCTGCCGCCGCACAGTTACGCGGTTTTTGCGCCGGAAGAGAACCAGGAAAACGCCCGGGCGTCCGCCGATGAAACGCGGTAATGGCCGGCGCGCGCGTGGTGCCATTGGCATGCCTTTTATAATTCGAAGAATGGACCTAAAACGGACGGCAATTTGCCTGGCCGTCCTGGCCGCTTTGTTCGCGGCCGGCCATGCGCTCGGCGATCCGGGCGGCCTGACGCAGCGGCTGATTTCCGCCGATCTTCGGCAGACCAACGGCCCGCTTGATACCATGTTCAAGTTCTGCGTCGGCGCGGGTCGTGCGAATGAGGGCTTGCGCGCCGACTGGCAGCGGCAGCTCACCTGCGCGCACGGTGAGTGCGGCTTCAAATACATCCGCATGCACGGTTTGTTTACCGACGATATGGGCGTGTACCGGGAGGACGCCCATGGCAATCCTGAATACAACTGGCAATACATTGACGAGCTTTACGATTTTCTTCAAAGCATCGGGATGAAACCATTTGTGGAATTGAGCTTTATGCCCTCGGCGTTGGCGAGCGGTTCCAAAACGATTTTCTGGTGGCATGGCAACGTCACGCCGCCCAAAGATCCGGACAAATGGGCCGGCCTGGTTCGCGCGTTTGTCCTCCACGAACGCGAATGCTATGGTGATGCCGAGGTGCGAACCTGGTATTTCGAAGTCTGGAATGAGCCTAATCTCAAAGGCGCTTTTTGGACCGGCACGCAGCAACAATATTTCGATTTTTACGCCGCCACGGCGCGCGCCATTAAAAGCGTTTCTCCGGATTATCGGGTGGGCGGCCCGGCGACGGCGGGTTGCGGATGGGTGCCGGAGTTCATCCATTTTTGCGACACCAATCACGCGCCGCTGGATTTTATCTCCACCCATACTTATGGGGTGGAACGCGGCTACCTGGACGCAACCGGCGCTTCCGGCACGGTGTTGTCACCGAATCCCGACTCCATTTGGGGCGACGTCAAACGCGTACGGCGGGAAATCGGCCAGTCGGCAATGCCCGGGCTGCCGCTTTATTTTACCGAATGGAGTTCCTCTTATACGCCCACAGACCCGTTCCATGACAGCTACCTCAGCGCGGCCTACATTTTGGACAAACTCAAGCAATGCGGCGATGCGGCGCAAGCCATGTCCTACTGGACGTTCACGGACATTTTCGAGGAGGCCGGGCCGCGCTGGACGCCGTTTCACGGCGGCTTCGGCTTGATCAATTACCAGGACATCCGGAAGCCGGCGTTTTACGCTTATAAGTTTTTGAACGAACTCGGCCCGGCGGAATTGAAGGACAATGACCCATCCTCATGGATTTGCCGTGACAATTCCGGTGGCGTGCAGGCATTGATTTGGAATTTCACGAACATATTTCCCCGCACGAATATGATCAACCAGGTCTTTTACACGCGCGATTTGCCTTCGCATCCAAAAGACAACGTTACCCTGGATTTGTCGCATTTGCGCAGGGGCAAATACCTGATGGAAATCTACAAGGTTGGTTACCGCGTCAACGATCCCTATGATACCTATCGGGATTTGGGCGTGCCCGCGCAACTGACGAGGGCGCAAGTCACCGAAATCAAATCCAAAGACAGCGGCGCGCCATTGCTGGTCAAAACCGTAAGAATTGGCCGCGACGGGAACTTCGAGCGGCAATTTATTTTGCGCGAAAACGACGTGGTATTCATCACGCTCAAGCCGCAGCGGTAAGGGCGTCTGCTCAATCAGCCTCGCAACTGAACCGGTCGCAGGCCACCCAGCCGTGGCCGCGCACGACTTCAAAGCCGGCTTCAACCACGTCCAGGTACATGTCCTTGCTAAAATGTTCGTTATCCGGCAGCCGGCGGAAAAACTCCATCATGTCCGCGTTCAGGCTGCCTTGAGTCGGAAGTTGGTCGGTTTTGTGGTGCGGCGCAAACGAATAGACGTAATAGCCGGCGCCCGCGTTTGTGCCCGCCCAAAGATCGAAGGTAATACCGTCCGCCGCCGTGATATTGGTCGCGATGACCTGGCCAATGGGCCGGGAATTATTCCCCGCCCAGACCATGACTTCCAATTGCGGTTTGGCTTTTCGATCGTCGTGCCGCAAAAACATGTCGTAAGCGAAGTCGCCGTGCAGGTCGCTGCCGCCGCAGGTGTAGGAGAAGGAGCAGGGGATGTCTGCCGTGGCCGACAATTGCCGGGGAAACAAATTGTCGCCCGTTGGATTCCATCCGTAATGCCAGCCGCGCGCGCTCGCCGGATAACCGTAAAGCCGGTTGGTCGAAAAATCGAAATTGGCCGTCCATTGCGGCGCATCGTTGGTGCCCGCCTGCCAGCCGATGGGTTGGCCGCTGAAATTGTTGTTCCAGGCGAAATAGGGCGGAAAAAGACTGAGCGCCCGGGCGTGGTGCTGCACGCGGACTACATCAGCGACGGCGAGTTGGCTGGTCAAGACCAGTGCTAAAACAATGGCCGGCTTAAACTCTGAGCGCGCGGATAGGTTCATAAAATCGCGTGTCGTTATTGCTGTGGTAAGATTGCCTTCGAAGCGGAAGGGCGCAAGCTCTTTTCGCATCAAGTCATCCTGATATGTTGTTACAGAGGGAATTCACTTTTTTGAAAAAAGTTATTGACTTTAACCGCATCATTATGTTAAACGTCTGTTCGTTCGATGAAAACTTGCTTAAACATATCAACCAATGGTTGGCCGATTATGGCATTCCCGAAAACTACCGGGGCGCGTCATAACCGCTACAACTGTGGTTATACGTTTAGCCTGGGTCTATCCACGGCTTCTATCGGGCAACCGCTCGAAGTTAATTGGGATAGACCGGGCGTAGGCAGGTGAAGAATCGAGATAGGCTTTATCCAACCCTGCTTACGAGTTTGTAAGCGGGGTTTTTTATTTGCCTGCGCAACCATGTAAATGTTTGAAGGTAAGTAATCTGTGATTAAGAAAGAAGAGACATCCAGGTGATGTCAGTCAGTGACAAACTAAAAATGGCGCAAGAGAGCCGTGGCTCTCAACCGGTGTGGTATGTCTATCGCCATCCGGAACCTGCGCCGAAACGATTTAGCTCGAATTTACAATTTAAGGGCTTCGGAGGAGGTGTGCCCCAAAACACCGAAACAGCCGCCGTGAAACCGCGGGTTGGGATCGAATAGATCGCCAAGAGGTGTTTGTTCTTTGTTGAAATGGCATGGGCCGGAGGGTCCTTGCGGACGGCCACCAGGCCGACGCGACCTCCGGCCCTTTTAATTTTCACGGTCATTGCGACCCGCAGACAAAGGAAGATGTCCTTGCTTGCGGGCCGAGAGATTCAGCGGCTATGATCGGCGAAACTCCTATGCGCGGCAGACCGTATATTATTTCAGCGACCCTCGTCAGTGCGTCGCTGCTTGTATGGATTTATGGCATGATTAGCAGCCGCTGGGAGTCGTTCTCTTCCATTCCGATATTTTTGGTGGGCATTAGTATATGGATCATTTGGGTAACGCACCTTGGATGGATTTCGGTTCAGGAGGCTCGTAAACATAGAACGCAAATAGGTTTTTTTATTTTCTTTTTTGGTTTCCTTTTCGTGGGTTTTATTGCCTTCGTCATCGCATGGGGAGTTGGGTTGACAGCAGGAAGAATGCTCTGTGTTCGCGAGGTTCGCAGAGCGGTTAACGCCGGGCTGCGGAATGATTGCTTGAAACTCCTCCAAAATTGGCCAACAAAAGACGACCGCATTGGTCATTTAAAACCTGAGTATTCAGATTTGGCCCCAAGCATCCGGATGTTATCTCCGATGTATGTGATAAACGACCATATAGACAATACGAACATCCCGCCAAACATTGGTATTTGTAAAAATGGGTTTGGCGGTTTTGTCTGCGGTGTCCGGGTATTTCAAAACGACGAAGACGCGAGCAATTATTTTGCTCCGGCATCGCAATATGACCACGAACGTGTGGCCCCTGGCATTTATGCGCTGTGGGGACCGATGTAAATCACGACGCCAGCCTGTTGAAAATCATCTTCTCCGCTTGAAGAGGCGGTTTCAGCCCGAAATTTAGCCATTGCTGAATCCGAGTGGGACGCGCTGAAAGCGCAAGGCCATAGTAGCCGAGGGCAACCCCCTCGGAACCGGCGGAATTGAATCTCCGCGCCCTGTAGGGGCGCTCCAAAATCACATTGATAAAGCTGTTGTTTTTTGGATTGCCCCTTCAGGGCAAATGACCCTTTTACCTTATTCCGAGGGCGTTGCCCTCGGCTACTATGGTTCAGGCCTTTGGCCTGGAAGACAACAATAGATCTACGCTTAACTTGACGCCTGTGCGGCGAGTCGGGAATGAACCTCTTGAGGTGAACGTGCCCCTTTCCTCAGCCATCAACCATTAAACCATCAACCATCAACCAAAGGAAAAATATGAAACCCATAATCCGTTATCGCAGCCAATTGCTCTATCGCACGAGCTATAAACCGGCCCGGATCATCCGGATCCGGCCGATGCCCAATGTGAAGCTGACGTTTCTGCCGGTGCGGCGCTTCGGCGCCAAGCCGCGCCTGGAAATCGTGCCGTAGCCCAAAAGGGATCAGGCGGGAGAGTGGTTCGTCTCCCGCCATTTTTTTCTCAAGGCCGCGAGCATAAAGTTTAGCCGTTCGCTGTTTATGCCGCCGGCAAAATTGTATTGTTTCAGGCCATCAAAAGTAATTTGTTGGCAAACGGAGCGGCGGCCGTAGGTCTCCGTGAGGCGGACTTTCGTTACGTTTCGCCAGCTAAAACGGCGGCGAAGTCCGATGGGACCAACACCCGTAAATAATATGCCGTCATCACCCTCCACGGTTACCGTTACTTTGCCACATGCCGACATCACGGCAGCGCCGCCAAAGAGCAGCGTGCCCAAAATGAACGGAATGCCAAACAATGAGATGCCGAGGCTAAAATGTCCCCTGGCAAATTGTGTTCCATAGATTCCGCCCAGGGATATTCCCGACCAGACACACATAAAAGGAACCAGAAAGAAAGCAATCGCAGACCGTGTGGAAACGCCGGCTTGAAATCCGCGCGGAGGCGTGTCCCGGAACCACGCGCCTTTGGGCGGGTTCAACAGATCAATCTCGGTTGTATTGTCCTGAATCAGTTCCGCGTAACTCCAATTTTGGCCGCAATGGCGGCACAGCGCGACGTCCGTGGAAACGTTCACGTCATCCAACGGAATCTCCGTTCGGCACGATGGACAAATGATTTTTGCCTGCACGCGCGAAATTAAGAGCAGATTTTATTCCTATGCAAATAAATTTTTTGCGGATGAATGAATTTGAACAAAACAATATAGAAAGGAGGCACTATGAACTACATAATACTGTTTGCGACGATTGCACTTGTCATCAGCGCGGCCGCGGTTGCGGTTTGGCCCGTGCTCGACAAATTCCGGCGCGTCTTTTGTGTGCCGGAGGGTTGGACCGGACTTGTGTATCATCATGGCCTGTTCGTGCGGCGCAATAATGCGGGCCGCCATGTCGTTTGGGGCCGTGGCTGGACTATGAATTTGATTGACCTGCGCAAAGCGTCCACGCTCGTCTCCAGCCGGGAAGTTCTCACAGCCGACCACGTCAACCTGAAGATCAGCCTGATTGTCACGCACCAGGTAACGGACCCAGTGAAAGCTGTGCACGAAACGCAGAGCTGGCCTGGCGATCTCTACAACGCCGCTCAGATTGCTCTGCGCGCGGTCGTCAGCGGCGTCGCCGTCGAGGCGCTGCTCAACCAGCGGTTCGATATCGGCGCGCAGCTTTTGGCTCGTGTGCAGCCGCAAGCCGCCAGGATCGGCATCAATGTCCTCGCAGTCGAAGTGAAGGACATGATTTTCCCGGCTGAACTCAAACGGGCGTTTGTCGCTCAAGCCGGCCAAAAATCCTGTGGTTCCCGAAGGCCACGAGGTTAAGTAGCACTGCGGGCGGAGGCGAAAGTTTCCGCCCGCACGTTTAAATAAACACTCTATTGAGAAAGGTATTTTATGAAAACACGCCAAAGAAAACAGATTGCCGATTTCCGTTTCAAACTGCCTGCCTACGACGATTTGTATTACGTCAAACGGGCCCTGAAATTGGAAGCGGCCCTCAAAAATAAACCAAACGTTCTTCAAATCGAGTTGATCGGCGGGGGCGAAATCCCCGCGGACACCGCGCTGCTCATACGCTCGATCCTGATGGGCCGCCCGTCCGGCACGGAACTCGTGACCAACGCACGTACCAGTCTGCAAGGCGGATCGGTACTGGTCTGGCTCCTGGGCGATCGGCGCATCATCCGTGATGACGCGCGGCTCTTCTTCAAGCGCAATCCGCTGGCTGATGAGAATCCAGTAGAAGTCTATGCGGGGCTGGGTGAAGCGGAATCGAAGTATAAGGATTCGTATACGTCCATTGATCCCGAGGACGCAGATTACGCGCGAGTGCTCAAACTGATTGACGAGTATCTGCCGGCCCGCCAGTTTGCCGGGCGCATCGTCAGCGTGAACATGCTGAGGGAATTCGGATTGGTGGACAACCAGCCGGTGAACGCCTTGCGCGCCGCCGCTTTTCCAAAAAGCAGCCCGGTCCCGGCTGCCGCCTGAATCCGACGCAGACGGCGAAAATAGTTGACCACAACGCGGGCGGAGATTTTTTCTCCGCCCGCGATTTATTTTGCGGAGCGAACACTGGCGCCTTAGCTGGAGCGCGGCTGTTTGCGAGAGCACCAGCCGCAGCACGTGGCCAGCGAGAAGTCTTGCGCATCGCCATTGCCCAAGCCATGGCGAAAGTGCTGCGGCTGGTCCCGCAGACGGGACACAGTCGCGCTCCGGCAGCATCAGACGAAGCAATTTTGAATATGGCAAGAGTTAAATCTGAATAAACCATGCAAGATCCATGACGGGCGGGAGTGAAAACTCTCGCCTGTCATACCGTCAAGTTACTGTTTGCTTCCCTTCAATTACATTTAGGCAACTTGGGCAAAAGGTTCGTACCAACGGACCATCTTGCCACATTGGCCTACGTGGCGGAGCCGCGGGACAGCGAGGGCAATATATATAAATTAAATTTCCTTGCCCAGTAACTTTGGCTCCTACAACCGGGGAAGATGGCTGACTCGACAGTACTTGGCCACTTGCATCAATAGTGAGCAGAGAACAACAGTTCATGCAATACCGTTGTGTGGATATCTCGTCGTCGCGAAAATTTGCCGGGACCGATTGAGAACATTTCGGACAAACAGCAACGACTCGATGTGTATCCTGAAAAAGTTCTTTGGAAGCGCCCCATTCCCGTGTGAATACGTTTCCATCGGATGAGCGGTGAATATGGAACCGTGTTTTGCAGTTTGAGCAAAAATGCAATGCGCTTGACCCCGGGGTCCTTCCGAGTTGCACCTGGGCATTTTGGTCGCAACACGGGCAGGGCACGGTCAGTGCCTCAGCGAGCGTGGACCTGACGTCTTTTACCTGCTCGATGGTCCCTGCCTTGAGTTCGATTTTGAGGAGCTTTGAGAACAGTGGAGCGAAACGCTCGCTATTCAGCATGAAAAAATGTTCTACGCCTCCCAGCCGTTTCATTTCCTCAATTAACTCAGGTCGGGGTCCGATACGTTTTGGTCCTGCCGATTCAGCAATCTACCACCAGTCCTCCTTGTCGTCATCGGTCACGAGAATGAGCTGTTTCGCGTCTTGGTTTTTGGCGTATTCCAATAATTGCTTCCAAAGAAAGAGGTCGCCGAATTCTCGCTTGTAAACTGCGCCCTCGTGGGTGAATACTTCACCTGCCTTCGCTTGGTCGCAGTATCCCGGAGGACATTTGGCAGTGTATCTTGATTTGCCGTCTTCTTCGACTTTTTTGATCCAGTCTTGGTCCGGCGGCTTGCCGATGCGGTCTCGGAAAAGGATGTTCAAACGTTCTCGGGTTGGGTCGTCATCGGTAACATCTCGTTGGGCGGCTTCCTTTTCTTCGAGCGCAGCGAAGAAATCGTCCCGAGCAATGTGTAAGTCGGATAACAGTTTTGAAATGTTTATTGTCGAGTGGCGCTTTTGCAATTGGAGCTTGCCGAGATCCCCTTCAATCGATTCAATGCCTTTCTCGATTGTCGTTTTGACCTCGCGAAATCTCCGTTTCTGATCAGCTATTACAACTAAACGATTCCTTTGATATTCGAGTCCGGCGTGGTAGGGTAACCAAATCTTGTCGCCCAAACCTTCCATCAGGCGAAAGATGTCTTCCGATGCACTGAGTGGGTATCTGTATAAATTAAGCAAGACATTCGCGTCAAAAGTCACCAGTGTGCCCTTAAGCGTCAAATCGATTTTTTCTGTGGAATTCGGGTAGAAGCCTGAAAAGATGTTTTTCATAACATGGATCACGGAAAAAGTGCCATATTGAGCATCTCGACTGTATCTCAATGCAACATTTTGTAAATCGAATTCGTCGAGTCGGAGTCGAGAATGCTTTTGATCGATCGGCCCTGTTCGCCATTCGCAAAACTGCAAAAGTGGGCGAATTGCGTGGGAAGACAGCGAGACTAAGTAGCAGTGCGGTCGGCTACAAAGGTGTCCGACGACAATAGGCCAGGCTCGACACGAGAGTTCTGAATGTGCACGATAAAAGAATGCCCAACCTAAATTCAGATCCTTTCAAGAGTTTTCGGGAGCGAGTCAACTGGAATAGGCGCGTCAAGGCCGTGTGCAAACCATGCTGGGAACTCAAGTATTGCCCATACGGACCAATAGTAGAAGAGTTTCCAATTAAAGGAGAACGAGATTCCCAAAGTTGCAGGATTTTCGGTCACGATTGCCCAGTGTTTTACGTTGCCGAACCATTTTCTGAGACGAAGGAACTTCGAAATATCTCACGAAATATACCAAGGCGCGTGCAGTTTCGCGTCCTGAAGCGAGAGAACCAGATCTGTAGTGTTTGCGGAAAAAGCGTTCAGGATGGGGATATTCATTTTGACCATATTATTCCACATTCGAAGGGTGGTAGTTCGGACGAGCATAATATTCGCCTACTGTGCGACGGCTGCAATCAGCGGCGTAGTAACCGATTCGAAGCAGAATATTTGGTCGCCGGTGCTATGGAGCACGTCCAACGGCCGATAGATTTGGAATTTCTGCCGCTTTTGTTGAGGATGCTTGCTTTTGCACATTATTTTCGAAATGAAAATGGACGATTTCCAGACCCGGCGAAGGTCGCTAAAGAGTTTGGCGATTGCGAACCTACGATTTTCGAAAATCGAATTGTTGAAACTTTCGCGGATTTTCACGAGTTTTTTAACGGGACGCGTCCGGCGGAGATGACAAGCAGACAATTTGAGGCGTTGCGGCTACGGTGGGGCTTTGGCGACGGGAAAATATACAACCTAAATACTATCGCCCAGAAATATAACGAACCGATTAGGGACATCATAATATTAGAAAAAAGCCTTCTGGGCAGGGCGGGTTGGTTTTTTGAGGACACGAAGCACAGCTTGAGAAAGTGGGAAAAATATTGACTCCTTAGGCTAAGTTATTGCCGAAAAGGTCAAGATTCGCACATTACGGTGACGGTCCCAATTAACATCCCGATTCGGAATCGGGACCGCGGTCCACTCCGGCCATGTGGGGCGCAACTGAGTTGTCGTTAGATAGTAAGAATATGTCGCCCCAAACGGGGTTGTTCTATTTTTGGGCATTTTGTATAAAGATGCCGCCCCTGAACGGGGCTTGTACGTGTGCCGCAGGGCGATCCATTGGGGCCGCTAGCGCCGTAGGCACGACATCTGTGTAGTAAAAGATCCAACAATATGTCGAGCCCCATCGGGGCGACATCTTCTGCCTCTTTTGATCCTCAAAAACCGAGGTGCGCTCTGCGGCAATCGTTGACCCTTTTTCGGTTGCCACGGGAAATGATCCGAGCATGATTTCTCGAAACGAAAACCGACAGAGATGAGGGTCGCGCGGATTACCATCTGTATCTTGATAAGCGCCTTGAGCGCGTGCACGATCTTTGCAGAAGGTGAGTCCGATGAAACGCGCTGGATTTCGGGTTTGGGAGACTGGACCAACGCAGCGTGCTGGTCCGATGGTTTGCCGGATGCTTACAAGCGCGCCGAGGTTCACGGAAATGAAACACTCGTGATTCCGTCCGGAACCTGGCTGGCCGCGGATCTGGAAGTGGGACTCGACGGTGGTGACCGCGCCCGCGTCGAGTTGGATGGCGGGCAGCTTGTGCTGATGCAGGATTCATTGCGGGTGGGGGAATATGACGGCAGTCAGGGTGAATTTGATCTCCGGGACGGAGCCGTGGACTGTGTCATGGATGTTTTTGTTGGCGCGGCGAGTTCGGTGCCGGGACGCGCCACTAAAGCCACGCTCCGGATTGAAGGCGGGAGTTTCATTGGGCGAACGTTGATGGTTGGCGCGGGACTGGGCGCGGAATCGCTGTTGTCCATTGCGGGATCAGGCCCCACAGCCATTGACGCGCTGGACTACGTCTATATTGAAGGATTGGCGGCCACGAACGGTCAGCCCGGCAATTCAACGCTTTCGTTTACACTCGACGCGCATGGGGTGACGCCCGTTACCATTCAATCCCGCGCGGATGGGTTGCGGATCATCCATGATGCCCTCAGCCATTGCCGTTTACAGATTGGCCTGGATGCCGTTCCGCCGCGCGATGACGTCACGCTCGTCTCCGCACACAGGCCGACACGCGGAACGTTTGATGATCTGCCGGAAGGGAGCGACATCACGGCGCTATATCAGGGCCACACTTATCGCTGGAAATTGACTTATCATGGCGGCAAAAACGGCGACGACCTGGTGTTGAAGAACGTCAGTGTTTATCCTGACGGCGCGCCCGTTACCTACACGCGGCCGGCTCCGTCAATTCCCGAGCCGCTCTGGACGAAGTTCTCACCTTTTCCATTGGCCATTGCAAAAGGCGACCCTGCTTTCGCGGGAGCGGAAGGTTATGGCGCTTACACGCCGGGCGGGCGCGGCGGTGCAACTTTATATGTGGATAATCTTGCCGATTCCGGACCTGGCAGTTTGCGAGCGGCAATTGAAACATCGGGGCCGCGCCGAATCCATTTTCGGGTCGGAGGCGAGATTTCGCTAAAATCAGTGATCAATATCACCGAGCCGTTTATAACGATAGACGGCCAGGATGCCCCGGGCGGAGGTATCACGCTTCGCAATTACGGCATCACCGTTCACACCCATGACGTGGTCTTGCGCTATTTTCGCATACGGGTTGGCGATGAGGACGTTCGCAGCCATGCCAGGCCGATGAGCTATTACCGGGGCGGCGGCGGGGAGGATGCCCTTTATTTCATTGATGGCGCGAAAATTTGCATTGCCGATCACCTTTCGTTGAGTTGGACGACGGATACAATTCTTTCGACGACCAAAGGCAGCGATCTTATCACGATCCAATGGTGTATCCTGAGCGAAAGCCTGAATTTTGCCGGGCACGGGTATGCCTCGATCGCCGGAGGGAATCGCGTCACGTGGCATCACAATTTGTTTGCGCATAACCTGGCCCGCAATGTCCGCTTCCAGGGCATGGTGGATGCCGATTTTCGCAATAACGTCATTTATGACTGGGGCGATGTCGCCGCGTATGGCGAATTTAACCACCTGAATTACGTCG